>JAXJYN010000045.1:0-40710 GCA_036306965.1 Acutalibacteraceae bacterium
ATCAGAATAATAAAGTTAGTTTATGTTGCGTAATTCATTTAATATCTGAAATAAAAAGTGAATAAATATACCGTTTTTGTTTCGGATATGTGATAAATATACAGCTTGTTCATAATTTGTTCACTCGTTCAAAAACCCTGGGGATACAGTAAATAACAGCATTATTTACCTTGTGCCAGCAGCATATTGTCCCGGACATATATCAATTACAGGTCTTACAGGCTGAACAAGAGAATTTTCGTAACTGCATTTCCACTGCACATTCATATCTATTCTGCCATCTTTTAAGCCATCTATTGCGTCACCGTTTTCAATAACATTGCCACTACTGTAAATATACGATGCAATGTTATAAATATAACCTACAACATCATTTGGGTCTAAGCTGTGGTAGTGGCACTGAATATCAGGCAATCCCATTGCAAACATTCCTCTTGTGTCAACCATCATATCATTACCGCCCTGAATATTAAAAAACCTTGCATTTACACCATAATGTATAAATCTACTTTCACGAGAAAAATTATTATTTCTTATAGTTTGTGCAGAAATAAGCTTACCTGCTGACGGTATCCACACAGCAACACAATCCGGAAATAAATCCACTGCCACTTCAAGCCAATCCATAAGCATTTCTGTTCTTTCCTCAAAGTTAAGGGTATCCATCATATCTGAAATAAAAATATTATGGGTACAGCCTGCTAAAAGTTCATTGCTGTTTGGAATATCCCATAGCTGTGCTCGTTCAAAATCGCTTATTGTATCCTGCTCAAAACGAGTTACATCTCCCATAACTAATTGTGTGGGTATTTTAGCGTCTTTAAACTCACTTATATACTTTTTGATAGCAAAGCTTGACAGTTCATTACTGTCTGATACTACATCAACTTCGCCAAATTTTTCAATTAATGAATTATGTATATCTTTAACAGCTGGTCTTGTTGGTTCATTTTCAAACAAAAGCCACATAAAATACATAACACTTTCTTTCTCTTTTTCACTTAAATCCTGACTGTAGTTTTTCTGTTTATTATTCATTTTTATCCTCCAAATAAATTTTAAAATCTATAATTTTTATATTTTGTACAAAATATATTTTAAGTTTGCACAATAAAAGTATAACATAACAACAGTGTTTTATCAATAATAACATCTTTATTATTTATCTGTTTTTAAGTTGTGATTTTATTATATAAGTGATATTATTATAATCTAAAAATATAACAGAAGGGTTTATTTTAAGTATGGATAAGAATATAAATACCAATAAAAAGAATATTTTTGAAATAAAACCATTTGTGATACTTTTTGCTATACTATCAGCACTTACATGGGCTTTTGCTTTCCCGTTTATAAAAATTGGTTTTAGCTCTTTTGGAATTGAAGCAACAGACACAGGTGCAAAAACATTGTTTGCAGGAATCAGATTTTTTATAGCAGGATTATTAACCTTGGTGATAGCAAAACTTACTAAGAAAAGTTTTAAGATTGGAAGTAAATCAAACTTTGGTTGGCTTGCACTTTTTTCTGTTGTAAATACATCATTACATTACTTTTTCTTTTATATAGGTTTGTCAAATCTTCCGGGTTCACGCTCATCTATAATTGATTCTTTGAGTACATTTTTTCTTATAATACTTGCCTGCATAATATTTAAAAATGAACATATGACAGCTAAAAAAGCTGTTGGTTGTTTGCTTGGTTTTGCAGGAATTTTGATAATAAATATCAGTTTTGGTTCATCTGATAATAGTGCTTTTACATTATCAGGTGATGGTATGTTGTTTATGAGTGCTTTATGTTCTGCATTTGGTGGTATATTAACACGTGTTGTTACCAAAAAGATTGACCCACTTGTTGCAACAGGAATAAGTCTTTCTTTCGGTGGTGCTTTATTGATTATTGCAGGTATATTAATGGGTGGCAAGCTTAACAAAGTTACTCCTATCGGAATAATTATTCTCTTTCTTCTGGTGTTAGTTTCTGCAATAGGATTTTCTCTTTATAATCAGCTTATCAGTTGTAATCCTGTAGGCGAAATTGCAATTTTCAATTCACTCATTCCTATATTTGGTGCAATTCTATCCTGCTTAATACTGGGCGAAACATTTTATTTTAAATATATACCAGCTTCAATTCTGGTGGTATCAGGTGTTTATATCATAAACAAACCTAATAGAAAACCTGTATAAAAATGCTTTTACTGTATCTTCAAGCTGAATTTCTGACGACAACTGTTTTATTTCTTTTATAATCTCATCGTGTGTTATATTTTTTTAAAATTTTTAAAGATTTTGTATCTTTTTCCATAATTACCTCTTTCAATCATAAAAGTAGTTCATATTATATCATATCTACATAAAAAATTCCACTTATGTTCAAAAAATATTAGCAAAGATATTTGTATGATTATTTGAAAAGATGAAAAAAGTATAATATAATAACAGTCAGAGTTTATTTGCAGTAAGGAGAAAAAGTATGAATGAGCAATTTTCACGAACAGAATTACTTTTTGGTAAAGTGGCAATGGAGAAGCTTTACAATTCAAAAGTAGCGGTTTTTGGCGTTGGCGGTGTTGGTGGATTTACCGTTGAAGCACTTGCACGAAGTGGTGTGGGTGCTATTGACCTGATTGATAATGACATAGTATGTTTATCCAATATTAACCGCCAGATTATTGCAACACATAAAACTATTGGCAGGTATAAGGTTGATGTTGCAAAAGAACGCATAGAAGATATTAATCCTGACATACAGGTTCGTACCTATAAAACTTTTTATATGCCTGACACAGCAAAGCAGTTTGATTTTTCTGAATATGATTACATTGTAGATGCCATTGATACTGTTACAGGTAAAATAGAATTGATTTTAAATGCAAATAAGTCAAACACACCTATAATAAGCTCTATGGGAGCAGGTAACAAGCTTGACCCTACCGCTTTTGAAGTTACAGATATTTATAAAACCTCTGTATGTCCTCTTGCAAGGGTTATGCGAAACGAATTGAAAAAAAGAGGAATAAAAAATTTAAAGGTGGTTTATTCAAAAGAAAAGCCATTAACTCCTATTGAAACTTCTTTATCTAATTCAGCTGAAATAAACACAGAACGTAAAAAAGCTCCAGGAAGTACAGCTTTTGTGCCTTCTGTTGTAGGTCTTATAATTGCAGGAGAGGTAATAAAAGATATTACAGGTGTATAATATTGATGTATTTATTTTGCAAAAATGGTGACAAATTACTGATTATATGATACAATGCTGATAACACAGTTGTTTATTTTATTGAATTTTTGGACAACTATAAATACATTTGGAGGTTGAACCCAATGGAAGATAAAAAAATCCCATACAAAATTTATCTTGATGAAAACGAAATTCCTACACAGTGGTATAATGTGCGTGCAGATATGAAAGTTAAACCTGCTCCACTGTTAAATCCTGAAACATATCAGCCTATGACAGCTGAAGAACTCTCTCCTATATTTTGTAAAGAATTAGTTGAACAGGAACTTGACGATACCACTGCCTATATAGATATTCCTGAGGAAATTCAGAATTTTTATAAAATGTATCGTCCATCACCGCTTATAAGAGCATATTTTCTTGAAAAAGCACTTGATACACCAGCTAAGATTTACTATAAGTTTGAAGGTAACAACACAAGTGGAAGTCATAAACTTAACAGTGCTATTGCACAGGCTTATTATGCTAAAAAACAAGGCTTAAAGGGTGTTACTACCGAAACAGGTGCAGGTCAGTGGGGTACTGCTCTTTCTATGGCTTGTTCATACTTTGGTCTGGATTGTAAAGTTTTTATGGTAAAAGTTTCTTATGAACAAAAGCCATTCAGACGTGAGGTTATGAGAACATACGGTGCAAGTGTTACACCTTCACCATCTACTACAACAAATGTTGGTAAGAAAATTCTTGAGGCTCATCCGGGTACTACAGGTAGCTTAGGTTGTGCAATTTCTGAGGCTGTAGAATCTGCAACATCTACAGAAGGCTATAGATATGTGCTTGGTAGTGTACTGAATCAGGTACTTCTGCATCAATCTGTAATAGGTCTTGAAACTAAAACAGCACTTGATAAATACGGAATTAAGCCCGATATAATTATAGGCTGTGCAGGTGGCGGTTCTAACCTTGGCGGTCTTATTTCTCCATTTGTAGGAGAAAAACTAAGAGGTGAGGCTGACTACAGAATTATCGCTGTTGAGCCTGCATCTTGTCCTAGCTTTACAAAAGGTAAATTTGCTTATGACTATTGTGATACAGGTATGGTTTGTCCTTTGTCTAAAATGTATACTTTGGGCAGTAACTTCATTCCATCGGCAAACCACGCAGGTGGACTTCGTTACCACGGTATGAATTCTGTTTTGTCACAGCTTTATCACGATGGTCTTATGGAAGCAACCTCTGTTGAACAGACTTCTGTATTTGCTGCTGCTGAACAGTTTGCGAGAGTTGAAGGTATTTTACCTGCACCTGAAAGCAGTCATGCTATAAGAGTAGCTATTGATGAAGCCCTTAAATGTAAGGAAACCGGTGAGGAAAAAACAATCGTATTTGGTCTTACAGGTACAGGATATTTCGATATGTTTGCATATCAGAGATTTAATGATGGTGAAATGAGCGATTATATTCCTACTGATGAGGATTTACAGCAGGGATTTGCCGGTATTCCAAAATTCCCAGGCAACACTATTGAATAAATAATTTAGTTCTATGTTAATAGTTCGGAAAATCTAAAATAAGAAAAGTAAAAACAAGCAATGGCAATTAAGCTGTTGCTTGTTTTTTAATTGTACTTAACCTAAGATATATAAAGAAATTAAAAACTGCCTATAAAAAACACCATTTAAATTAAATGAATTTTTATCAAAAAATTTAACAGACAATATATTTCTTATAGCTCTGTACAATCTTTTTAGATAATCTTTTCAATAATTTAAATGGTGTTTAGTATAAAATAAGTTTCGGGGACTTACTTTATTTATTTTTACAGTTTAAACTGTAATTGATAATTAAGAAATTAAGATAATTTGTTAAACACAAATTTATCGTCAGCAACACTACACTCTACTTTGTTACCTGCTTTAATTTTGCCTTCAAGAATTTCTTCGCTGATTTTATCTTCTATATTGGAGCTTATTGCTCGTCTTAAAGGTCTTGCACCGTAAACAGGGTCAAAGCCAACTTTTGCAATCTTTTTAATTGCTTCGTCTGTAAAAACTAGAGATATTTCCATATCTGACAATCTTTTAGTAAGAGATGTAAGCATAAGCCTTGCAATTTCACCAATCTCTGTATCAGACAGCTTTGTAAACACAATAATATCATCTACCCTGTTTAAAAATTCAGGACGGAAAGTGTTTTTAAGTTCGCCCATAACGGTTTCTTTTATTTTATCAAAATCATTTTTAGATTTATTTTTCTCGTCATCAAAAGCAAATCCCAGTTCGTTTGATGTTTGCTGTGTTATATATCTTGCACCTACATTTGAGGTCATTATAATAACTGTGTTTCTGAAATCTACCAGCCTGCCTTGTGAGTCTGTAAGTCTACCATCATCAAGAATTTGAAGCAACATATTAAACACATCAGGATGAGCCTTTTCGATTTCGTCAAACAGAATTACAGAATATGGGTTGCGTCTTACTTTTTCTGTAAGCTGACCACCCTCATCATAACCAACATATCCCGGAGGTGAACCAACAAGCTTAGATACCGTATGTTTCTCCATAAATTCCGACATATCAAGCCTTATCATATTGTTTTCATCACCAAACATTGCCTCAGCAAGAGCCTTGCAAAGCTCTGTTTTACCAACACCTGTAGGACCTAAGAAGATAAATGAACCTATTGGTCGCTTTGGGTCCTTCAGTCCAACTCTGCCACGTCTGATTGATTTTGCAACAGCAGATACAGCTTCATTTTGACCTATTAATCTCTTATGAAGAATATCTTCCATTTTAAGCAATCTTTCGCTTTCTTCTTCTGTTAGCTGAGAAACAGGGACACCTGTCCAACCAGATACAACAGTGGCTATGTCTTCCTCTGTAACCTCGTTTGTAATTTCGCCTTTTTGAGATTTCCATTCCTGTAAAGCTTTTTCGTGTTTTTCCCTTGCTGTTTTTTCGGCATCTCTCAGCTTTGCAGCTTCCTCAAACTTCTGGGCATTTACTGCGGCACTTTTTTCTGATTCAAGCCTTTCAATTTCTTTTACAAGAGCCTTAATTTCTTCAGGCTCGGTATGGTCTTGCAAACGAACTTTTGACGCTGATTCGTCTATCAAATCTATTGCTTTATCCGGCAAAAACCTGTCATTGATATATCTTGCAGAAAGCTTAACAGCTGCATTAATTGCCTCATCTGTAATTTTAACCTTGTGGTGTGCCTCGTATCTGTCACGCAAACCCTTCAGAATTTCTATTGTTTCTTCCTGTGTAGGTTCTCCTACTGTTACAGGCTGAAAACGACGTTCCAAGGCTGAGTCCTTTTCTATATATTTTCTATACTCATTAAGAGTAGTAGCACCTATTACCTGAAAATCACCTCTTGCAAGTGATGGTTTTAGAATATTGGCGGCATCTGAAGAACCTTCAGCACTGCCTGCACCAACTATTGTATGAAGTTCATCTATAAACAAAATTACATTTCCTGCGTTTTTCACTTCATCAATAGCACCCTTTATTCTGTCCTCAAAATCACCACGGTACTTTGTACCTGCAATCATACCTGTTAAATCAAGCGAAACAACACGCTTGCCCTGTAGCAAATCGGGAACTTCATTGTTTGCAATTTTCAGTGCAAGTCCTTCAGCTACAGCTGTTTTACCTACACCGGGTTCACCTATAAGACAGGGATTGTTTTTGGTACGTCTTGAAAGAATCTGTATAACTCTTTCAATCTCCTTTTTTCTGCCAATAACAGGGTCAATCTCACCCTTTTTAGCTTTTGCAGTAAGGTCTGTACCATACTTGTCAAGAGTATCTGTTTTTCCGTTGCCACTTTCAGCTGTATGTTCTGTATTGCCTGTAAAGCCAGTTACGCTTTCACTTTGAAGTTGATTTTTTATATTTTCTACAACATCGGCAGGCCTTGCACCTATTTCATTAATCATTCTTACCGCATAGCTGTCGCTATCCTCAAGCAAAGCAATAAGCAAATGCTCTGTGCCAACATAATTATGATGTAGGTTAGATGCTATTACCAATGCCATCTGTATAACTCTTTTACTTCTTGGAGTAAGGTCGGCTGTTGTAAGCCTTGTTGTACTGCCTACTCCTATTTTTTCTTTTATATTATTCTCGACTGCCTCAAAGGTTACACCCGAATTTTCAAGTGCTACAGAGGCAACACCTGAATTCTCCTGCAACAAGCCAAGCAGAATATGCTCTGTGCCAATATATGTGTGACCTAATGATTGTGCATTTTCAATAGCGTAATTCATAGCCTTGTTGGCATTGTCTGTAAAACCATTAAATTTATACATAAATCAAACCTCCAAATTTTTTATTTTTCATAATACTCATTTTAAATTTTAAATCTTTTTTAATTAATTTTTTGTCGAAGAATAATTTTGTATACTTTTATATATGCTTTTTCACAAGCTCTGCTCTTAGTTTATCCCTTTGCTGTGGTGTAAGCTCTTTACCTGCTTTTTTAGTGAGTGTGGCAGGCTGAAGTTCCACCATAAGTGTATTAATAGTGTCAAACGAAATATTGTCAATCAACTTCTGAGATATACCCAGTCTGATTGCTGACAACATAGAAAGATTTTCTTTATTATTCAGCATAAGTGAATATTTAAGAGTACCAAAGCATCTCATAATATAGTCCTGAGTGTCAATATGCTTACACAGCTGTGCTCTTGCCTCTCGTTCATTGCCAATAATCTGCATTGTTACACTGTGCAGATTTTTTATGGCTGTTTCTTCAGAAAGACCAAGTGTAACCTGATTTGAAAGCTGATATAATCCAACCTGTGCTTCACTTCCTTCACCAAATGTACCACGAAGTGTTAAGCCTATTTTTGAAAGGTTATCTTCAAGACGGTTAATCACACTGCCTGACTGCAACGCAGGTAAATGTAGCATTACAGATGCTCTTAGTCCTGTTCCAAGGTTTGTAGGACATTGTGTTAAATAACCAAGCTTGTTGTGGAATGCAAAGCCAAGCTTGTTGTCTAGCAATGTATCTATCTTATCTGCAACTTCATAAGCCTCTTTAAGTGATAGTCCCTCTGAAAGAACCTGTATTCTCAAATGGTCCTCTTCATTTATCATAATACTTATTGACTCATCATCAGAAATCAAGAGATATTTGCCTGCTCTGTTCTTTGCAAAGTTAGGACTGATAATATGTCTTTCTGCAAGCGAAGTTGCTTCAACAGGCGAAAGCTGTGACATATTTATAAACTTAAAGGTTTTTGCAATGTAGGAGTTGCTATTTTCGAGAGCGTCTTTTACCTTGTTTGCAATCTCGTTTTTCTGCTGAAGATTAAGCAGATGTGGAAACGGATAGCCGTTTAAGTTTCTTGCAAGTCTTATACGGGAGCTGATTACAACATCGCCCTCTGCACCGCTTTTTTCATACCATTTATTTGCCATTGTTATTGCCCTCCTCCATCTCGTTTATTTTATCTCTCAGCTTGGCTGCAAGCTCAAAATTCTGTTCACTAACAGCCTTTGCAAGTTCCTGTCTGACTTTTTCTATTTCTCTTGCCACTTTTACTTGTGCATCAGCATTTGACGCCACCTTGCCTGTATGCTGTATATTACCGTGTATTTTTTGTATTGACGGCAACAGTTCATCATAAAAGTTTGTATAACACTCTGCACAGCCTACCATACCAGACCTTGCTATATCTGCAAAAGACGAACCACAGGATTTACAACGTGTGGCACTTGTGCGTGACGGTAAACCCTCACCAAAAAAGCTACCCAAAAAACTGCTGAAATCCGTTGCTGTGTGTGTAAATATATTTCCTAAGCCTTTTGACTTTGCACATTCGGGACAAAGCCACATTTCTGTATATTCTCCGTTTACCATTGACTTAACGTGGGTTGTAGCCTGATGCTTTCCGCATAATTCACAAATCATAAATTTTCCTCCTGTCGTGGTTTATAATCAATATAATTTATTATTTAAATTTAATTTTTAATTGTAAGCAACATATTTTTAAGTACCGTTGACCTTACTGTATTTCTCATTTGCTTTGGAATATCTGCAAAGGCTCTTTCGCTTATAGCAGATGACATTATCCTTGCAACCTGTGGTGATATTATCTGTCTTGTCATTAGGGTTTCAAGAATAATGTTTGCTGAAGTAGCGTCCAGCGAATCGCCTATAGAATTTACAATGTGCATTATAATGTTGCCCGGCCCTGTAGAAAAATGTACACGAGTAATACGAATATATCCGCCACCACCACGCCTGCTTTCTACCACATAACCGTTTTCTTGAGTAAAACGTGAACTTAAAACATAATTAATCTGGCTTGGCACACAGCCAAGATTGTTTGCAAGTTCATTACGCTGAATCTCTGCTGTACCATCACATTCATCAAGCATATTCTTAATATATTCTGCAACTATGTCGCTCATTCTCATTTTTCTCACCTCTTATTGAGATTATAGCTGTTAAATATAAAGGATAATCAAACTATAAGTAAATTAATTTTTAACTTTCTTTGACCTTTACTGTTTGATTTTCCCTGACCTTTGACTATATTGTATATCATTGGTCAATTAAAGTCAAAGTCAATAAAAATCAAATTCCAAAGCATTAACCTTTATTTCCTCTTGTTTTCTTTAAAATACTGCTGATTACTCTTGATTTCTAATTTTTTAAAAAAATTTATTATTTTGACCTTTATAATAAAAATATACATTATACTAAACAGCATTTAAAATATTAGTTGTGCATAAATGTATATTTATGTTATAATATTGTTGATAAAAACCTCGGGAGGTTATGTTGTATGAAGTACAATACATCTAACGCTAAATTAATAAAAAAAGAAGAAATTGCAAAGGGCATTTTTGACTTTGTTTTGGAATGTCCTGAGCTTGCAGAAAAGGCACAGGCAGGACAATTTGCACACATTGCTGTACCCGGTAAAACATTACGCAGACCAATATCTATTTGTGACGCTACAGCTAAAACTTTGAGAATAGTTTTTCAGGTAAAAGGTGAAGGTACAGAAATCCTGTCACAAAGCAAGGTTGGTGATGATATTGACATTCTTGCACCACTTGGACACGGATTTACTATACCAAAAGATAAAAAGGTGGCGTTTGTTGGCGGTGGTATTGGTGTTCCTCCTATGCTTTACAGTGCAAAACAGGCAACCAATGCTGTTGCGGTACTTGGTTTTAGAAACAAAGACGCCATTATTCTTACAGAAGATTTTGAAAAGGTATGTAGTAAGGTTTATGTTGCTACAGATGACGGCAGTGCAGGTATTCACGGTTTTACCACAGATATTTTAAAGGATATTATAGACGATGTGGATATGGTATGTTCTTGTGGCCCTACACCTATGCTTAAAGCTATTGCCCAAATTTGTAAGGAAAACAATAAGCCTTGTCAGGTATCTTTGGAGGAAAGAATGGGCTGTGGTATAGGTGCTTGCCTTGTATGCGCCTGCAAAACTCTTGATAAAGACGGAAATGTTGAACATAGCCACGTTTGTAAGAAAGGTCCTGTATATAATGCTGAGGAGGTTGTTTGGTAATGGCAGATTTAAAAGTAAATGTAGCAGGTGTTGAATTTAACAATCCGCTTATAGCTGCATCGGGAACATTCGGCTTTGGTCACGAATACAGCGAGTTTTATCCACTGTCAGTGCTTGGCGGTATTTCGTGTAAAGGTATAACATTACAGGCTCGTATGGGAAACCCTGCACCAAGAATAGCAGAAACTCCGTCAGGCATACTTAATGCTGTAGGTTTACAGAACCCCGGTGTTGACCACTTTATAAAAGAGGACTTGCCATGGCTTAAAGAGCAGAACACTGTAATTATTGCAAATATTGCCGGCAATAGTTACGAGGATTACTGCAAAATGGCAGAAAAACTTTCTGAAACTGATGTTGATATGATAGAACTAAACATCTCCTGCCCTAATGTAAAAAGTGGTGGTGTACAGTTTGGTACATCCTGCGAAAGTGTTGGAGCAATTACAAAGGCTGTTCGTCAATATTGTAAAAAACCTCTTATTATTAAGCTTTCACCAAATGTTACAGATATTGTTTCAATAGCACAATCAGCAGAAGCAGAGGGTGCTGACGCAATTTCTATGATTAATACACTTACAGGTATGCGTATAGACATTAACACTGGCAGACCTATTATAAGAAATAATACAGGTGGTTTATCGGGACCTGCGGTATTCCCTGTTGCTGTAAGAATGGTTTATCAGGTTGCACAGGCTGTTAACATTCCTATTATCGGTATGGGCGGTATATCAACATGGCAGGATGCTGTAGAAATGATGATTGCAGGTGCAACTGCACTTCAAATAGGCACTGTTTTGTTCAAAGACCCATATGCACCTGTTAAAATTAACGAGGGCATTAATAATTTCTTGGAGGAAAAAGGCATTAAGTCTGTAACAGAGCTTACAAAGACAATTAAACCTTGGTAAATATCTATGATAATAATGGCAATAGACTTGGGCAAGGCACGTACCGGACTTGCTATATGCGACAAAGGTGAAATGCTGTCTTCCCCACTTGGAACAATAGAGGACAGAAACCCTGACAATGTTGCCGAGAAAATTTCTGTACTTGTAAAAGAACGAAAAGCTGAAATGCTGGTAGTAGGTTTACCTAAAAATATGGATGGCTCTGAAGGAGAAAGTGCAAAGAACGCAAGAGAGTTTGCAGAAAAACTTAAAGAACTTTGTGATATTCCTGTAGAAATGCAAGACGAGCGTGGTACTACAATTACAGCACATAATTTTTTGAATACTACAGATACAAGAGGTAAAAAAAGAAAAAAAGTTGTTGATACTGTAGCAGCTACCATAATTCTTGAAAATTACTTAAACTATCGTAAAAATCAGCTTGGACAACAGTTATAATTCAAATATAAAATGAGGGCATTGCTGTCCTCATTTTGTTGTGTTAGTTGATATTTGATGTTAATGTGCAGGTTATAAATTTCAATTTATCTGCTACTGAATTTTAAAACTCAAGGAGATTATTATGACAGACAAATTAAAAACAAATGGAATAAAAATGGTAACAAGTGGTGTTTTTATAGCATTGGCAACTGTGTTATCTATGATTACAGTTTATAAACTGCCATATGGCGGTTCAATTACATTGCTGAGTATGTTGCCTATAATGATGTTAGGTTATATGTATGGAATAAAGCACGGTATTACCTGTGGTGCAATATACGGTGTACTGCAAGCACTGCTTGGTGCAGTTATGTCATCTGCTTTTGCAGGTCTTAGCGGTATAAGTGCTTTTTTTATGGTAGTGCTTGACTATCTTTTGGCATTTATGGTATTGGGTATGGCTGGCATTTTCAAAGGCAAAATAAAGAATGATACTCTGGCATTTTCATTAGGTGGTGCTTTTGCAGGTTTGTTGAGATTGATTGCCCATTTTTTGTCAGGATTTATTCTGTGGGGTGAATACGCAGAATGGTTTTTTGGTGCAGAAAATATGAATAATGAATTTGGCAACGCCATTCTTAGTAATTTCAGTGGAACATCGCTTGCTATGATATATTCGGCTGTTTATAATGCAAGCTATATGATACCTGAAATAATTATTACTGTTGTTGGTATTGTCATTATTATGAATGTTAAACCTCTAAAAAACAAAATTATAAATAATTGATTTATAACAAAGTCGGAGTGTTTAGAAAAACACTCCGACTTTTTATTGAATATATTTACTTCCTGTATTTGAATAACAGTCTTACAGAATTCAAAATACATAACATTGCTACACCTGTATCCGCAAAAACAGCCAACCACATATTTGAATATATACCTGTTATGCCCAAAATCATAACAATAATTTTTATGGCAAGTGCAAAAATTACATTCTGCCTTGAAATAGCTGTAGTCTTTTTTGAAAGTTCTATAGCCTGCGGTACAGCACCTATATCTGAATTCATAAATACAACATCTGCAGCTTCAATAGCAGCGTCTGCACCACTACCCATTGCTGCACCAACATCAGCACCCGCAAGAACAGGTGCGTCATTTATACCGTCACCAACAAACATTACACTGCCGTGTTCCTTACGAATTTTTTGAAGTATACTAAGCTTATCCTGTGGTAAAAGTTTAGCGTGTACTTCATCTATTTTTGTTAATCTTGCTACCTCGTTAGCTGTTTTTTCTTCATCACCTGTAAGCATAGCTGTAAAAATACGTTGTGATTTAATTTTCTTTATTGCTTTGTCTGCATCTTCTTTTATATTGTCGGCAATTACTATACAGCCAATATAAATTCCATCAACAGCTACCAACACCTGTGTGCCTGCTAAAGTATTGTCATAATTTTTTAAGTCCACATTACAGCTTTCCAATAAACTTATATTACCACAAAGTACAATTTTACCATTAACCTCTGCCCTTATACCCTTACCGCTAATTTCTTCTATTTTATCTGTTGAAACAATTTCTATATTCTGCATATTTGCATATTCGACAATACTTTTTGCTATAGGGTGTGTTGAGGCTTGCTCGCTTGAAGCACAAAGCTGTAAAAGTTCATTTTCCTGCATATTATCAGTTATTATATGTTGAACCTCAAAACTGCCTTTTGTTATAGTGCCTGTTTTATCCATTACCACTGCCTTTACACCTGCCAGAGCCTCTATTGATATTCCACCCTTGAATAATATTCCCTTTTTAGAGCCTGCACCTATACCAGAGAAGAAAGCCAGAGGAACACTTAAAACTAACGCACACGGACAGCTCATTATCAAAAAGCTTAATGCGGTGTAAATCCATTTCATAAAATCCTGACCTGTTGCAAGCGGTATAACCACAGCAGTAAATACAGCAACAGCAACTACAATAGGTGTGTATATACGGGCAAAGCGTGTAATAAAATTGTCAATTTTGGGTTTGCTTGCGGCTGCGTTTTCTACAGAATCAAGTATGCGTGTTACCATTGACTCGCTTAAAGGCTTATCTACTCTTATTTTTATAACATTAGATGTATTTACACAACCCGAAAGCACTGCTGAACCTTCTGAAACCTTTATTGGTACACTCTCACCTGTTACTGCTGATGTGTCTATTCGGCTTTCTCCGTCTATTACTGTTCCATCAAGCGGTATTCTATCACCAGGGCGAACCAAAACAATATCTCCAGCCTTGGCATTTTCGGCAGGAATTTCTGTAATAGTGTTCTCACCTACAAGGTTTATAATCTCCGGACGCATATCCACAGCACTCATAATCTGACTGCGACTTTTTTCAACTGCAATCTTTTCAAATAGTTCACCTATTCTGAAAAACAACATTACACCCACTGCTTCCGGAAAATCCTGAATAGCAAATGCACCCAGAGTTGCAATACTCATAAGAAAGTTTTCGTCAAAAACCTGACCTTTAAGAATATTTTTACCAGCTTTAAGCAAAATCTCTCCACCAAAAATCAGATATGCAACAACAAACAATACAAATGCAGGAATATTAAATTCTGCTGATGTTATAAGATTTTCGCATACTATAGCTAGTACAAAGAATACAACACCACTTGCAAGAGTTATAATATCTTTCTTTGGAAGCATCTTTTTTTGCTTTGTTTTAACTTGCTTTTCTTCTATTTTTACAGTTACACCGTCCTCAATACTGTCGCAGGTTTCCTGTAAAATTTTTATGAGTTCGTTGGTTTTACTGCTACTTTTAACTACCAGCTTTTTTGTTGCAAAGGTAAACACAGCACTTTGTATTTGTGGTAATGTATTTATTTTTTCTTCTATTTTTGATGCACAATGGGCACAATTTAAATTTTCTAAAATAAATATTTGGCCTGACATATTTGTTCCTCCTCATCTGAACACTTTAACATATGAGCATATGCTCATATGTGTTGATATAATAATAGCACCTGACTATATATATGTCAATAGTCTTTCAAAAATTTTTTTGATTTTTTAAACACAAAACACCTGTAATTCTGCATATGCTACTAATACAGAATTACAGGTGTTGTTTAATCTTGATTTTCTTTTAGTTTATGGCGAATATGTGTAAGAGCCTGATTAAGTATATCCATAACGTGTTCATCATCAAGCGAATAGTAAATATTTTTTCCGTCACGTCTGGTTTTTACCTGACCCTCAAGACGGAGTTGTTTAAGCTGATGAGAGATTGCCGACTGAGAAATGTCAAGTATCTGTGATATTTCGTTAACACACATTTCCTTATCAGATAAGGCATATATAATTTTAACTCTTGTTTCATCACCTAGCACCTTAAAAAAAGATGAAAGCTTTGAAACTACCGATGAGTCAAGGAAACCTTCCTGTGATTGAATATTTTTTTCTTCCATTACATATACCTCCTTAATTCAATATAGTAATTATAATCTTTTTAAGATAGGTTAGTCAATGTAAACTCAATCTGTTGATTCACAAAGCTTCACACAATATATAAGTTATCTAGCAATAAGTCTGCGGTCAATTTCAAGCATAATATTTGTAAACTTTACAGGGTCGTCATTTACCCTTGCATAAGAAAGTGTATACTCACTGTTTTCGTTTTCACGCTTATAGTCTATAACATATTGCTTTCCATCTGCCAGCTTATGGTAACTTGTTGCTGAATTTTCACTTATATTCTCTACAAAACAGTTGTATGGGTCAATTTTGTTGACCTCGCTTAACTTGCTGTTTCTTTCAAGTGACAGAAAATCGTCTACTGTAAGTAGTTTGTTATTACACCAACCATCTATAACCTTACCATTATTACTATAAAGTATAAAACCATATAGCAGTGTACCATTGTCAGTTTTTATAGGATGAACAGAATAATAATTATCTTCTAGTTTACGCAGTACGGGTATACCTATATCGCTTTCTATATCTGAAATATAAATGGCTGTAGTTATTCTGCTGTACACATCACTTGCAATATTGTATTTGTTAAAATCACTCAAAGTACAACAACTGCTAATGACAGCTACGTCTATATTGTTGTCAGCCTTGGCAAAAATGTTTTTGTTAGATGTTTCTTTTTCTACACTGATAGTAGATTCTTCCTCATCACTGCCCGAAACATCGCAACCGTATAAGCCTGCTGAACAACTCAAAATTGTTAAAGCAAGTAAAATTGCTGATATTCTTTTGACTATGCCTTTTTTACTTTTCATAAAAAACTTCCTTACTAAATCTAATTAATCAATTTTATAATAAATTTGATTAGATTGCAACAAATCAGGATAAAATTATTTTAACTGAATGTAAATTATACCGCTTTTACTTTTAATTTCCGAAATATAAAATAAAAGCATTGTATGTTACAACAATATTTTTTATAAACAGTAACATATTTTGATAATATTAACCCTTATTCTGCTTATAACAACAAAAATACTAAATATATTTTTAAATATCTCAAACAACGGATTGAAATTTTTGCCGTATTATGGTAGTATTATGTGGTGTAGTTTAAAAAGAATTATTTACATTTATAATTTCATATAAATTGTTAAGGAGTGTAATAATAATGAATACGAATGAGCTTTACGAGTTGTGGACTAAAAATGCTGTTGAGGACCCCGACCTGATTGCTGAGCTTGAGAGCATTAAGGGTGACAACGAGGCTATTTATGACAGATTTTACAAGGAACTTGAGTTTGGTACAGCAGGCTTAAGAGGTGTAATTGGCGCAGGCACTAACAGAATGAACATATATGTTGTTCGTTATGCTACACAAGGCTTGGCTAATTATCTGAAAAAGAATTATGAAAATGCTGCGGTTGCTATTGCCTGTGACTCCAGAATAAAGTCAGACGTGTTTGTAAAAGAAGCTGCTAAGGTTCTTGCTGCAAACGGTATCAAAGCTTACGTTGCAAGGGAACTTCAGCCTACACCTGTAGTTTCTTTCTGTGTAAGAGAACTTAAATGTCAGGCTGGTATTATGGTAACTGCAAGCCATAACCCTGCTAAATACAACGGCTACAAGTGCTACGGCAGTGATGGTTGCCAAATGACAGATGAAAGTGCAGACGCTGTTTATTCAGAAATTCAGAGCATTGACTTGTTTAATGATGTTAAAACAGTTGACTTTGAGCAAGGTCTTGCTGATGGTACTATTGAATATATTAAGGATTCTGTTTATGACAGCTATATTGAAAATGTTAAAAAACAGTCTGTTAACCCAGGCATTTGCAAAGGTGCAGGACTAAAGGTTGTTTACACTCCTCTTAACGGTGCAGGTAACAAGCTTGTAAGACGTGTACTTGCTGAAACAGGTATAGATGATGTTATACTTGTTAAAGAGCAGGAAAATCCTGACGGTAACTTTACAACCTGTCCATACCCTAACCCTGAAATTAAAGAGGCTTTACAGCTTGGCTTAAATCTTTGTGCTGAGGAACAACCTGACCTTTTATTGGCTACTGACCCTGATGCTGACAGAGTTGGTATTGCTGTTAAACTTCACGACGGTTCTTTCCGTCTTATGTCAGGTAACGAAACCGGCATTATGCTTACAAATTATATTCTTTCTTGCAGAAAATCACTTAACAATCTTCCTGCAAGTCCATTTGTTGTTAAAACTATTGTTACAACAGAGCTTGTTACCAAGATTTGTGAAAAGTATGGTTGCGAACTAAGAAATGTTCTAACAGGCTTTAAGTATATAGGTGAACAGATTCTTGAACTTGAAAATGCTGGCGAAGAAGAAAGATATATCTTTGGCTTTGAAGAAAGTTATGGTTACCTTGCAGGTACTTATGTAAGAGATAAGGACGCTGTTGTAGCTTCTATGCTGATTTGTGAAATGGCTGCATATTACAGAACACAGGGCAAGTCACTTGATGATGTTATTACAGAACTTTACAGTGAATTTGGATATTATAAGAACAAAACTGTAAGCTTTGAGTTTGAGGGTGCAAGTGGTCTTGAAAAAATGGCTTCTATTATGAGTTCACTGCGTGAGGATACAAGCCTTACAGAAATTCTTGGTAGAAAAGTTGAAGTTATCAACGACTACAAGTTAAACACTAAAACAGACAAGGTTAACAATACTGTTACAGAAATTAATCTGCCAAAGTCAAATGTTATTGCTTATATGCTTGATGACGGCTGTTCAATTACAGTAAGACCAAGTGGCACAGAACCAAAAATCAAGCTATACATTACAGCGGTTGGCGAAAACGAAGCTGTTGCTACTGATATTGCTGACCAGCTTGTTGAGGCAGGAAAGAAATTAATGGGTGTTCAATAATTCGATTGATTTTTTATTCAATTTATTATAGAATTTAATATGTTAGTTTTTGAGTCACTGGCAATTAGTCAGTGACTCAATTTTGCGTATTTTATATATCGGAGGTATTTTTTATGGAAAAGTGGGATATTTATACCCAGAACAGAGAAAAAACAAAAAAGACTATTGAACGAGGACAAAAATTAGCTGATAATGAATATCGTCTTACTGTTCACGCTTGCATTTTTAACAATAAAGGTCAGTTACTTATTCAACAGCGTCAGCCATTCAAAAAAGGTTGGGCAAATATGTGGGATGTTACTATTGGCGGTTGTGTTTTATCAGGAGAAACAAGCCAGCAGGCTATTGCCCGTGAATTACACGAGGAACTTGGCTATGAGATGGACTTTACAGGCATAAGACCACAACTGACTGTCAACTTTGACGGTGGCTTTGATGACATTTATCTTATTCAGCTTGATGGCACAATAGACACAGAGGGTTTAAAGCTACAGTATGAGGAAGTTCAGAGTGTACGTTGGGCAAGTTTAAGAGAGATTGAAGAAATGATACATAACAGCATATTTATCCCCTATTATGAAAATCTGATTAAGCTTATGTTTGATATGAAAGGTACATACGGTTGCTTTAAGGAAAATAAAGAGTAATTAAAAAAATTAATACAGCATAAATTTACCCACCCGCTTTTGTTGCGGGTGGGTATTATAATTTATCACAATCACACTAAATCAGCACTTCAAAAGTTGTAAATCCATCTTCACATTTTACAGAGATTGTACCGTGATGATTTTCTACAATCTGCTTTGCTATAGCAAGACCTAAACCGTAGCGGTTATTTTCTCTGCTTCGTGACTCATCTGCCCTATAAAATCTTTCAAAAATCTTTCCTCTTATTTCCTCAGGTATAGGGTCGCCGTTATTGGTAACGGTTATCAGACATTTATTTTTGATATGTTCTGCATTTATTGACACTGTTCCACCGTCTGTGCAGTGCTTTACAGCATTGTCGGTAAGTATTGCAACAACCTGTTTTAGCTGTTCTTCATTGCCATTTATGAAAATTTCGTCTACAAGGTCACATTCCAGCATAACACCTTTTTCAAAAGCAACACTTTCAAAAGGCATAGTTACTTCCATTATGGCATTACATATATCAAATCTGCTCATAAGTGTTTTATCGCCCTGCATTTCAACCTTTGCAAGAGTAAGCAAACTATTTACAAGCTTGCTCATTCTGTCTGACTCTGAGCGGATATATCCAAGCCATTTATTATCGCCTATATCACCTTCAAGAATATCAGCATTTGCACTTATTACTGCAATAGGTGTTTTAAGCTCGTGGCTTGCATCTGAAATAAACTGTTTTTGCTTATTGAATGTTTCCTCAACAGGCTTTAAAAGCCATACAGACAGCAACAACGAAAGTATAAAAATAATAGCAAAACCTATTACAAAAACAACACAAGACGTTACAGCCATTTTCTGAAAACTGTTTATATTTGCTTTGTTGTCCATAAATCCTACAACATAACCCTTACCAAACACACCGTAGTTTACTTCGCTTACACTGTAAATAAGTGTCATAACACTGCCTTTATCTTTATGATACGACAGTACATTTCGGGTAAGACTAAGAACCTCATCATATGTATAAGTATTCCCGTTTTCTGCTACTATTCCGAAAACATCACCATCAGGTCCTACAAATGAAACATAAACTTCTGAAATACCATAATTATTTTCTTCATTGTAATAATAATTGTTATTATTATAAAAATTCTCAAATCTGTTTTGACGTCCAAGAACCGAAGATTTTATTTGGTCAAGATTTTCGTAGGCTTTATTCATATTAACATTATAGTTAAAAATATTTACTGCTACCAAAATTCCGACCAGAACCAAGGATAAAATAAGGGTAAGCACTGAAACCAGCTTAATTCTAAGCTTTTTTATCATTTACCTTCCTCCAGAGTGTAGCCTAAACCTCTTACAGCTTTTATTGCAACCTTTGAACCTATAAATTTAATTTTCTTTCTTGTAAAAGAAACATAAACTTCTGCATTGTTATACTCACTGTCACTCTCAAGTCCCCACAGCTTTTCAACTATCTGTTCTTTGGTTACAATCTGATTTTTATTTTTTAACATAAACTCCAGAAGCTGAAATTCTTTTAGCCCCAATTTCATACTTTTGCCTGTAGTTTTACAAGAAATCTCACCAATACTTGTGTTTAATTCCAAATCTCCAAAAGCCATAGTATTGTTTTCTATTTCACCTTTACGTCTTGTAATTGCTCTTATTCTTGCCAGAAGTTCTTTTGTCTGGAAAGGCTTTGTCATATAATCGTCAGCACCACAGTCAAGACCACGAACCTTGTCATCAAGTTCACTTTTTGCTGTAAGCATAAGCACAGGTGTTTTTATACCTTCTTTTCTTAGTGAACTCAATACTTGAAAACCATTCATCTCCGGCAACATAACATCAAGCACTATGGCATCATAAATACCTGTAAGTGCCTGGTCAAGACCCTCCTGTCCATTTGTGGCAATATCTACAATATATTTTTCTTTTTTCAGAATTTCTCTTAAAGCATCTGCAAGACTATACTCGTCCTCTACAACAAGAATACGCATATATTAACCTCCTGTAATATTAAAGTTTGCAGTATTAATCAAAGATTAATATAAGTATAACATAAAAGCTTTAAATTGTCTTGAAAATTCTTTAGACATACAAAAAACCGCCCAACAAAAAGTCAAGCGGTTTATAAGTAATATTATATGCTATAATTATTCAGCTTCTGTTTCTTCAGCAGGAGCTTCGCTCTGTAGTAAAGCTCTGATTGACAGACTAACTCTCTTGTTATCAAAATCAATAGCTGTAATCTTAGCCTGTACCTTCTGACCGATTGAAAGCTCGTCCTGTGGCTTTTCGATTCTGCGGTCAGCAATCTGAGAAATGTGGATAAGACCATCAATACCAGGGATAATCTTAGCAAAAGCACCAAACTGTGTTAAGCCAACAATTTCAACCTCAGTAACTGTTCCTTCTGGATAGTTGTTCTTAAGAATCTCCCAAGGATTGTCCTCTGACTTCTTGTAGCCAAGAGAAATGTTGTTTTTCTCTGTGTCGATGTCCTTAACATATACTTCAACAACATCGCCAACCTTAACAACCTCTGAAGGATGCTTAATTCTGCTCCATGAAAGTTCAGAAATATGAATCATACCGTCTACACCGCCAATGTCAACAAAAGCACCATAGCTTGTTAATGACTTAACAGTACCTGTGTAAACCTTGCCAACTTCGCAGTTCTGCCAAAATTCTTCTTTTGCTTTGTTTCTCTCCTCGTTAAGTACAGAACGGATAGAACCAACAGCTCTTCTTCTGCGGTCGTTAATGTCGATAATTCTGAAGCTTACTTCTTTCTTTAGCAAAGCCTCTGTAGACTCACCTCTTGTAGCTGTAGCCTGAGATGCAGGGATAAATACCTTAACACCATTAGTAACAGCAATAACGCCACCGTTGTTAATTTCTGTAACAACACCTGTCAAAACAGCCTTTGATTCAAGAGCCTCTTTGATTACGTCCCAACCCTTTTGAGCATCTACACGCTTTTTAGAAAGCATAATAGTACCTTCCTGGTCGTTAGTACGCATAATCAAAAGGTCAAGAGTATCGCCAACCTTAACAAGGTCTTCAATCTTGGCATTAGGGTCGTCTGTAAGCTCATTCAACTTTACAACACCAGCCTGTTTTCTGCCAACATCTACGAAAATCTCGTTAGGTGTTATTCTCTCAACTACGCCTTGTACCCTCCCGTCTGTATTAAAGCTCTGCATATGCTCCTCTAGCATTGATGCAAAGTCTAGTTCTTTTTCTTCACTGGAATTTACTTGATTCTCTGCCATTGTATCCAGTACCTCCTTTATTATCCTGGCAGGTGCTGACGCACCAGCCGTAACGCCAATGTTACAAGCAGTTGAAAAGTTAATTGACGATAGTTCTCTGTAAGTTTCTACAAGATATGTTTTCTTGCAGACTCTTTTGCAAATTTCATATAATTTGCAGGTATTGGAGCTAGTTTTGTCGCCAATAACTATCATAAGGTCTGATTTTTCAGCTAAAGACCTTGCCTCTTCTTGTCTTTCTGCCGTTGCATTACATATTGTATCAAAAATTACGGCATTTGTACATAGTTTTTTGATAATTTTTAAACTTTTTTTCCATTCAGAAACGTCAAAAGTTGTCTGTGAAACCACTGTTAAAGGCGAATTTTTTAATTCCGGATTATTTTCCACCAGATTTTCAATTTCATTATGATTTTTTACTGTAAAAAACTTACCGCAACAATGTCCTTCTATTCCTTTTACTTCAGGATGATTTTTGTCACCGATTATAAGTACAACAGAATTTTCCCTACCTGCTTTTGCAACAGTTTTATGAATTTTGGAAACAAATGGACAGGTTGCATCTGCATATTTTAAATTAAGATTTGTTATTTCATCATATACGCTTTTGGGTACACCGTGTGAACGTATAACAACTGTGTAATTTTCCTTTACCTCAGCAGGAGTATTTGCAATAACAACACCTTTTTGCTCAAGTTCTTTAACCATTTCTGTATTATGAATAATAGGACCAAGTGTACATACTTTTTCACTTTCTGCTAGTTTGTACACCATATTTACAGCTCTGTCCACACCAAAGCAGAAACCCGCTGTTTTTGCAAGTGTTATCTTCTTCATAAATTTTCTTAAAACTCCTCTGTAGAACGCATTTCTTCAAGTATTTCCATAACCTTTTTAGAGGCATTTCTAAGCTCTCTAGGTTCTCCTGTAACTATTCCCAATTCCTGTGGTGTTATAGGGTCTGCAAAACTTATTCTTGTTTTTCTGAATGGCTTCATAAACTTTTTTTCGGGTGTTATACAGGCAGGTACAATAGGAGTATTTGTTGTGTATGCTATAAGCATTGCACCTGAACGTGGGCGAAGAAACTCACCAGTTTTTGACCTTTTGCCCTCAAAAAATATTGTCATTACTCCACCATCTCTTAAAATATCTTCGCCTGTTGTAATAGCCTTCTGATTTGCACCTTCTCCTCTTACAACAGGAAATGCACCCAAAGAAGTAATAAGCTTTGCAAAAAGCTTATTCTTAAAAAGCTCTGACTTAGCCATAAAACGCATCTTACGTTTACTCTGCCCCATACCAAGCAGTAAAGGGTCAAGATAAGACAAATGATTGGATACTATAATATAAGCACCGTCTTTTGGAATATTATTTTTATTTCTGTATTTTACTCTGTATAACAATGAGATAACGGGTGTTACAACCACATTTGCCAAAGAATAAAGCCAAGCTTTCTGCTCTGCCATACACTTACCTCCGATTATTGATTTATTTTTTTCTTTACCAACTCGACTATTTTTTCAACCGATTCCTCAAGTGTATCATTTGATGTATCAACAATTACTGCATCATCAGCAGGTTTTAAAGGTGCTATTTCTCTATGTGAGTCATCATAATCACGCTTAACAATCGTAGCCAGAATTTCATCATAGCTTTCATTACTGCCCATAGCAATACAATCGTTATATCTTCTTCTGGCTCTACATTCGGCTGAAGCTGTAAGAAAAATTTTAACCTGTGCGTTTGGCAAAACAACTGTACCAATATCTCTGCCGTCCATAATTACATTATTTTCTCTTGCCATACTGCGTTGAAGTTCAAGTAAAAATTCACGCACAACCGGTACAGCAGAAACCTTTGACGCCAGCATAGATACCTCAGTAGTTCTGATTTTATCAGAAACATCTGTCTGATTCAGAAAAACACGCTGTTCTCCATCTATAAATTTAATCTCTAATTTTGTATTTTTTAGCAGATTTTCAATCTCATTAATATTCGATATATTTGTATTATTATTAATAGCGTTTAAAGCTATAGAACGGTACAATGCACCTGTGTCAACATATATATAAGACAACTGCTTTGACACGGTTTTGGCTATTGTACTTTTTCCTGCTCCGGCAGGGCCATCTATTGCAATAGATACCATAATAAAATTCTCCTTTTTATTTCAAAGTAGACTTCTAACTTTTAATTCAATAAATGCAGTTTGTGCCTGCAAGATAGCCTGTGCTAAATGCTATTTGCAGATTAAAACCTCCTGTGTAAGCGTCTACATCTATAACTTCGCCCGCAAAATAAAGATTTTTACACAGCTTTGACTGCATAGTTTTGGGATTAATCTCCTTTGTACTTACACCACCTGATGTTATAATGGCTTCTTCAATAGGACGGAAACCATTAATATTTACTGTAAAATTCTTTATTGTATCAACCAGTGCAGAGCGTTGCTCTTTGGTTATTGAATTACACTTTGTTTCAGAAGGTATTCCTGATTTTCTGATTACAATGGGAATTATTTTTGATGGTAAAAGCTTGTTTAAAGAATTTTGAATATCTTTATTTATAAACATCTCAAAATCACGCAACACTCTTGCGTCAAGCTGTTTTTCACTTAATGCAGGCTTTAAATCTATTGACAGGTAATAATCTGTAAGCTTTTTGTTTGCAAGATGTGCTGAAGCACTTAGAATTACAGGGCCACTTACCCCAAAATGTGTAAACAGCATTTCA
Organism: Acutalibacteraceae bacterium; assembly: GCA_036306965.1. GTDB lineage: Bacteria > Bacillota > Clostridia > Oscillospirales > Acutalibacteraceae > CAG-964. The sequence continues at coordinate 25,092 of JAXJYN010000045.1, forward strand.
CCAAAATCATTATAAATAACTTTGTTGTTCTCTCTGCTGATTACAGACAAAGATATATTTCTTAGTGAAAGTCCTTGTAAGTCCTTACAGAAATTATCTGATGAAACTACAGGCACAAGCGATGGCTTTGGCTTAACTATTGTATGCCCTGCCTGTCTTGCCAAAATATAGCCTGTACCTGTTGAACCTGTGAGTGGATATGATTTACCGCCTGTTGCAACAATAACCTTGTCACAACGGTATTCTTTGTTATCAACTGTTACCACACCGCACACTGTATTATCTTCAATAATAAGTGATTTTACTTCTTCATTGATTATTTTACAGCCATTTTCTCTAACAAAGCTATGCAAACTGTCAACAACATCAACTGCTTTGTCAGACTCAGGAAAAACCCTGTTTCCACGCTCTGTTTTCAGTTTAAGTCCTCTGTTTTCAAAAAAATCTATAACATCACTTGTACCGAAGGCATTAATGGCACTGTAAAGGAATCTGCCATTTGTAGGCACATTTGCAATAAAAGTATCATTATCACAGTTATTGGTTACGTTACATCTTCCTTTGCCAGTTATCATTACTTTTCTGCCTACACGCTGATTTTTTTCAAACAGCATAACATCACAGCCGTAATATCCTGCATAACCTGCTGACATCATTCCAGCAGCACCTGCACCAATTACAATTACTTTAGTTGGTGTCATCAATATTTTCTCCTAATTTATTATTATCAGAATCTTCCATATCATCATTTGGCTTTTTATTGTAAACACCATAATTATACCATATTTTTTCAAGCTCTTTAAAGGTTTTTACAACATCGTCCTTTTTCTCAATAACTGTAGCAACAACTAAAGCGTTTATAAGACTGAGTGGTGCAACTAAGGAGTCTACTATAGTTGCCATATCACTTCTTGCAAGCAGTACATATGTTGCTGTTTGTGCTATTGGTGAATTCATACTGTCTGTTAAGGCTATAACCTTTGCATTTCTGTCCATTGCAAATTTCATTGCATTTGAAGTATGATGAGAGTAACGAGGAAAGCTTATACCAATCATAACATCATCTGCGCCTATTCTATTAAGCTCCTCGTACATTCTTGCTTTATCGGCAGTAGCAATTATTTTTACATTGCCAAATATCAGGTTAAGATAATATCCTAAAAAGTTAGCAAGAGCAGATGAGCTTCTCAGTGCGTAGATATATATAGTTTTTGCCTGTGAAATAGCAGTAACTGAATTTTTAAAATCTTCACGAGAAGTTTCTTCTATAGTCTGTTTGATATTATCAATATCGTTATTAAGAACGTGTTCTATAACACTTCCATTGCCTATTCTTGCCTGACTAACCTCTATACGCTGAAAAGATGTAAGCTTATCCCTTATCATCTCCTGCATAGCCTGTTGCATTTTAGGGTATCCGCTATAACCAAGCTCAGTAGCAAATCTTACTACAGTAGATTCACTTACACCAACTGTTTCTCCCAGCTTTGCAGCTGTCATAAACGCAGCTTGTCCATATTCTGTCTGAATATATTTTGCTATAAGCTTCTGCCCTTTTGAAAATTTTGGCATTAATGACTCTATTCTTGTCATTAACGAGTCAACCATTTTAAAACGCCCCCAAATATATTATAGGTTAAAAATTTATACCCTTTTTAGTTTAATACCCAAAGCAAAAAAAATCAAGCAGATTTTAAATAATATATATCTTTAAATTGCACATTCGGACATTAATAAGGGATAAATTAATTTTTAGACAGACCTTTTGCGAAAGTGCATTATTTATTTCTTGCATACAGATTTTAATATAACTAATTTATTTTAATTCTATTGGCACATTTACAGGCTTATGTTTTTCAAAATATGTATAGTGAGTAAAACCTATTTCTTTAAGCAAATGGAGTCCTTCGTTTATACCTTTTCCCAAATCGGCAACAGTATGTGCATCTGAACCGATTGTAACATATTCACCGCCAAGCGATTTATATCTTGAAAGCAAAAATCTATCAGGCATAGTAACGCCTATCTTTTGTCTTAAACCAGACGTGTTAACCTCAAGAGCCTTATTGTTTTTTATAAGTGTTTTAAATATTTCATCTATTATATAAAGATAATCATTTATATCAACATTTACTTTATGCTCACCAACAATATAGCGTAAAGGATATGTAATGTGTGCAAGGCTGTCGAATTTATTCCATTCTGCCACCTCAAGAACTTCATTAAAATATGTATACAAAATTTCTTTTGCAAAATCTTCTGTATATTCAAGCCAATAAAAATCTTTTGTGTTTCTTACATTATGTACAGAACCCAATACAAAATCATAATCATCAAGTGCCAGTGCCTTATCTGCTGAGGACAAATCCTGCATAGCCTGTCCCAGTTCTATACCTCTTAACAGCTTTATTTGTGAAGAATATTTTTTCTGGCTTTCTTTAAGATGTTTGATTGACTGAGGAATTAACTCTGAGAAATTGCCAAATTCACTGTCCTCAGGTGTATTCCATCCATTTACTTCACAATGGTCTGTTACAGTTATTATATTCAAGCCAAGCTTTATTGCTTGTTCACATAAATCATCTGTTTTTTCACAACCGTCAAAGCTCCATTCACTATGGCAATGACAGTCGCATACAAATTTAAAATCGTATTTCAAAATATCACCAACTTAATATTAATTACTTATAAGCTCCAATTTATCTTACCAAATATCTACAATATAACATATAAAGAAACAGGGCGGTAAAACCGCCCATAAATGCTTATAATATTATTCTTCTATTTCCCAGTTATGCCATACATTCTGTACGTCATCATTATCTTCAAGGTTATCAAGAAGCTTTTGCATTTTTGTAACAGCCTCTTCATCATCAAGCTTTGTATAAGTTGATGGTACCATTTCAACCTCTGCACTTGCAAAGGTATATCCCATATTTGTCAAAGCCTCGTTAACCTCACTAAAATCAGATGGCTCTGTATAAATTGTGAAAATATCGTCCTCTGTTTCAATATCAGAAGCACCACACTCAAGTGCGTCCTCCATTACTTTATCTTCATCAAAATCACATTCTTCTCTGTCTATAACAAGAACGCCCTTCTGTGAGAACATAAAAGATACACAACCAGGTGTACCCATATTTCCACCAAACTTATCAAAGTAATGTCTTACATCAGCTGCTGTACGGTTACGGTTATCTGTAAGTGTTTCAACAATAACAGCAATACCGCTTGGGCCATAGCCTTCGTATGTGATAGCCTCGTAATTATTGGCATCACCGTCACCGGAAGCCTTTTTAATTATTCTTTCAATATTATCATTAGGAACATTATTTGCCTTCGCCTTAGCTATACAATCTCTCAATTTTGAGTTTACAGTAGGGTCAGCACTTCCGCCATCTCTTACAGCAACAGCAAGCTCACGACCGATTTTAGTGAATATTTTTGCTCTTGCAGCGTCATTCTTTCCCTTCTTTTGCTTAATTGTACTCCATTTATTATGTCCTGACATTTATAGTCCTCCCTAAAATAACGATTAAATTTATTTTAACATATTATGCAACTGTTTGCAACATTCTGTTACATAGATAAAATAATAAAAGAAAAGATTTTGCATAAATTTCCACTTACTTTTTGTTGCAAAAATTGATTATCAAATTCACAGTATTTAAATTTACAATATTTTGCATTATATTAACGTAAAAAAACGAACTAATTATATAAAGACAAATTATTTATTTACTGTGAAAAACGATAAAATTTAAATTTTTTTGTAAATCCGTGTGAAAAAGGGTTGAAAAAATTTGTTTCTATGAGATAATATATAGTGTGTGAAAAAATTAACTATGATTTATTTTCCGGTTAATTTTTATAATAACAAAATTAAAAGGAGCTAAATTATGGCAAATAAAAGTGCTGTAATTCTTGCCGGCGGTGAAGGCAAGAGAATGAAATCCGACAAGCCCAAAACTCTTTCAGAGGTAATGGACAAACCTATGTTACAGTGGGTTATTGATGCACTGAGAAAAAGCGGTGTTGAAAATATCTGTGTTGTTAAAGGCTATAAAAAGGATTGCATAGAGGAATACATAAACAAGCTACCCTATAACATAGAGTCTGTTTTTCAGGCAGAACGTCTTGGAACAGGTCACGCTGTTATGATGGCTAAAGAATTTTTGCAGAACAACAACGGTGATGTAATTATTCTTAACGGTGACGCACCTTTTATGGACAGCCAGACAATAGACAGTGCCTATAAACAGCATACAAGCAATAAAAGCAGTGCTACAGTTATTTCTGCAAAGGTTGATAACCCTACCGGTTATGGCAGAATTGTAAGAAATGACGATGGTTCTTTAAAGGCTATTGTTGAACAGAAAGACGCTGACAAAAAAACACTGGCTATTAACGAGGTTAATTCAGGTGGATTTTGGTTTAATACTGCTGACCTTCTGGGTGTACTTGATAAACTCAGCAATAATAATGCGGCAAGCGAATATTATCTGCCCGATGCACTTAAACTTCTGCTTGAAGAAGGCAAAACAGTAGGTGCTTACACAGCAGAGTCTGCTGACACTGTACTGGGTGCCAATGACCCTGCCCAGTTGGCTGACCTTAACAAAATTGCTACTGAAAAATACGGTAAATATCCGTATTAATATATTAACTTAGTATTATTATTACACTTGTGTGTAACTGAATAAATAGGAGGATTTTTAAATGAATTTTCATGGTAAGGACATTAAGATTTTTGCAGGCAGTTCAAATGCTACTGTTGCACAAGGGATTGCAGATTGTTTAGGACTACCTCTTGGTAAGTCTGAGTGTTGTACTTTTAGTGACGGCGAAATTGCTGTTTCTCTTAATGAATCAGTTCGTGGTTCTGAATGCTTTATTGTACAGTCAACTTGTGACCCTGTAAACGACAACCTGATGGAACTGCTTATTATGATTGACGCTATGAAACGTGCTTCAGCAGCAAGAATTACAGCTGTTATGCCATACTTCGGCTATGCAAGACAGGACAGAAAGGCAAAGCCAAGAGACCCAATTTCAGCTAAATTGGTTGCTGACCTTATTACAACAGCCGGTGCTGACAGACTTCTGACAATGGACCTTCACGCTAACCAGATTCAGGGTTTCTTCAACATTCCTGTTGACCACCTATTGGGTGCTCCATTGCTTGCTAATCATATGAAAGAAATGGTAGGCAACGAGCAAAGCGATTACATTGTTGTTTCTCCTGACCTTGGTTCAGTTACTCGTGCAAGAAACTTTGCAAACAAAATTGGTTGCGGTCTTGCTATTGTTGACAAGAGAAGACAGAAAGCAAATGTGTCTGAAGTTATGAATATTATTGGTGATGTAAGCGATAAGAAGGTTATTCTTGTTGATGATATGATTGATACAGCAGGTACACTTTGCAACGCTGCCGCTGCTCTTATTGAAAAGGGCGGTGCTAAGAGTGTTACAGCTTGTGCAACACACGCAGTTCTTTCTGGCCCTGCTATTGAGAGAATCCAGAACAGTGTTATTTCTGAGGTTGTACTTCTTGACACAGTTCCTGTTGAAGGCGAAAAGCTAATTGACAAGTTTACAGTTCTTCCTGTAGCTCCTACATTTGCAAGAGCTATTGAGAGAATTTATGCTGACCAGCCATTCAACAACGTATTTGGTTAATTTAAATTTAAATTCAAATAACAAAGCTTTTCCCACCTTGAAAAAGGTGGGAAATTTTATATAAAGGTGTTTTTATGAAATATAAATTATTGGCCACAGATTTAGACGGTACTTTGCTGAATGATAATAAACAAATTTCCGGTGAAAATTTAAAAGCTATTCACTATGCTGTGAAGAAAGGTATAATTGTTGTTCCTTGTACAGGCAGAGCAATACAAGGTGTTACTAAGTTTAATGAGCTTTTAAAGCTTAAAATACCAGCCATTGCTTATAATGGCGGTATGATTGTGGATTTAAGCAATAACGAAACTCTTTACCACTGTCCTTTGCTAAATAAAGATGCTGAATTTATTATCGAAGAAGGAATTAAGCTTGATACAAATATCTGCGTATGGATTGAAAACAAACTGTATTGCAATAAGATAAATAAATACACTTTGGAATACAGCGAAATAAGCAGTGTTATTCCTGTTAAATTCAGCAGTTTTAAAGAAATTGCTGGTAAAACAATTACTAAAGTTCTGTGGCACGATGAAAGCAATAAAATTCAATCTTACCTATCCTCTATGTCACAAATTGTATCTGATGATGTTACCTGTTGTACATCAAAACCGTGGTTTCTTGAATTTTTCAACAGTAAAACCTCAAAGGCATTGGCTTTGAATAAGCTTTGTGAAATCTACAAAATTGAACAAGGTGAGATTATAGCTGTTGGAGATGAACTTAACGACATAAGTATGATAGAGTTTGCAGGGCTTGGTGTAGCTATGGAGAATGCAAGAGTTGAAGTTAAAGAAAAAGCTGATTATATTACTTTGAGCAATAGCGAAAACGGCTTTGCTGATATGGTTTACAGATTTATATAATTTCAGTCAAAACAAATCTCCCACAATAAGTTTAAATAGCTTATTGTGGGAGATTTTATAGTTATATTGAGTTATTATAAATTCCCGTTCAACACATAAATAAATGCTCCAGCAAGATTTTTAATCCTATAAGAATTAATACTATACCACCAAAAAGGTTTGCATGTTTTGAAAACAGACAACCAAATAATTTTCCTAAATAAACACCTGTCAAACAAATTATAAAGGTGATTAAACCTATAATTATAACTGCCGAAAGCATAAGTGCGGTTGTATTTGCTCCTACGGCAGACGGCAGGATTATTCCTGTTGCCAGAGCATCTATACTGGTTGCTACAGCAAGCATAATTATTGTTCTGGTAGAAAGCTTATCACGCTGTTCCAGTCTACAATTTTCTTTAAATTCTTTTATGTAGTCAATTATCATCTCACCGCCTATAAAAGCAAGCAGAACAAAAGCTATCCAATGGTCTATACTTGTAATAAATGCTTCGCCTGCTTTGCCTACAGTCCAGCCAATAATAGGCATACCAAGCTGAAATATGCCAAAGAAAAATGCAAGCTTGAAAGCGTATGATAATTTTAAATTTCTAGTTAAAGCACCATTTGATACAGAAACCGCAAAAGCATCCATAGCAAGCCCTATGGCTATACATATAACAGAAAAATAATCCACATTGATTACCTCCGAATGTTCTGTTAATAAATATATTACTTTAATTTTGCAGTTATGCTATTGATTTAAAATGCTTTCTTATTTATTAAACTTCAATAAAATCATTAAGATAAAACGAATATATTACACACTGTTTTACAGGTATATTTAGACTGGCAGAAAGTCCAATTTTATATAGTTCAAGTTGTGCAGAATATTTTTCTTTTAACTTTTCTATCTCCTTTACCCTATCGGTTTTGTAGTCTATTATTACAATCTCGCCATCTTCTTCAAAGGCACAGTCCACAGCACCACGCAATAAATGTTCTTCATTACATTCTTTAAATCCTGTAACACCGGCTTTTACCATAGCCTCAAACTTTACCTCTTTATATTTTCTGGAAGATTTCATATATCTTTGCATAATGCTTGTATTTAAACATTCGGTTACATATTCAGAATTAATACTTCTGCCCTGTTTTTCAGATAGATAACCATTCTTTACGAGTCTGTCTATTTCAGATTGAGGTTCTTTTACTGCTGTTTCAAGGTTTGCGTGTTCCATAAACAGGTGCATTGCAGTACCTCTCTCGGCAGGTGTAAGTGTATCTTTTTCTTCAAATACAAAATTGTCCAGAATAGTATAATTTCTATGTACGATTGATGACGGTGTAACAACACTGGGAACATCTACTGAGCTCTGATATTTATATATCTCATTAAAACGCTTATCCAGCACAAATGTATCAATAGTTGGATTTTCGAGCGTTTTATCCGTTGCATTGCTAATTGTTCTATCGACTATTTCTTCTGTATTGAGAGCTTTTTCTGTAACATTTGTTTCTTCATTGCTTTTCTGCTCATCGTTTTGCAAAACATCAAATATTTCTACAAATATATCTTTATATTCTCTGCTTTTAAAGTCAGGGTTATATGCAATTTTTTCAAGAAATGTGCTGTTAGCATACTGCCATAAAATATTGTTGTGTTGTCCTTTTTGTGGCTTCATAAGCAAAGTAACAGCTATAATCCAATCCAGCATTGAGTTATGCTTTATTAATGTGTCGCTTTTAATTTCATTATTCAAAGCAATTTCAAGTGATATTTTATTTATAACTTTGGGTAAATTCTGATAAGAACCAACAAGATGAAGTTGCTCTCTTGCTCTTGTAAGTGCAACATATAATACTCTGAGTTCCTCGGCAACACTGTCGTTTTTCATTTTATTTATTATTGCACGATACGGAAATGTTTTGTAAACTGCTGATGTTTCATAGTCCTTTATTTGTAAGCCTATACCCAAATCTCTATCAAAATATACTTTATCCTTATACGATAACGGTTGTCTGCCAATGTTTGCAAGTATGCAAACAGGAAATTCCAAACCCTTTGAATGGTGCATTGTCATTATTCTTACAGCATTTCCGTCTGTATTTGAGCCTGTTTGAGCATCTAAAACTGCACCTGTTTCTATTGCGTGGTCAATGTAACGAATAAAGCTTGACACTCCTTTGTTCTGGTCATTTTCAAAAGACCTAGAATAATTGTACAGTAAACGCAAATTATTAAGCACCACTTCTCCATCTTCAAGTGCCTTTGCAAATTCTGTTATTGCTGTTCTTCTGTAAATAATATTTATCAGATAGTCTGTAGGATTGTTGGCAGAAATTTCACGATAATATTCAATATCTTCTATAAAATCCTTAAATCGTGTATTTGTTTTACTTTCTGCAAGTACATTCTTATAAAGCAGAGATTTTCGTCCTTCTTTGTTTCTCAGCTGTGCAATCTGCTGTGGTGTAAAGCCGAACATTGGGCTAACAAGCACAGAATACAGTGGAATATCCTGCAATGGATTGTCTATTACTCTCAGCAAATCTATTACCATTTGAACCTCTTTGCAGTCAAGCAAAGAAGATTTTGTTTCTGTTACCACAGGAATATTACATTGTTGCAGATATTCAACAATAGTAGTTGTGTCTTTTACGCTTCTCATCAATATGGCTACATCTTTATAATCTGCCTTGCGTGTAATGTCACCCGATGTAACATCATATTTGCCAACACTGTCTTTGATTATTTTTACAATTTGCTTTGCCTCGTAAAGGTCACGCATTTTTTTATTTTTTTGTGGCAGATTATTTAGATGAATATAAACATCACAGTTATTTTCACCTATATAGCTTGCTCCTGATATAAGATAATCTTCGGGTGCATATTCAAGATTACCAACTTCTTTTTTCATAAGGTTTGCAAAAACAAAGTTTACATAATCAGTAACACCATTACGACTTCTATAGTTTTTCTTTAGAACAATATTTCTTGCTTGCAAATCGGTTACAGAGTTATATAATTTACGTCTGTCTATAAAAATATCCGGCATAGCCTGTCTGAAGCCATATATACTCTGCTTAACATCACCAACCACAAAAAGATTTTTATCATTATTACTGATTATTTTAAAAATTAAATCCTGTAACTGATTAACATCCTGATATTCGTCAACTATAACCTGCTTGAACGACTGTGCAAGTGCCTTTGCCTCGTCTGTTATATTATAGCGTATGCTATTTTCTTTATTGTCAACTGCAAACTCACCATTTTTATCTACATCAGCAAGAGTAAGAAGTGTAAAACGCTCTATGTCAGCAAAGTCAAGAATGTTTTTTTCCTTTTTCAGCTGTGTATATCTTTCTGTAAAATCATTGATAAATTCAAACAATACTTTGGTTATATCAATTATTTTTTCAAGTTCGTTTTCAAGTTCGTTTTCAGTTGCAGAAAACTCTGTTTTCATTTCAGAAAGTAAATCTTTCAAAGTATTTCGGTTGTCCTTATAGTTTTCGTATAATTCTTTTCCGTCCTCACTAAGATTTTTTATCGTTGCAGACCTCTCGAAAAATGTATTGTAATCCGAATTTGTTTCAAATATACCTTGAATATCACTCCAAGATTTACAGCTTTGCAAGGCATTGATAAAAGCTTTTTCGGATAGATGCTGACTTTTTTTTGCCGGAGATTTTTCGCTTATCTCCTCACTTTGCTCAAGCGAAAGAAAAATATCACAGCTATTGTCCATTACACCCTTTGCAAACTTTATATTCTGCTTTGCTTTTTCTACTATGTTTTCTATCCATACGCAATGAATTACATCTTTCTTGGCTGATTCAAGATTTTTTAATGTCTGCTCCATCCATTGTTGTGGAAACGGCAAGGCTGATAAAAAGCTGTAGAAATTAATAACAGTAGCTTTTAGTGTATTATCGTTGGTAGAGGTGGTCAGTAACGAGGCAATATCTCTAAAATCTGAACGAAGATAATATTCTTCTGCAACCTCCTCAACAGCAAGACACTGCAACGCTGTAAGCTCTGAGGTATCTCCAATGCGGTAATCCGGAGATATATCAAATCTTGTGTATGCGGTTTTTACTATATTTTTACAGAAGCTGTCTATAGTACATATATATGCCTTATCAACTAAAAGCTGTTGATTACGCAAATGCTTTTCGTCTATGTCAGGGTTATTTTTACACACATCAAGCATATCGGTAATTCTTTTATTAATTCTGGTTTTCATTTCCTCAGCAGCAAGGTTGGTAAATGTAACAATAAGCAATTCGTCTGCCATAACACCAGAGCTTTTATCTGTAAGCAACTGAATAACACGCTCTACCAATACAGCCGTTTTACCACTGCCTGCTGCCGCAGAAACAAGAACAGAACAATCCCTTGCGTCTATTGCCTGCTTTTGTTCTTCATTCCATTTCACTTCAGCCATTGTTGCTTTCCTCCTTTTTATCTCTGCCTGACGGTATAAGATTTACAGGCATACCCAAGGTAAAATTACAGGAATTTTTATATTTACAGTAACGACAAGGCAATTCTGAAATTTCATTTTTTTCACCTGTTGGTACTGAGTTTATATATCCGTCCAGAAGCATATCTGACATCTGGCGGATTTTATTATCTACAAGGTCAAACACACCTTTAAATTCGCCCTCGTATTGATTTCCATCAAGCAAATACTGGTCTGAACGTGTAAAAGCAACCTCTGTTACAGGCTCACAACCTTTTTTCTTTTTCTGCTTAATTTTCATTTTCACAGGAATAAACTGTCCTTCTGCATTTTTATCCATAGCCATAATAACATCGGTATCTCTCACAAACAACCCACTTACTTTATAGTGTTTATCAAAATCAGTTTTAATTTGCTTTATATTTTCCTGCGTGTTGCCGGATTGAGAAACTATTGTAGAAAATTCCTTCGCTGTCATATAGCATACACCCGCAGGCGCAAGATTATCGCCATATAAATTACTGCCATTTTTCAAAATTGCAGAAAGATATACAAACATCTGCAAGCTTAGACCCATTTCAAGGGCACATCGTTTTAACTCTTTTTTTCCTGTTTTATAATCAACTATTCTTACATAGGTTTTACCATCGGCAGGATTTTTGTATAGGTCTACCCTGTCTACATAGCCTATCAGCGACACTTCTCCATCTTTTGTTTTTATCTTATATTCATCAATAACATTTTGTGTTTCTGAATTTTCGTTTGGATTTATACCTATAGAGAGTTCAAAATCAGCAGGACGGAACGAACTTACTTTTAGCTCCTCAATAAGTCTTTTAACAAGCACAACACAGTTCTTTTCGGCACGAATTAAGGTGTATTGTGTTTTATTATCAGGTATAACACTACTATCAAAGCAGGTATTTATGTAATCGTTTGTTATATTTTTTACAATTTCATTTATATTGTAATTTTCGGTATATTCAATTATATCCTCCAAATTTTCCTGCTTTAAGAACTTTTCCATTACATAATGCACTATTGAACCATATTCTCTATTATCAATCTTAGCCTTTCTGCGTTCTTTCAGTTTAAGACCATTTTTGCAAAAATACATATAACCACAGCTGTAAAAATCCTCAAGCTTAGACGCTGACAATCTCATATTTTCAGAATAAAGCATATGTGCTGTGTCTTTATTTATTTGTGGTGGATTTTTCTTTTTATAGCTATGTATACTCTCTAATAGTGTGCTGTATTTTTCCTGTGAAGAAAAATAATCTTCAAGTACCTTCTGATTGACATCATCATTTTTCATATTTGAAACTGTATGTTCAAAAGCCTGCTGTTTACACCAAAGTGTTTCGGGGTCAAGGTCGTAGATATTGCATTGGTAAGAGGTTTTAACGTTTGTCAAAATACGTTGCAGTTGAGTAACTATAGTTGAAGGTAATGCACCTCCACCACCTATGGTGTTTGTATAATACGACACATACAATCTGTCAGAAGGACTTGACAAAGACGCATAAGCACTGTACTGTTCCTGTGCGGTAAGGTCAGAGAGTCCACAACTTATAGGCAAGCCTAAGCTAAGTAAAAGCTTTCTTTCATCATCTGTAAAAACTCCACCCGAACTTGGAACAGCAGGGAAAATTCCTTGCACTGCACCTATTATAAAAGTAATTTTGGGCGAATTAAGCCTTGCTCTGCCTGCTGTACCTACTATTACACGGTCAATACACAATGGCTGATTTGCAATCTGTTCGCAATTTATGGCGAGGCTGAAAAGTTCGTAATAGCGTTTACCGGACATATATATGTTTTCAAGAACTTTTGACATTTTGGAAATAACAGATACTACACTGTTCCACACTCTTGTATATTCATCTACAAGCTCGGGTGTATTCTTGCTGGTCAAAAGCTGTATTTTATTCTGTATAGTTTCTTTCACATCAAAATCATCAATCAGCTTTGAAATTTGTTTTGATATTTCATATCCGTTTTTATTTTGGATATTTTCACGAAAATTTTTAAGATAACTGTAAACTTCACTGCGTATATTTTCTATTCTATCAAGCGATTCTTTGTCTGACTCAGTCATTTCACCTGCACCAAAGCCATTTACATTCTGATTAAACGGTTCGTTCCATTTTGGTGACCAAGTAAAAATATAATTCTCCATTACAGAAATATCATCATAACTGTATTTTGTAATGCCTGTTTTCAGTAAACGCAAAATTGACTCGCTGTTAAAGCCATTATTTATAGCATTAAATGTATGTTTAATAAAATTAACAAGTGGCTTTGAATTAATATTTTCGGGCTTATCCATAAAATATCCTATATTGAATTTATCAAAAGTAACATCAAGAATACCACGGTATATTTCTTCATCACGGCAAACCACTGCAATATCTTTATATCTGTAGCCTTCATTTACAGTAAGCTGTTTTATTCTGGTTGCAACATATTCACACTCGCTGTAAACATCTGTTGCAGAGTAGATTGAAACATTATCAACTTTACCACCATACACCTCTGTAGGAAAAGCATACAAAGCTTTTTCTACAGCCTTTAAATCTTCATTTTGGGTACGTCTGTTATCAACAAAAGGTTTATAAATCTCGTTAATTTGCAAACTACACTTTTTAGCCAATGCACGTAATTTATGGTAAGTATCAATAGTTACTCTAAATCGTATACTGCTTTCATCTACTTTATTTTCTCTGCACTCGGTACACAAAGTTATATACACGTCCTGCACCTGTGCCATAATAGCCTCAAGCACCTTATACTGCTGACCTGTAAAACCTGTAAAGGCATCTATAAATACAGTATAACCATTAAAAATTTTGTTTTCTCTTATACTGTCTGCAAGATATGATAATACGTCCTGATTATGCACATAATTTTCACTTACCAAAGCATTATATGTGTTAAGAATAAGTGCAGTTTCTTCCAGCTTTTGCTTTAATGTGGGATTATCCACCGTAGCTTTTACAGAAAGCAAATCATCGGGAGTAATACCATTGCTTTTATATTCATTGATTGTATTAAGCAGAGTATCAACAAAATTTTTATTTTTACTTTGTCTTTCATATAAATTCAAGTTGTCACAACAAATTTCCAATGCTATACTCATTAATATTTTAGATGTGCCTTCATCAAGAAAACTATTTGTAAGTCCACCAACCTGAGAAAAAACATATTTTACCATACTTGAAAAGCTGAGAACCTTTACGTTTTCACTTGAAGCTTTACTGTTTTTATCCAAAAAATACAAACCTGTTTCAAAAGAAAACTGTTCAGGTACAAGTACAAGTACAGGCTTTCCACTATTTATATAGTCCTCTGAAATTTTTCTCAGATAGTGGCTTTTTCCACTGCCACTTCTACCCAACAACAAATTCAACATTATTAATGCTCCTTTTCGTTCGGTTAATAAATTATATAATTTTAATAAACATCTTCTTATATTGAATATATTATAACATATTTTATGTACAATAAAACTCCCTGTTATAAAATAATTTGAAAAGTTTACTTTATTGACATATCATAGGTAGAAAGATAAAATTAAACGTGAACATTTCAAAAACCAAGGAGCTGAAAATATGGGCAGAACACTTGAGCCTTATGAACTTGTAGAAAGAAGTATAATAAAAAAATACAGAAAAGAAATATGGAATCAGTTTATCCTTGCTGTTAAAAAATATGAACTGATTAAAGAAGGCGATAAAATAGCTGTTTGTATATCGGGTGGCAAAGACTCTATGCTTATGGCAAAGCTTATGCAGGAACTGCATAAATTCAGTGAAGTTCCATTTGATGTGGTCTACCTTGTAATGGACCCCGGATATAATAAAATCAACAGACAAAAAATAGAAAGCAACGCCGAACTTTTACATATACCAATTACTGTTTTTGAAACAAATATTTTCAATGTTGCAAATAAAACTGAAAAATCTCCTTGCTATCTTTGTGCAAGAATGAGAAGAGGATATCTTTACAGCAAAGCACGAGAATTAGGCTGTAATAAAATAGCTTTGGGACATCATTTTGATGATGTTATAGAAACAACTCTTTTAGGTATGTTTTATGGCTCTCAGTTACAGACTATGCCACCAAAACTGCATAGCACAAATTTTGAGGGTATGGAGCTTATACGACCTATGTATCGTATTCACGAAGATGCAATTATAGCGTGGCAAAGATATAACAAGCTTGAATTTATACAATGTGCCTGTAGATTTACTGAAAAAATTTCAGAAAACGGAGATGGTATTGGAGAATCAAAACGACAAGAAATTAAAATGCTTATTAAACAATTAAAACGTACCAATCCGAATGTGGACAAATGTATTTTTAACAGTATACATTCAGTATGTCTTGACACTATGGTTGGGTATAAATATAAAGGCAATGAATATTCTTTTCTTGATGATTATGATAAAAAATAAAGCTCTTATCCCAATTTTAGGAAGTACACAGGTTAATTTTGTTGACTTATTTATTATGCAATAGTATGATTATAATGGCTATATTTGGTTTTAAAATTATTTGTAGCTATGTTTTTTAGGGAGGTGTACAAAAGCTGAGAAATGGTCATTCTCATATGATGTA
>JAXJYN010000046.1:0-12895 GCA_036306965.1 Acutalibacteraceae bacterium
GGGAATGTTGTTGATGAAAAGGCCTTTCTTGAAGAATGGAAATCTTATTACAAAAATCACACGTTAGACAATTGTGAATTTATGACCGAACGTGATATTTTTATTGCACGAATTCAAATGTTTTATGATAGATATAATGTAAGTAGGAATGCTGAAAATGATGCGGATTCTTTACTTGCTGGAGCATTCGAGCGTGAAGCATATCCAGAGATTAAAACTGTATTGAATGAGCTTATGAAGAACTATCTGGTTTTCATTGGCTCCAATACGGATAATAATGTACTTGAAAGTGTAATGCAAAAAAATAGTATTACAGTTCATAAAGTATATACTTCTGAAAAATTAAAATGTTATAAGCCTGCTAGGCAATTCTTTACACAAATCCTTGATGAAAATGGTCTTTCACCACAAGAAGTTCTTTTTGTTGGTGACTCCATAACGGATGACATTTTGGGACCCCAAGCGATTGGGATTAAAACTGTCTGGCTTGATAGGAATGGTATTGGTGGTAATAGCGGACAAGACTATACAATTACCGATATGAATGGACTAATAGATGATGTGTTGAGATAAGTTTTTTGCTCAACAATATATTGTTTTGTCAAGAATATGTAATTTGTGTTTTTCTGTTCGACAAATTCCAATTTGACAAGCTGATTAGCATGGTTTCAATCTAAAAAGAGGGTTTCACTTCCCGTTTAATAGTTTCATTTTTTGAGTGAAACCAAATGGAACCTTTTGAAACCGTATCATTATTATCAACACACTTCAACGACGTTTCTGTTCGAACTTTTTATAGAACAGAATTTATACAAAATCAATCAGAAAATAAAATCTGATTGATTTTTTCTTTTGCAAAAAATCATATGCTTTGTCAGTATGTATTGCCTCTCAGAGCCACCGAGTTTTGATAGCTTGTCAAAACTCATAGGGGTTAGGACTTATGGCAGAACCAAAATATAGTATAATAATTTTAACTTAAATGAAAGAAGTAATTTCAAATGGATGATATATTTGATAATGATACCAAAAACAGAAATACAGAAAAAGAATATTGGGATACTTTGCATACAAGTTATGAAAGAGAAAAAATAATATATGATGATTGGTTACAACTTTTTGATAGAGCAATAGAAAATTGTCAAACTCCAATAATTGACTTAGGATGCGGAAGTGGAAATGATACTAAATATTTGATAGAAAGAGGTAAAAAAGTTATTACCTGTGATTATTCTACTCAAGCTATTGAAAATATTCAAAAAAATTTCCCAGAAGTTGAAAAAACACAATGTTTTGATATGAGAGAAGGTTTGCCCTTTGAGGACGATTTTACAAGTATAATAATTGCTGATTTATCATTACATTATTTTTCAGAAGAAGATACAAGAAAAATACTAGCTGAAATTAAAAGAGTTCTAAAAAAAGATGGTATATTATTGTTTAGAGTTAATTCTGTAAACGACGTTAATTATGGAGCTGGACAAGGTGAAGAAGTAGAAAGACATTATTATAGAACAAATGATGGAAGATTTAAAAGATTCTTTGATAAGGACGATATAGACTCATTTTTTGACGGTTGGGAAATGCTATCTATAAATGAAGAGCAAATGACAAGATATAAGAAACCAAAAGAACTATGGAGAGGTGCTTATAAAATAAATAAGTAATACAACGTAAGTTCGACAAAAATCAGAAAGAAAAAAACAAAGAAAGGCTATTGTTCAAATGTAAAGAAGGTTTTTAGGCAAAAAAGAGTATGTGATTAGAGCAGATATTTTTAAGAAAGTTCTTCCATTAAAATCTGTCCTTTCTTTGTTATGATTTGTGCATTTTTACTATATCAAATTAAGGACAGATTTTCTATTTGTTTTTTATTTTTTTATTTTTTCATCAAACTCACGTTAAATTCAAATTCGATTATTTGCATCGCCATTTAGTTTCAAATCACCGTTTGCAGGATTATTGAGTAATTTACCATTTTCTGTAAAGCGTGAACCATGGCAAGGACAATCCCATGAATGTTCTGCACTATTCCATTTCAATGCACAACCAAGATGTGGACATCTTTTTTCTGAAATTGTAAGCAAATTTTTAGTTGCCTCAAAAGCATTTATAAAAAGCTGAGGCTTTAAGATACTTCTTGATGGACTAAAAATGTTTGCAAAATCGTTTTGTTTTTCTGTAATCATATCACTAAGAATAATGGCAGACAGCATTGCACCTGTCATTCCCCATTTGTTAAAGCCACTTGCTATATATAAATTATTGGTACGCTTGGAATATTGTCCAATATACGGAATATTATCAAGACTCATACAGTCTTGTGTTGCCCAAAAATATTTTTCTTTTAATTTAGGATAATATTCTTTTGCAAAATTGCAAAGTTCATTCCAGTTGCCACCTTTTTTTCCTGTACGATGACTTCCACCTCCGATAAACAAAAGATTTTTGTAGTTTCTAAATGAAAAACCTTTTCTATTTTCATCTACATACATACCCTTAATATCAGGTGCATTTTCAAGCGTTATAACATAAGAACGATGCTGATAAAGTTTTAGAAAATAACTACCGTGCTTGTTTATAAACGGAAAATGAGTTGCTACAATTACCTTATCTGCATATATCTTTGCATTATCTGTAACTGCTACATTTCCAATCATTTCACGAACAAAAGTATTTTCAAATATATTAAGTTCTTTTGTGATAGCTGATATAAACTTTAAAGGGTTAAACTGAGCCTGTTCAGGGAATTTTACCGCACCAACTGTTTCAAATGGTAATTTGACTTTTTCACACAGCTCCGCTTTATACCCTATTTTCATAAGAATATCCATTTCATTTTCAATGTCTTCCCTATTATTAACAGAATATACAAAATTGTCTTTTATTTCATAGTCACAATCTATATTTTTACATAACTCAGCATATTTTTCAAAAGCTAACTTATTTCCCAGTAAATACTTTTGAACTGTTTCTATTCCATAGCTTTTGAATAATTTATTATATATCAATCCATGCTGAAAGGTTATTTTTGCTGTGGTATTTTGAGTTGTACATCCACATATTTTTCCTTTTTCAACTAAAATATATTTTACACCTTGCTGATGAAGATGGTATGCTGTAAGAATTCCTGCAATACCTCCACCAATTATAAGTACATCCGTTTTAACATCATTTTTTAATTGTGGAAATTCAGGAAGTTCCGAAGTTACCTGCCATACTGTTTCCATTATTTACCCTCCTGCTATATACATAAAACGCCATTTGATTAAATTTCAAATGGCGTTTTATATTATTTATAAATCCTGCAAATCTGCTGCGGTTATATCGTTTTCAAGATTATCTCTTGCCAAATCTGTATCAATAGCAGAATAAACTGATGAAATAGGTTTTTCTTTTGAATGTGGTACAGAATGATATACCTTCTGAGAAGGTGCTTTTGTTCCTGCTATAATAGGATTAATACGAGCTTTTCCATGCTTTGCTTTACCTTGAATTTCAGGTACGGCAGGTTCATTGTTGCGTGGTTGAGTATGTGTACGTTCCATACGTTTCATTCCCTGTTTTGCCATTTATAATCACCTCAATGATATTATTCCTTATCGTGATGATTATATACACTGTGATATTTTGAGTTTTTGAATAATGCACCAAATTCAAAAAGCAAATGTATTCAACAGATTTGAAATATTTTCTGTTGAATAAACATTATATGTATGATAACACTGATTAAGCAAATTAATATTAACATCAGAATACTCAACCTCTTTAGAATAATTATGAACAATATCAATAATTTCATTTATATTGATACTTCTGTTTTCAAAAAAAATATAAACCAAAATTTCATTTATAATAACATATGATGAAAATAAAAACATTGCTTTTTCAATTATCATATCGTCATAACAGCTTTCAAGAAAATATCTGTAAGTTAAATATACAAGCAAATTTTCAAAAATTAATTCTGGTTTTACTTCATTTTTGAAGGTTTTATGTAAAGTAAAAAGTTGCTCATTACTTTTATTACTCACCCATTTTGCAAGATTTTTCAATAATTCCGACCAGCTTGATTCAAGTATTTCATTATTCAAATAGCTATTGATAATTTGTGTTATCAGTTGTTGATATTTTATATCTTTATTTTCTACAGGTATTTCTTTATCTTCTATAAGAAAATTATCAGAAAGTATTTTTATTGCTTTTAAATTTTCAAATAATTCTTTATTTGTTTTCTCTGAATCACATTCACTCTGCACTTTTTCACAAACTGTAATTACAGCCATTAGCCTTTTATTTATATTATAGTTTCTGTTCTGTAAAATATTTATTATAATGTTTCGTATCTCAAAAAGATAGGCAAAATAAGAGTCTTTTTCAAATGGATTTTCTGCATATCTTTCTCCGTTTGAACAATCAATAAAATATACAGGCTCATTTTGTGTTAAAATTATTCTGCAAGCTTCTTCACAAGCAATTCCTATTCCCCATTCTGTCAAATTTTCATAGCTGTTAATATAACGTGGATGATTATTACAAATGTCACAAAGTCTGTCCTTACCTAAGTTGATTATAATATCACATAAATTATTTTTATTTAGAAATACACAACGCTCTTTTTTATCAAGCTTGAATGAATGTATATTATCATTTGTCTGAATACCATTTTTTAATCGTTCACTAAAATCACCCTCTATTTTTTGGTAATAATTATATGTATTTTCATCAATATCAATTTCCCAACCTATACAACAATTATCCTTACATCTATTTGCTTTACATTTAAAATTTTTATAATAAACAGGTTCAAGCGTCATAATAACCTACTTCCTTTCTGAATATTCTTACAACATTTACTATATAATATCACATTGAATCAATCTGTTCAATTATGACATATACATAGCCTATATAAAGAAAATATAAAATTCTTAAAATATTTTTAACAAATTTTATTCTTTATTTTTGTTGACATTTACCTATATAAATGCTATATTCTGTTCACAGTTAAACTGTTCACAATTTAACAATTTATCTGTGAACAGTTTTTGTTTACTATAAAATACGGGAGGTGATGTTGTGAAAACTGATATAGAAAATTCTACTCAAATGAGTCTTGTACTGAGAGGTATAAACAATCTTCTTATGCGTGCAACTATGCAACAAGGCAGAAAGACCGGTATAGATAACTACACTATAATGCACGGTTGGGTTTTAGGATATCTTTGTGACCATAAAGACGAAGATGTTTACCAACGTGATATAGAAAGAGAATTTTCAATTACACGTTCAGCTGTAACCTCAGTTGTAAAAAGTATGGAAACAAATAGTTATATAAAAAGAGTTGAAGTTGAACACGATGCTAGACTTAAAAAGCTGATTATCACAAACGAAGGTGAGGCTATGCACAACAAAATTGTTGACAGCTTTAAAGCGATTGATAAAATTATGATAAAAAATATTGACGATGAGGATTATAAAGTTTTTCTGAAGGTTTGCCGTCAGATTAAAGACAATCTGGGAGGTTTATTATAAATTTTCCGGTTTATTATATAATAAATAATATATACATAAGGATAGGAGGATTATATGTTAACTCTATTAAAAAGTGTAAGAGAATACAAGTGGGTATCAATAATTACACCTGTATTAAAGATTTTAGAAGTTGTTATGGAAGTGCTTATTCCATTCTATATGGCTGACCTTATTGACTATGGTATAGATAATGGCGATATGAACTATGTGTGGAAAGTAGGATTACTGCTTGTAGCTTTTACTATACTTTCATTAGCTTTTGGTATAGGCGGTGCCGTAACGGCTTCTATAGCTTCAACAGGATTTGCTAAAAACCTTCGTCAGGATATGTTCTATAATGTTCAAAAATTTTCATTCTCAAACATTGACAAATTTTCAACATCAAGTATTGTAACACGTTTAACTACAGATGTTACAAATATTCAGATGGCATATCAGATGTTACTGGTTACAGCTGTACGAGCACCAATTATGTTTATAGTTGCTATAGTAGCCTCATTCAGAATAAATTCTCAGCTTGCGTGGATTTATGTGGCTTGTGTGCCTATAATTCTTATCGGTATGACAATACTTATAAAAAATGTACATCCTATATTCCGCAGAGTTTTCAAAACATACGATAAACTTAACAACATTGTACAGGAAAACGTAAGAGGTATAAGAGTTGTAAAGTCATTTGTAAGAGAAGATTATGAGGTTAAAAAGTTCAAGGATGTATCAGGTACTATTTACAAAGACTTTTCAAAAGCAGAAAAACTAATGGCAGGTGCTATGCCCATTATGATGTTCTGTTCATACGGTGCAATAATACTTATTGCGTGGTTTGGTGCAAGACTTATAGTTGCTTCCGGTAATAACCCTGCTGTTGGATTTACAACAGGTCAGCTGATGAGCCTTATAACATATGCTTCACAGATTCTAATGAGTCTTATGATGCTTTCTATGGTATTTGTAATGCTTACAATGTCAAAGGCCTCTATTGAGCGTACTGTAGAAATTCTTGAAGAAAAAAGTGATATTACAAGTCCTGAAAATCCTGTTACAGAGGTTAAAAACGGTGATATTACATTTGAAAATGTTAATTTCAGCTATAAAAAAGAGAGCGACAACTACTGTCTGAAAAATATTAATCTTAATATCAAGTCAGGCGAAACTGTTGGTATTATAGGTGGAACAGGTTCATCAAAGTCAACTCTTATTCAACTTATTTCACGTTTGTATGACGTAAGCACAGGTTCTGTAAGTGTTGGCGATGTTGATGTAAAAGAGTATGACCTTGAGGTACTGCGTGATACTGTTGCGGTTGTATTGCAGAAAAATGTGCTGTTTTCAGGTACAATTAAAGAAAATCTGCGTTGGGGTAATGAAAACGCTACCGATGAAGAAATTAAGCGTGTATGTAAACTTGCACAAGCTGATGAATTTGTTGAAAGCTTCCCTCAGCAGTACGACACATATATTGAACAGGGTGGTAGCAATGTATCCGGCGGACAAAAACAACGTCTTTGTATTGCAAGAGCCTTACTGAAAAAACCAAAGGTGCTTATTCTTGATGACTCAACAAGTGCAGTTGATACAAAAACAGATGCACTTATAAGACAGGCATTTCTTGAGGAAATTCCTGACACAACAAAAATTATAATTGCACAACGTATAACATCTGTACAAGATGCTGACAAAATTATTGTTATGGACAACGGTTGTATAAATGCTGTTGGTACACACGAAGAACTATTAAAGAATAATGCAATTTACAGTGAAGTGTATACATCACAAATGAAAGGAGCTGAAGTATAATGCCAGGCCCTAATGTTCAGTCAAGACCGCCAAAAGGTGCTCGTATTCCGGGACAAAAAATAAGCGGAAAAACTGTTAAAAGACTTTTATCATACCTTGCAAAACATAAAGTAACACTGATTGTAGTAGCAGTATGTATTATACTAAGCTCACTCACAGGTGTTGCATCATCAATTTTTCTACAGATATTAATTGATAACTACATCACTCCTACCCTGCTTGGCACTCTCACACCTGCACTGGCTGGAATGACAGAACTTATAATTATGATGTGCGGAATATTCTTAGTAGGTATTGTTTCATCATATCTTTATAACAGACTTATGGCTGTAATGAGTCAAAAAGTGCTTAAAGAAATTAGAGATGAAATGTTTGAAAAAATGCAGAAACTGCCTATAAAATATTTTGATTCTAACACAAATGGCGATATTATGTCGCACTATACAAACGATACAGATACACTAAGACAAATGCTTTCGCAGAGTATGCCACAGATGTTTTCATCTATAATAACTATTGTTTCAATTTTTGTAACTATGCTTGTTACAAGCTGGCAACTAACAATAGTTGTAGTTCTTTTCATCGCACTTATGTTTTTTGTTACACAAAAAGTTACAGGAAACAGCGGTAAATATTTTGTAGCACAACAAGAATCACTTGGTGACCTTAACGGTTATATTGAAGAAATGATTAACGGACAGAAGGTTGTTAAGGTTTTCTGCCATGAAGAAAAATCTAAAAAAGAGTTTGATATAAAGAATGAGGCTCTTTGCAAGAACGCTTGCAGAGCTAACAACTTCGCAAATTCACTTATGCCTATGATGGGTAACTTAGGTTATTTACTGTATGTAATTCTTGCTATAGTTGGTGGACTTATTGCAGTATCAACAGGTGGCGTTGCTGTTTCATTGGGTGCTATAGCCTCTTTCCTTAACCTTAGCCGTAGCTTTATGCAACCTATAAGCCAAGTTGCACAACAAACGAATATGGTTGTTATGGCTATTGCAGGTGCCGACCGTATATTCAAGTTGATGGATGAAGAACCAGAAGTTAATAATGGTTATGTAACGCTGGTTAACGCAAAAATTGATGGTGACAAAATTACAGAATGTGAAGAACGCACAGGTAAATTTGCTTGGAAACATCCTCACAAAGATGGTACTCTTACTTACACACCTATGAAAGGTGAAGTTGTACTTGATGATGTTGATTTTGGATATGTTCCCGAAAAACTGGTTCTTCATAATGTAAAGCTTTATGCTAAACCGGGTCAAAAAGTAGCATTTGTTGGTTCAACAGGTGCAGGCAAAACAACTATCACTAACCTTATCAACAGATTCTATGATATTGATGATGGTAAAATTCGTTATGATGGTATTAATATAAATAAAATCAATAAAGTTGATTTACGTCATTCTCTCGGTATAGTTCTTCAGGATGTAAACTTGTTTACAGGTACAATTATGGATAACATAAGATACGGCAAACTCGATGCTACCGATGAAGAAGTTATTGCGGCTGCAAAACTTGCTAATGCAGATGAATTTATAAGAATGTTGCCTGACGGTTACAATACTATGATTTCGGGTGACGGCGGAAGATTGTCACAGGGTCAGAAACAGTTAATTTCAATAGCTCGTGCTGCAGTTGCAGACCCTCCTGTAATGATTATGGACGAAGCAACATCTTCTATTGATACACGCACAGAGTCAATAGTTCAGGCTGGTATGGACGGTCTTATGAAAGGCAGAACTGTATTTGTTATTGCACACAGACTTTCTACAGTTAAAAACAGTGATGTTATTATCGTTCTTGAACACGGCAGAATTATAGAGCGTGGCACACACGAACAGCTTATTGAACAGCATGGTAAATATTATCAGTTATATACAGGTGCATTTGAGCTTGAATAACAATTTAGAGCCTTCTCATTGCGAGAAGGCTTGTTTTTTACCACCTAAAAATCACAAAGGCATTAACCAATCAAGTAGGTTAATGCCTTTGTTAATTTTAAAATATATTTGTAAGACGTTTCTTCATTGCTAAAATCCAATCCTTTGGAATTTTATTAGGACGAAGTATAGTGATTGCATAAGCTATTTCCGTGAGCAAATCGCAGTTAAACGAAAGCATACTTGAATATCTTATTTTATTACTATCTACTTTTTCATTTGAACTGTTGCTTATATGCTCAACCATAAGATGTTGTATCATCATAAATTCACATAGATAATTTTCGTTGCTGTTATCCAATCTTACCTGCTCAAGCAAATGAATAGCAGTCCAATCAAATTGTGCGAGGTCACTTATATGAAGTTTGTACTTTCTGTTTTGTGGTGTGTTAAATATCCAACGCACAAGTAACCAGCCAAATATACAACCTGCAACTACAAAAGCTACTTTTATAAGTGCGTCCATTCCTATTACCGCTGTAGGATACATAACTGCGGAAATAAGTTGCGTTGCAAAAGCCAGCTGTACAAAAGGTCCTTTTGCTATTGCTAATCCAAACATAGAAAGTATAAGTGCAACAGGTAAACGCCACACAAAAGGTACAGCACCCAATACAAACATATACAGCATAGCTATAATTATAACTCCAACTGCACCGGGTAATGTTCGTGTAAGCTTTTCTTCCGGATAAATTGAAAGTACCGCCAAAGCAACTATAGGTGCAAGCATTGTTTCTGCGATAGGAACTAAATGTGCCACAACCGCACATAATGTAACTATTATAGAAATTTGAAGTGCATTTCTGAAATTATACGATGTTAAATTAAATCTCTTTTTAAGAACAGAAATTCTAAATTTAGCTGACTCTTTGATATTACCCTTCATTACAGGCTTACTTTTGTACTTTAAATGCCCTGCAAGTGTAAGTATGTATTTTCTCCAAAGTGAAGAAAGTTGTGGGTTACTAAGAGAATAGTCATCTACAAAGTTGCTTATATTAATTGAAAGACGTTTAAGAGTTTTAATATGAGAAAACATATCCATAAGCTCTTTAAAGTATTCCCTATCCTTATCTGTAAGAGTTCCAAGTTTTGTAGCTGTATCATAAATAAGGTCGCTCATCTGCTCCATTGTCATTAGTGCAAGAAATTCGTGCTTTACACTTTCATCAAGCAGATAACCCTGATTGGTCATTATTTTATAGTTGCTTTTGCAAAAATCGGTTGTCAGTATAAACATATCTGTTTTATCAGCCACATTGTCATCAAGCAAAAGCTTTAGCTTATTGGCTATTGCATTACAGCCACGCAATACATATTTATTATCCTTATGCTTCCTAAATATATTGTTGAATAGCATTAAAAACACACCACATACTACAACACAAAACAAACAACATAGTAATCTTGCAGGTAAGTCTGTAATTGAAACTCTGCCGGGATACTGCATTAATAACAGCTGTAAAGCCATAGAAAAATAACTACCCATAGTAAAGTTATCACAATGTACAAATGAAAGATACGCCAGCACAGCAAAGTTAATTATAATTCCAATAAAAACATTCATACTTGCAAATGTGCCAAGTGTAACTATCAAAAGTAAAAAAACTGCATAACGCAAATAATTAGGCAAGCTGAAGGTTGTTTTATAAAGGTCTTTTACTGTAAACAATGACACCAGACCAACCACAACCAATTTATCACCAAAGATTGCATTAATGCTGAAGCATAAAATAATTCCCAACAGCGCTACAGGCAGATACAACATAAAGTTTGTAGTTACGCCATTTAACGCTTCTACACACTTATTCCTTAAATCTTTTATCATAATTATACCTCGTTAAAATTAAATAAAAAATTTTATACTACTCTATATAATTATTTTAATTTTATACCACTTTTGACACATAGTCAAGATAAACAAATGTCTGTTTACCACACTTTCTGCAAGTGCAGTTGTTTTGTTTGTAAAAAAGAGAATTGCGTTGAAATAGTCAAAGTTTAATTTTATAAACAAAAGTTATAAACAATAAACACACATCCCCTATGATAACCTTTTTGTGGTTATTATAGGGGATATTTTTGTGTGCTATTTTATTGTTTTATTCAGTATAATAAATTTTATGCACTTGGACTCGCAAAACTTCCAATTTCCACAATTTCTCCTGTGTAAGTATTGTAAAGCTTAAAATTATATGTAATGGTTGTCTCATCATGAGTTTTAAAGAGAACATAATCTCCTACTACATTATCAATAGAATAAAGTGAGCCTGAATACAACATTTCAAATTCATTATTATCAATGCTATATTTTCTCATAGTATCACTTATTTTAAAAACTCCATAAATAACATTATCTTTAAAAGCAAAAGAATCGTATGAATTTGTAAGAAGAAATTCGTAAATATCTTCATAACTATAATCTGAAAGATTAACTTTGAATAAAACTCTCTCATCAATGCAATAAGCATAATTGTTTTCTATACCGCACAGACTATTATCAACCTTTATACCAGTATTTACAATTCCATTTGTTTCAAAGTCGTAATATGATAAAAGTTGTGTATCATCATCAATATAATAATTCTTATTATCATACATTATGCTGTGTGAAAAGATAGAATTTTCTTTGCACAACAAACTTGTGCTTTTATCTGACAAGTTGTATGCATAGTTTGAATAACCGTCAGAAGTTATTGCAGAATAATAAACCTTATTTTTATCTACTGCATAAAAAGTATACTCTCCACCGAAAATCAATTCATTTTCAGTTCCGTCTTCTTTACATCTATACAGTGATTTATCTACATCTCCACTGCCTATAATTTTATCTGTATAGTATATATAGTTGTCAACAAAAGCAAATTCTCCTGCTGTATCTTTTATGCTTTCTGGAAGATAGCTTACTATGGAGTTTGTATTGTAAACACCAGTATTATTTTCTATTGAGAAGTATATCTTCCCATTATGTTCACTTATTTCAGAAAACATTACAGGTGATTCACTGACAGAAAACACCTCCGTAGTATTTTCTGTTGCAACTTCATCTTTTGTTTCTTCTTCTGTTACAGTTTCTGTCATTTCAGTAGCATTTGTTGTATTTGGTGTTGTATTTGATGTTGCATTATCAATATTTTCATCTGTAGAAGATATATTATCTTCTGTTTTGCTTGCTTCTGTTGGAAGATTGCTATTAACATTACTATTACAAGCTGTAAAAGATAACATCAAGATATTACATAATAAAAATGAAATCATTAATTTCGTTTTGTTCATAAAATCACCCCTATTATTGTATTCACAAATTATCAACAAGCATACACCTTCGCAAATAGCCACTATAAATCTATTTGCGAAGGTGTTTTTATATGCTGTGTTTGAAGTAAGTTACTTTAGAGTTACTTTACTGTCACCTTACAGGTTGCTGTTTTACCATTGTAAGTTGTTATCTTTATATATGCTGTACCTTTATTTTGGGCAGTAATCTGTGCTTTATTTGCTGTAGTCTTTTTAACAGTTGCAACACTTGTATTACTACTGCTCCAAGTAAAATTACTTGCATATGAACCTGAGTTTGTGCTTTCTGAAATTATATAGCTTTCACCTACACC
>JAXJYN010000047.1:0-31049 GCA_036306965.1 Acutalibacteraceae bacterium
GCTGTTAAGAATAAGAAAAACAGACAAGCTGTTTAAAAATTCAAAGTCTAAAGAATATATGTGAATAGTCTTTAGACAAAATCAATTTACAAACAAATAAAATTGTTGCGAATTAACCCTATATGTTTTTATGAGAAAAAGCTTTTTGTTAAGGAAGTGCCATTAGGAAGTTATCTTGTTATGCTGTATATTCTGGGCTGATTATTAGGAAATTCAAAGGAACGGAGTAAAAGAAATGCCTTTTTTTATAGTTGAAAATGATATTACCAAAATGAATACCGAATGTATTGTGGTGTCGGCAGATGTAAGCTTACATCCTGTAGGTGGTATGAGTACAGCCTTGTTTGATGCGGTTGAAGAACCTGAAAATCTTTTGCGTGAATGTGAACGTATAGGATTTTGTGGTGGCTGTGAATGTGTTATTACACGTTCTTACGGTTTGTCGAGTAAATATATAATCCACTCTGTAGCACCACTGTTTGCTGATTCTAATAACAGAGCAGAGGAGTATCTTAAAACGTGTTATAAAAATGCAATTTATATGGCAAGACGCAAAATGTTTGAAAGTCTGGCTGTACCTCTTATTGGTACAGGTAAAAAAGGCTATCCAAAGGATATGGCTGTTAAGATAGCTATGGAGGTTATTGAAAATTTTTTAAGTAAATATGATATGAATATTTATTTTGTTGTGAAGAATAAATCCTCTTTTGTTAATGATAAAGACCTTACAGAAAAATTAGAAGCTTATGTAGCAAAAAATTATCAGGATAATTCAGCAGAGGTTTTTGTAAGTAATAGTTCTTTTGCGGATTCATTTACTGTTGACAGCACTGTATTCGGTGATTTTTCTGTTAACAAGATTGATTTTACAACCGTTGATAAAACAAAATCTGTTACAAATATATTTGAAAGTGAAAATGATATAAATGAAAGTGACAGTATTGATTTTACAAAGGTTTTAAAGACTACATTAAAAAAGTATAAAGCAAAGGATAGTAAAATTTATAAAAAATCCAACATCGAGAAGTTTGCTTTTGCACGTTTTAAGAACAACAGTGATTATAAACCCAAAAAAGAGGCTGTATTGGGTATAGCAGTTGCACTCGAAATGAGTTTAGATGAAACGAAAAACTTTTTAAAACAAAGCGGTTATGAATTTTCTGATAAAAACAAATCAGATGTAATTGTGAAATACTTTATCGAAAATAAGATATATAATATATTTACCATAAATCAAATGTTATTTCATTTTGGTGAAAGCCAGCTTGGAGCATTGGTGTGATGAAACACACAGAGAACTAAAAAGATTCTCTGTGTGTTTTCTTTTAATATCAGCTTGTATATTCCAAATATTATCGTCAACACTATTTATAAGAAATATTGGTAATTGATTAGAGAAAGGTAAATTGAAATTTAGCTTAATATTTTCTTTTAATTAATTACAATACAAAATTTTACGGAGGTACACAATGAACGATAATGATATGGAGTACAACACTGAAAATCAAACCGAAAAAAAGAAAAAGTACACCAAAGGATTTTATATTGTTTTTGCACTCTGCTTGTGTGCTATAGGTATTGCAGGTTGGTATACTTATGCTGACGTAGCTAATTATATGAATGATAATGAAATTCCTGATACAGCTATAACATCAAGTGAACCGGAAAACAAACAAGCTGAGGCAAAAGTAAAAGGTGTAGAAAAAACAACAGAAAAAGCAAAGCCAACAGAAAAAGAAACCGAACCGTCAACAGAAGAACCTACTGAAATTGCTACAGAAATATCTACAGAAACCCAAAAAGTTAGTCCTGTTGGTGAAAATAAAGAAATTGTTGCAGAATATTCAGGTGAAAGACTTGTATATTTTGATACTCTCAAAGATTGGCGATTGCACAAAGGTACAGACTACGCTGTAAAAGAGGGTAGTGAGGTGTACTCAGTGTCTGATGGTACTGTAACTGCAACAGATGAAGATAATCTGTATGGCGATAGTATTGAAATTGAATACACAGACGGTTTTACTGCTGTTTATTATGGAGTAAAAGCAGGAGATAATATAGCAATAGGTGCAAAGCTTACAGCGGGAGAAGTTATAGGTACAGCACAAAATGTTCCTTGCGAAAAAAGTCTTAAAAGCCATATTCATCTGGAGATTAAGAGAGACGGAAAAAATGTGAATCCTGAAAACTATCTGAATAATAATTGACAAAACTGCATAAAATATTCTTGAAAGCCCTCGCTACGTTCAGGGGCAAAAAGCACTGCTCGTTGTTATCATAGCAGTGCTTTTCTTTTTTTGCTCTATTTGTTATATCAAAATAATATAATAAATAAAACTATATTATTTGTGTTTTGCTTATAACTTGTAAATTATAGTTGTATATAGCTGTAATAAAAGAGTTAAATAGAACAAAAATATTGTATCTTTGCTATTGGAAATATACAATATAATGTGTGATTAAAACATCAAAAAGAAAAATATAGCTTAATTTTTTAAATTGCAAAAATTTTCTATATAATTTACACAAAATTAATATTTTATCTTCTGCCAAAAAATCAATATAAAATTTGTAAACTGTATGCTATAATGATTAAGATGAAATTAGAAAAGGAGGAGACTAAAATGTTTCTTAACAAAAACTCGGTTGGCAGAAAAGCTTTAAGCGTTATGCTTGCCGCAGCTATGGTTGCTTCTGTAGCAGTTACTTCAGTTGTTTCTACAGGTGCTGTAACTACAGATACACAGGTATCAAACGCTACTACAACCACAGTTGAAAGCTCTGCTAACTATGGATTAGCAAGTAATATTCAGGATGGTAATATCCTACACTGCTTCTGCTGGAAGTACACAGACATTACTGCTATGTTGCCCGAAATTGCAGCAGCAGGATTTACATCTGTTCAAACATCACCGCCACAGGCTACATCTGGAACAGGTTCATGGTGGTGGTTCTATCAGCCAAAGGGATTTTCTATAGGTACAAGTGAACTTGGTACTAAGGCTGATTTGCAGAACCTTTGTACAGAGGCTGAGAAATATGGTATCAAGGTAGTTGCCGACATCGTAGCAAACCATCTGGCAGGTGACCACTCTAATATTCAAAGTGACCTTAAGGACAGCCAGTATTGGCACGATGATAGTGTTGGTAATGCAGCTGACGGTGACCGTTATAAGGTAACTCACGGTAAAATTGGTATGCCTGACCTTAATACAGAAAATTCTTATGTTCAGCAGTGCGTATCTGACTATGTTAAAGAGCTTAAGGGCGTAGGTGTTGACGGTATCAGATGGGATGCTGCTAAACATATCGGTCTTCCAAGTGAGGGAGATAATTTCTGGCCTACCGTTACAAGTGCGACTGACCTTTGGCACTATGGTGAAATTCTAAATAACCCAGGTGTTGACCCTAACTCCGATTATGCTTTATCTCTTATGAAGGAGTATACACAGTATATCGGTATTACAGACAGTGAGTACGGAAGATACCTTCGTGAAGCATTTAACAGTGGTACAGTTATAACTGCATACGGCAACTGGGGTCCAAAAGGTCTTTCGGATAGCAGACTTGTATATTGGGGCGAAAGCCACGATACATGGTCAAACAATCAGGACTGGGGTTATTCAAACCAGATGAGTCAGAATGTAATTGACCGTGCTTATGCAGTAGCAGCAAGCCGTAACGGAATAACAGCTCTTTACTTCTCTCGTCCTTCAACTGCTGTTAAGGATGATATTAGAATCGGTGTAAAGGGTAGTACACACTTCACAAGTCCTGAGGTTGCAGCTGTTAACCATTTCAAAAATGCAACAGTTGGTCAGGTTGACTATTACACAACAGGTAGCAATTGTTCTGTTGTATGCCGTAAGGGCGGTGCTGTTATCGTTGCAGGTAGCGGTAGCAACTTCTCAGTTTCAGTACCAAATGGTGGTGCTACAACTGCTCCTGGTACATACACTGACGAAATCACAGGTAACACATGGACAGTAACTTCATCTACTATTTCAGGTAAAATCGGTTCATCAGGTATTGCTGTTGTTTACAATGCTGCTCCTGTTTCAGGCGTTTCTGCTACTCCTGGTACAGAAAACGGTACTTACAAGTATAAGACAGACACATTAACAGTTACATTGGATGCTACAAACGTAACAAACGCTACATATTCAATTGATGGCGGTTCTGCTACATCTTTCACAGATGGTCAGACAATTACAATGGGTTCAGGTAAGGCTTATGAAACATCTCAGACACTTACTTTGACAGCTACAGATTCTTCAGGTTCAACTGTAACAAAGACTTATACATTCTATAAGACAAATCAGGGTACATCAATTTACTTTGATAATTCTTCATACAACTGGACAAATGTATATGCTTATATTTACACAGGCAGCGGTGAAACAGCAAACGAAGTTGCTGCTTGGCCTGGTGTACAGCTAACATCTAAAAATTCAGACGGTTACTACTACTATGACCTACCAAGCGGATATGAAGATTCTCTTGTAATCTGGTCAGATGGTACAGGTTCATCAACTAACAGATATCCTGCTGATATGGAAGATGGTCTACCTACAAACGGTGTGTCACATCTGTTCACTTCAGGTAACACATGGAAAGAATATTCACCTGTAACTCCTACATCAGCAACATCAGCTACTTCTGCAACATCAGCAACATCAGCTACTTCTGTAGGTGCTGGTTACTATAAGGGTGACGCTAACAGCGATAATACAGTTGATATGAAAGACTGTATCCGTATTCAGAAGGCTACACTAAGCAAGGTTACTCTAACAGATACACAGAAGCTTGCTGCTGACGTTAACGGTGACGGCAATATTGCAGCTGCTGACGTTGTAAATATTATGAAGTATCTTGTAGGTTATACAAACACATATAGCATTGGCACATATGTTAGTGGTAGTGTAACTCCAACAAGTGCTACAACAGCAACAACAGCTACAAGCGCAACAAGTGCTACAACAGCTACAACACCTGTAGCAAGCAATATAGTATACTTCAATGACTCTGCAATTGCAGTAGGTAACGAAAGATATGCTATATACACATGGAGTGGTACAAGCGAGCAGTGGATTAATATGTCAAGTGCAGGTTCTAATATGTATCAGGCAACACTTCCTTCAGGCTATACTAACTTTATTATAGTAAGATTTGCTGCTTCTTCAAGTACAAATAGTTGGGATAGTTGCTGGAACCAGTCATCAGACCTGACATATTCAACTTCATCTAACTATGTAACAGCTACAGGTTGGGGTTCAGGTAACTTATTTACTGTTTCTCAGTCATCAAAATAATTAAATAATCAATTCTTA
Organism: Acutalibacteraceae bacterium; assembly: GCA_036306965.1. GTDB lineage: Bacteria > Bacillota > Clostridia > Oscillospirales > Acutalibacteraceae > CAG-964. The sequence continues at coordinate 5,331 of JAXJYN010000047.1, forward strand.
AATTATGTAAAGTAATTTAGTTTTCGGTAAGCAGAACAGGCAATAGCATTAGCTGTTGCCTGTTCTTGCATTAACTGAATGATAATTTTTTTAAAATTTCCAATATAAGTATTGACTTGTTATTGTTTTTATGATATTATCATTATAGTAATAACAAAGGAGGCTACAATGTGAATAATGAAAAACATTATGAAGCTGATTTGTCTTGCAATAATTCTGTAGAAATTAACGAAGAATTATTTTTATCATCATATAGTATTGAGGATTACGACAGACCGTCAGTTGCGACGGATATTGTATCTTTCTCAATTCGTTCAGAAGTAGAGGATAGTTACAGGCACAATCCCAAAAGCAACCTTTCTGTTTTACTGATTAGAAGAGGAGAACACCCATTTATAAATTCCTGGGCACTTCCAGGTGGGTTTCTTCGCCCATATGAAACTGTTGAAGAATGTGCATACAGAGAAATAAAAGAAGAAACCAATATTTCTCCAAATGCTCTTATGCCTGTAGGTGTATTCAGTAAAATAAACAGAGACCCTCGTGGTAGAATTATCTCCAATGCTTTTTTATCAATTATTACTGAGGAGTCAGTAAAGGCGGTTGGAGGATATGATGCAATAGAGGCAAAATGGTTTGATGTAAGCTTTGATTGTGAAGACAATGGAATGTATAATCTTATTTTGCGAAATGATAATATTGAACTAAAAGCAATTCTTAAAGAAAAATGCAGTAGATTTGGAAAGAGTGAATTTGAGATTATAGATAGTGGCAATCTTGCATTTGACCACGCCGAAATAATTGCAACAGCTCTTACTTTATTAAGAAAAGATGTTAAAAACTTTGAATTGATTTTTGACTTTCTTCCCGAAAAATTCACACTTAACGCATTGCAGAAGGTACAGGAAACCGTAATGAATATATCGGTTTTGCCAGCGAATTTCAGACGCAAAATCGCAGATTATGTAGTGGAAACAGATGAATATACAACAGGTGCAGGACACAGACCAGCAAAACTGTTCAAGAGAAAGCGAGAGGTGACAAAATGAAAAAGTTTTTAGTAGTTGTTGATATGCAGAAAGACTTTGTTGACGGAGCATTGGGTACAACCGAAGCAGTTGCAATCGTTCCTAAGGTTACTAAGAAGATAAGTGAGTTTGATGGTGATATTTTTGTAACATATGATACTCACTTTGAGAATTATATGGAAACATCAGAGGGTAAAAAGCTTCCTGTTCCACATTGTATAAAAGGAACAAACGGATGGAAGCTTAATGATGAAGTTGCTATAGCTTTGAATGGAAAAGAATATACTGAGGTAGAAAAAATCACGTTTGGTTCTGTGGACTTACCTGCACTTATAAAGAATACAGCAGGCGATGAGGAATTTTCTGTAGAACTTATAGGACTTTGTACAGATATATGTGTTGTATCAAATGCACTGTTGCTTAAAGCAAATTTCCCCGAAATGGAAATTTCAGTAGACCAAAGTTGCTGTGCAGGAGTTACTCCGGAAAGTCACAATGCGTCAATTACAACAATGAAAATGTGCCAGATTAACATAACAGAGGAATAAGTTAGAATATATTAAATGAGGTATAAATAAAGGAAGGTAATATTATGATTAAGGTTAACGGAAGAACAATAGAGTTGGGTCATTTTCCTGACGGAACACTTCTTGTAAAGGAAAACGTACCTAAAGATTTTAATACTGAACGAACAGCCACTATTATGTGGAAATACGAAAATGACAGTGAAATGGTTGCTTTAATTTATCTTACAAAGCATCTCAAGTCACATGGAGTAGAAAAAATACATCTTGATATGCCTTATATACCAAACGCACGACAGGATAGGGTAAAGGCTGATGAAGATGTATTTACATTAAAATATTTTGCCGAGGTTATAAATAGTCTTAAATTTGCGTCAGTAACAGTGTTGGACCCACATTCGTCAGTAAGTGAAGCACTTATTGACCGTGTTGTTATAAAAACACCAAAAGATAATATTAAAAAAGTGCTTGAAAAATTGGGAGAAGATAATATTATGATGTTCTATCCTGATGAAGGAGCAATGAAACGCTATTCATCAATGGCAGATAAACCGTATGCTTTTGGTATAAAAAAGCGTGACTGGGCAACCGGACAGATTAAAGGTCTTGATGTAGCAGGTGCTACAGAGCTTATACCAAACAGCAGAGTGTTAATAATTGATGATATTTGCAGTAAAGGTGGAACTTTTTATTACAGTGCAAAAAAACTTAAAGAACTTGGTGCAAGTGAAATATATCTTTATATCTCGCATTGTGAAAACACAATTTTGCAGGGCGAAGTGTTGACAAGCGGATTAATAGAAAAAGTGTTTACTACCGATAGTTTGTTTACAGAACAACATCAGAAAATAGAGGTGCTAAAAAATGAATAAAATAAATCCTATGTTACTTATAGATTTTTACAAAGCTGTTCACGCAGAAATGTTGCCAAAAGAAATAACTAAATCTGTATCTTATTTTACTCCTCGTATGAGCAGGGTAAAAATGTGGGATAAGGTTGTAATGTTTGGCTTGCAGGGTTTTATTAAAACCTATCTTATAGATTATTTCAACGATGAGTTTTTTAATTGTCCGTTTGATAAAGTTATTGGTGAATATAAACGCATTATGAATGCAACATTGGGAAAAAACGCATATAAAATCGAGAAAATCGAAAAATTGCACAAGCTGGGATATCTTCCAATCGAGATTATTTCATTGCCTGAGGGTGCAAGAGTGCCAATGCACGTTCCTATGTTTGGTATTACAAATACACACCCTGATTTTGCGTGGTTACCCCAAGCACTTGAAAGCCTTATTTCGGCAGAAAGCTGGCACCCAATGCTTGCTGCAACAGTGGGTGCAACATATAGAGATATTGTAAATAAATACTATGACTTGACCTGCGATGATGATTTACCACGAGCAAAAGCATTAGGTGCATTTGATTTTCGTGGTGAAGAATGTACAGATTCTGCAATAAAAGCGGGTGCGGGTTGGTGCTTATCGTTTTTGAATACTGCTACCGTTCCTACTATTCCATATTTGGAGTATTGTTATAATTGTGACTGCACAAAAGAAGCTGTTGCTTTTGGAAGTCCAAGTACAGAGCATTCTGTTATGTGTTCAAATTATGCTATTGACGGAGATGAAATAACGCTTCTTCGCAGACTGCTTACAGAGATTTATCCTGATACAAGTTTTTCAGCAGTACTTGATTCTTACGATTATTGGAATATAATAGAAAATGTACTGCCACAGTTGAAACCTGAAATTATGGCTCATAACGGTTGTATGCTTATGCGTGGTGATTCAGGTGACTGTGTTGAAGTAGTAACCAAAACAGTATTTAAATTATGGGATGAATTTGGTGGTACAATAAACTCAAAAGGCTATAAGGTGCTTGACCCTCATGTAAAGGCTATATATGGTGATTCTATAACCATTCAGCGTTGCGAGAAAATCTATAAAATTCTTATGGAAAACGGCTTTGCTTGTTCTAATGTAGCTTTAGGTGTAGGTTCATTCTCAATGCAATGTATTGAAGAAGAAGGAATACTCAAGCCATTTACACGAGATACCTTTTCGTCGTGCATTAAAGCAACTTACTGTGAAATTGCTGACAAGCCTTATCCTATTTTTAAAAATCCAAAAGACGGAGGTTTTAAAAAGTCACAAAAAGGTTGCTGTGTAGTTACACTCAATAATGATGGTGAATATAGTTTCAAAGATGGATATATATGGGCAGAGGCTGTTGCCGATACCGATAATCAGCTTGTTACTGTGTTCAAAGATGGAAAAATAACAAAAGAACAAAGCCTTGCTGAAATACGCAATGTGCTGCATGGAGGTAATTTTTAATGTTTAACGCAGAAAAAACAAAGAACGCTTGTGTTGCGTGGATACGCAAATTTTTTGAAGAAAACGGTGCTGATTGTAATGCTGTTGTTGGAATTTCGGGAGGAAAAGACAGTTCTGTTGCAGCAGCACTATGTGTTGAAGCACTCGGAAAAGACCGTGTTATAGGTGTGCTTATGCCTTGTGGTGAGCAAAGTGATATTGATATGGCACATTTATTGGTTAATCATCTTGGTATAAAGAACTATGTTGTTAATATTAAAGATGCTGTTGAGGGTTTAACAAATAGTATGCCTTTTGAAATGTCTGTTCAAAGTAAAACCAATTTGCCACCAAGAATCCGTATGTCAACATTATATGCTGTTTCTCAAAGCTGTAATGGCAGAGTTGCAAACACCTGTAACCTTTCTGAAGACTGGGTTGGCTACGCAACACGTTATGGTGATGCAGCAGGTGACTTTAGCCCTTTGTGCAATCTTACTGTTCAGGAAGTTAAAGAAATAGGCAGAGTGCTTGGATTGCCAGACGAGCTTGTAGACAAAGTACCAATAGATGGTCTTTGCGGAAAAACAGATGAAGATAATCTAGGCTTTACTTATGCTGTGCTTGATAGATATATTCGTACAGGCGAAATTGATAATTCTGCAACAAAAGAAAGAATTGATGATATGCACAGAAAAAATTTATTTAAGCTTCAGCTTATGCCTAGCTTTGTTCCTGAGTTTGACTAATTAATAAAATAAAAAGCAGTTCAAATTTGAAAAACTAATTTGAACTGCTTTTTGTAAACAAACAACTTACTTGTAAATTGTTTGTATTTAATATATCATTTTATTTTTTAGTTTACTTTATTTAGAATTGAATATGGTTAGAAAAATTATTCTTTTCCGTTCCAGCAGTATGTGCAAAGCTTGCAGGGTGAAATACCAATAGAATCCAACATATCATCAAGTCTATGATAGCGAAGTGAAGTAAAATTAAGCTCTTTACGAATTTCTTCTACCATTTCTTTATAATTCTGACTTGTAGGGTCGGCGTAGTCAGCCAACATATTTTCAGCATTTTCACCTTCACGCTTTTGAATAATTCTTCGTGTAATCAAATCTAACTCTGAAGTTGAACGTGAAAAATTCAAATATTTACAACCAAACATAATCGGAGGACAAGCAGGACGAATATGAACCTCTTTTGCACCGCTATTGTATAAAAATTCAGTTGTTTCTCTTAGCTGTGTTCCTCTTACTATTGAATCATCAATAAGCAGTAGTTTTTTGTTTTCAATAAGGCTTTTTACAGGGATAAGCTTCATATGAGCAATTTTATTTCTCATAGCCTGACTTGTTGGCATAAAGGAACGTGGCCATGTTGGAGTATATTTGATAAATGGACGTGTAAAAGGAATTTTTGTTTCGTTTGAATAGCCTACTGCGTGTGCTGTGCCTGAATCCGGAATTCCGGCAACAATATCAGGAGAAGCGTCATCTCTGCGTGCAAGAAGTCGTCCACATTCATAACGCATCTGTTCAACATTTACACCCTCATAAGATGATGTAGGGTATCCATAGTAAACCCATAAGAATGAGCAGATTTTCATTTCCTTACCTGGAGGACTTACAGTTTCAATACTTTCGGGAGTCATATAAATTATTTCACCGGGGCCAAGTTCTTTGTAGTCCTCATAACCCAAATTAAGATACGCAAAGCTTTCAAAAGAAGCACAAAAAGCATTATCTTTTTTACCTATAATAACAGGAGTACGTCCTACTTTGTCACGAGCAGCATAAATACCTTCGGTAGTAAGAATAAGTATGGTCATAGAGCCATCTATTCTTTCCTGAGCGTATCTTAATCCTTCAACAATAGTAGTTTTCTGATTAATAAGTGCCGCAGTGATTTCGGTTGGATTGATTGTACCGCCACTCATTTCAAGAAAATGTGTATGACCTGATTTAAAACATTCGTCAACAAGCTCATCAGAATTGTTGATTTTACCAACGGTTGTAATTGAAAAACTTCCTAAGTGAGAATGAACAAGAAGTGGCTGAGGTTCAAAATCAGAAATACAACCTATTCCTAAATTTCCTTCAAGCTCCTCAACATCACGTTCAAATTTTGTACGGAAGGGAGAGTTTTGAATATTATGAATTGCACGGGAAAATCCGTTTTTACCATAAACAGTCATACCACCTCTTCTTGTACCTAAGTGAGAATGATAATCTGTTCCGTAAAATAAATCAAGAACACAGGATTCTTTTGATGCAACTGCGAAAAATCCGCCCATAGTATTACCTCCATAAATGCTGATTTTTTGTAAAAAGTACGCTATTATTTTAATACAACTGATGGAATTAGTCAATTAAATTTAGTTAAATTTATCGCTGGATTGATTTAGCTTATTATATATAATTGTTAGTGTATGATTTAAATTGGCAAAATAATAGGAAGAAAAATACTTCTTCCTAATCATACAGTTTTTCTTTAATGAAGTTAACGACCAAAGAGAGGGTCTATAAACACTCCTACTTTATAATACGAGGAGAAATTAATAGAATGAAAACCACAAAATTTAATTTTGAATGTGCAGATGAAAGTGATAAAAATTATCTAAAGTCATTAAATTTAACCACCTTCGACGGAACAATAATATTACCCCGAAATTTTGAATATAATATATTTTGCGATAAAGAATCAAATGCAAAATTCTTTCAAATTGGATTAAGAAGTTTTTCAGATATAAAAACATGGAAAGATAGACAAAGCTTCTTAAAAGAAAAATACAAAAGTGACAAAGCTGAAGTTCTTGAATATATGTTAATTTGCGGTGATATGAAGGCTTACATTTTCACAAATCAGTTTTATTATCAAGAAAGCGTAAGAGTAAAAATTTTGGAAATTATGCAGTCGGGAGGTAAAAACGAGTGCGTATTGCCAATGGTGGAAAGTGCATTTCAAAAGAATTTTTTATCTTGTCCCGAGTTCAGCATTGAGTATGGGGTAAAACCACAGGTTTTATTTGGCATAAAGAAAAAATAGATTAAATATCATTGAGAAAAAACAATGGAAAAGTTGCCAATGATTACTTGACACAAACTATATATTTATCAGTTTGACTAAAAGCTGTAAATATGGTAGAATAAACAAGTATAGTTGATTATAATGCGTTAAATAAAAGCTTGCATAACTATCGGGAGTTTTTCTTATGAATAACGAAAATCATAAAGTGTCATATGACTTTTTCAAAGCGATATTTTATTCGGTAACTGCTATTATTTTGCTTGTAACATTTGTTTTCAGGTTTGCTATAGTTGATGGCCCGTCTATGAATGATACTCTTAAAGATAAAGATACAGTGTTGCTTACTAATTATCAAACATTTTTTGAGTATATTCCTCAGCTTAAGTTAAAGCAGGGTGATGTTGTTGCGGTAGCCCAGTCAACCAGCAGTAATAACAAATATAGTGTTGACAATGCTTTTATAAAAAGAGTTATTGCAATGGAAGGTCAAACAATAGGCTTTGATACTGAAAACGGCAAGGTATATGTAGACGGAGAGATTATAGACGAGCCATATATATCCAGTGAAACTCTTATGGGTGTTGAATGGGATATTCCGGACGTTATACCTGAAGGCAAAGTTTTTGTTATGGGTGATAACAGAGCAGTGTCTGTTGACAGTAGGAACGATAGAATTCAGCTTGTTGATGAAAAGGATATTATCGGCAAAGTGCAGGCTGTTGTTTATCCATTTGATAGAATTTCTTATATTTATGGTTGAGGTGTTTTATGAGTCAGGTTCAGAATATACAATGGTTTCCGGGTCATATGACCAAAACTAAGAGAAAAATACAGGCAAGCTTAAAGCTTGTAGACGCTGTTGCAGAAATTATAGATGCCCGTATTCCTGTTAGCAGTCGTAATCCGGATTTGGATAAGCTTATACAAAACAAACCAAGAATTATTCTTATGAATAAATGTGATATGGCAGATAAGGTGCAGACAAACAGATGGATTGAATATTATAAAAAGCAGGGAATAACAGCTATACCTGTTGACTGTAAATCTGGTAAAGGTCTTAATGCTTTTGTGCCTACTGTACGAAATGTTTTGTCTGAAAAAATCACCCAATGGGAAGCAAAGGGAATGAAAAACAGGAGTATACATATTATGATTGTAGGCATACCAAATGTCGGAAAATCATCATTTATAAATAAAATGGCTAAAAAGGGCAGTGCAAAGGTAGAGGACAGACCTGGTGTTACACGAGGTAACCAATGGTTTTCTATAGGACAAGGACTTGAACTTTTGGATACTCCGGGTGTATTGTGGCCAAAGTTTGATGACCCAGAAGTTGGCGAAAAGCTTGCATTTACAGGTGCCGTCAAAGACCAGGTTATGGATACAGAGCTTCTTGCTTTTAGACTTTTAGAGGTTATGTGTAAATATCCTACACCGCAGTTTATTGAACGCTTTAAGCTTGAGGATATTGATTTGGAAAATATTGAGCCATATGATTTGCTTGAGGTTATTGGCAAAAAGCGTGGTATGCTTATGTCAGGTGGCAGGGTGAATACTGAACGTGCCTCTGTTACTGTTCTTGATGAATACAGAAGTGCAAAGCTTGGAAACATTACACTTGAATGTGTTGAATAATAATAAAAGGCCGTCTGGAAAGTCGGTCTTTTTGCGGTTTAAGGAGAATGATTATGGATTGGTTCTTGTATGAGAATGAACTTTCTCAAAAAGGCTATGGAAAAATTTGTGGTGTAGATGAAGCAGGCAGAGGCCCTCTTGCAGGCCCTGTTTGTGCAGCTGCTGTTATTTTAAAGCCTGATGATATCATAGAGGGTGTAAACGACTCCAAAAAGCTTACAGAGAAAAAGAGAGAGGCACTTTTTGACATTATAAAGGAACGTGCTGTATCTTACAGTATTGCGTGGGCTAGTGTTGAAGAAATTGAAGAAATGAATATTCTTAATGCTACAATGCTTGCTATGAAAAGGGCAGTAGAAGGTCTTGATATACCTGCTGATTATGCAATTATAGACGGTAATAAAATACCTGAGTTGAATATTCCCTGTAACTATATTGTAAAGGGTGATGCAAAGTCTATGTCTATAGCTGCCGCATCAATCCTTGCCAAAGTCAGCAGAGATAGGTTAATGATTGAGTATGCAGAAAAATATCCTGAATATAAATTTGAAAAGCATAAAGGCTATGGCACAAAGGTACATACCGAAGCTTTAAAGGAGTATGGCTACTGTCCGATACATAGAAAGTCTTTTTTGAAAAAAATACTTGATAAATAATATGAAATATAATAAAGAAAAAACTGAAAAGCGTAAAACAGGGGATATAGGCGAGAACTTTACCTGTGAATATCTTTTAAAATTGGGATATAAAATTTTGGACAGAAATTATAGCTGTAGGTATGGTGAACTTGACATTGTTGCTGTCAATAATACACATATTGCATTTGTTGAGGTAAAAACAAGGCACGAAAACCCGATGATACGCCCATGCCTTGCAGTTGATAAAAGAAAGCAAATAAAGATAATGAGAGTTGCATATTTATATTTAAAGGCTAAAAAGCTGAAATTACAGCCACGTTTTGATATTGCTGAAGTGTATCTGAAAAACAATTCAGATGAATTGCATCACATTAATTACATTAAAAATGCTTTTATTCAGGAGGGCGATTATGCAAGTTTTTGATTTGCACTGCGATACATTATTCAAAGCAAATGAGGAAAATGGTTCTGTAATAGATAATAACTATCATTTTTCGTTTGAAAAGGCTATGAAGTATAATAGGTATACACAGGTTATGGCTGTTTGGATACCCGATGAATACAGAGATAACAAAGCGTTTGAGTTGGTAAATAAATGTTATTCTTTATTGGAAAGCGAACTAAAAAAAACTGAAAAATTCAGAAAGATTGAAGATTTTTCAAAGCTTTCAGTGGGTAATTATAATGTTGTGCTTGCTGTAGAGGGTGGCTCTGCACTTTGTGGAAAACTTGAAAATATCCCCAAGCTTCGCAAATTAGGTGTACGTTTTATGACACTTACTTGGAATGGCAGTAACGAAATAGGTGATGGCATACTTTGCAAAAATCCTAAAGGTCTTACGGAGTTTGGTAAACAGGCTATACCCATACTTGAGGATAATGGAATTATTGTTGATGTATCTCATTCGAGTGAACCACTTTTCTGGGATGTTGCAAAACTTGCAAAAAAACCATTTGTTGCAACACATTCAAATACCCGTTCAATTTGTAGTAATATGCGTAATCTAACAGATGAGCAGTTCAAATTTATATGTAAAATAGGTGGTTTGGTAGGGCTTAATTTTCACAGGTACTTTGTTGCTGATAGTGGAGAAGCTGATTTTGATGATTTACAAAGACATTTAGAGTATTTTCTTGAAATGGGTGGAGAAGATGTTGTTACCTTGGGTAGTGATTTTGATGGTGCCGATATGCCTAATTGCATAACAGGTTTAGAAAGTATGGAGGATTTTTACAATTTCCTTCTGTCTAAAAATTACAGCGAAAACCTGCTGAATAAAATCTTTTTTAAAAATGCCTATGACTTTTGCAGAAGATATGATATGTAAAAAATATAAATAAAATAATGAGGTTTAAAATGTATAAGGAAAATGATTTAGTAAGAATTGCAAAAAGAGAAAATAATAATAAAAGAAAATATCTTGTGGTTAATGCACTACAGGGCAAGCATATTCCTGTAAGTCCGCAAAAAGCTTTTGATATGTTCAAAGCTTTGGCTGATATTGTAAAGGACAGCTACAAAGATGAAAAATTGCTTTTAATAGGATTTGCAGAAACCGCAACGGCCATAGGTTCAGCTTTGGCTGTTGAGTTGAACTCATATTATATGCAAACAACAAGAGAAATAATTGATAATGTGGATTACTTATTTTTTACAGAGGCACACAGCCACGCTACCGAGCAAAAATTGGTTAAAAATGATTTAGATGTAGTGCTGGATAAAGTTCAGCGTGTTGTATTTGTAGAAGATGAAGTTACAACAGGTAATACCATTCTTAATATTATAAATATTATGGAAAAAATTTATGGTGATAAGGTGAAATTTTCGGTTGCATCATTGCTTAACGGAATGGACGCTGACTCATTGAAAAGGTACGAGCAGAGATGTATTAACGTACACTATCTTGTAAAGACAAACCACAGTGAGTATACAGAAATAGCTGAAAAATTTTCTGGCAATGGAGAATATTACTCCTGCAATTCAGAAATGCCCAAAGTTAATGTTAAAACCTATGATGTAAAAGGTGCTTTAAACGCAAGAAGATGTATACAGGGCAGTGATTATTTAAATGCCTGCGATACTTTATGGAATGAAATAAATAAAAGTATCCAAATAACAGAAAATCAAAATATATTGGTTATCGGAACAGAGGAATTTATGTATCCCGCTTTATACATAGCCAAAAAAGCAGAAGAAAAAAGCTGTGTAGTAAAAAGTCATTCCACAACAAGAAGTCCCATTGAAGTAAGTTTAGAAGACGATTATCCTTTAAATAAAAGATTTGAACTTGCAAGTTTGTATGATGAAGAAAGAAAAACATTTATTTATGATATTCAAAAATATGATAAAGTGTTGATTATTACTGATTCCAAAAAAATTGGTAAAAAGGGCTTTAACTCTTTGATTAATGCTGTTTGTGAGTCCGGTAATGATGATATTAACTTGATTAGGTGGTGCTGAAAATGAGAAGTTCATATACGGAAAATGACGTTATACTATTATTGAAGGATATTACAGGATTGGTAGAGCCTCAGTCAACAGAAGAAAGAGAAAGACTAATACAGTCAGGTAGACATTATTGTGAGATGCTTCCTATTGAGTATGTTCCCACACAAAAATATATGGATGTTTATAAGGAAGCGTTAAAGAATTATTCAAAATCAACTGCACTTGCTGTAGGAAAATTATCTGATAAAATAATGGAGAAAAAGGGCAAGAATGTTGTGCTGGTTTCTTTGGCAAGAGCAGGAATTCCTGTGGGTATACTTATAAAACGCTATATTAAAATGAAATATAATGTTGATGTTAAGCATTATTCAATTTCCATTATTCGTGGCAGAGGAATAGATGACAACGCTATGAAGTATCTCCTTGACAGATATGAACCACAGGATTTATTATTTGTAGACGGTTGGATTGGAAAAGGTGCAATTTTGAATGAACTTAAAAAGGATATATCTGTCTACAAGGGTGTTTCGTCTGAAATTGCAGTGCTTGCCGACCCGGCAAATGTTACTGAACTCTGCGGAACACACGAGGATATTCTTATTCCAAGCTCCTGTCTAAACTGTACTGTATCAGGCTTGGTAAGCAGAACATTTTTGAGAGATGATATTATTGGTAAAGATGATTTTCATGGTGCAGTGTACTATGGAGAACTTGCTGATGCAGATTTATCTTATGAATTTATAAATGCAATTCAATCGCAGTTTGAAATTAACTCAAAAATAACTGATAATGTAATTGAAGGCTTGGGTGTTGACGAAGTAAGAAAAATTGCAGATGAATTTAATATTGATGATATTAATTTTGTGAAACCTGGAATAGGGGAGGCAACCCGAGTTCTTTTAAGACGTGTGCCTTGGAAAGTGCTTATAAGCAATAGCTGTAAAGATGACCCATCACTTGCACATATAGTAAGACTTGCAGAAGAAAAAAATGTACCTGTTGAATATTATCCTTTGGTGCATTATAAAGCTTGCGGTATTATCAAAAAAATGGCAGATGTGTAAGTGAAATGCTGGTATATAAAATGTAAATTAAATGCAAAAAGCCTCCTATTTCAACAGGAAGCTTTTTGTATTTATCTAATATAATGTAGTTTTTTAGAAAAATAAATTTGAGTTTGTGGAGGCAATATAATGTTAGAAGATAAAGTTATTATGGAGACAGATAGATTGATTTTAAGAAGATATTGTAAAGAAGATTTACAGGATTTATATGAATATTTATCTGATGAAGAAGTAGTAAAACACGAACCATATAAACCTATGGATATAATCGAAGTGGAAGGAAATCTTGATTGGAGAATTTCTACGGATGAAATGATTGCGGTTGTGTTAAAGGAAAATAACAAGATGATTGGAAATGTTTATTTAGGAAAAAGAGATTTTGAGTCCCTTGAAATCGGATATGTATTTAATAAGCAATACTGGGGACAGGGATATGCAAAAGAGAGTTGCGATGCCCTGATTAAGAAGTCATTTTCTGAAAAGGTACATAGAATTTTTGCTGAATGTGACCCTTGTAATATTGGTTCATGGAAATTACTTGAAAGTTTAGGGTTTATAAGAGAGGCATATTTTAAGAAAAATGTGTATTTCTGGAAAGATAAAAATGGCAACCCGATTTGGAAGGACACATTTGTTTATTCTCTTTTAAATTCAGCTCGATAAATCCAAATTTATTGAGCCGTCATATAATTAGGCAAGACCACTTACCAAGTTGGTAAGTGGTCTTTTGGTGAAATATGTAGTAATACAAATTTTAATATGTTATAATGTACTTATTCATAACTAACAAACTTGAATTTGTGGAGGTATTAAAATGAATTATCGAACAGAAAAATACAAGAATTGTAAAAGATTTAATGAGCAGTATCAGGATATATATTTATTTCTTTTGAATGCAGAAAAAACTGAATATAATGAGCATTTTCACTGGGGACGTTTTGAGTGGATGCAAATACATCCTATGTTAGATGAAGACAAGTTGACAAATATCGTTTTATTTAGAGATGAAAACAATGAAATTGTAGGAATGTTGACACATGATACTTTTTATGATGACAGAGTATATTTACTGCACACAACATCCGACAAAGCTTTGCTTAACAAAATGATAGATACTGTACTTGAAAATGAGACAGGAGAAGCAAATATCAAAGCAAATTCAAAAGATATAGCTCTTACTGAGGTGTTACAGGAAAGACAGTTTGAAAGAAAGCAAAAAGATAACTGCGTGCTTGAATTAGATTTGAGTGAATCGTTAGAATACACAATCCATGATGGATATTCTATGAGTCCGCAAGATTTTGCTATGGATAACTGGCAGTATCAATTGGTGATACATAAAGGATTTGACAATGAAGGTATTCCTGAAAAATGGGATGACGAAGTTTGTGCACGAGGAGTTAATATAAATCCTCAATTAAGAACCTTTGCAATTGCAAAAGATGAATATTGTGCACATTGCGGATTATGGTATACAGAAGGTGATACGGCATATGTTGAGCCTGTTGTAACAACACCTGAGCATAGAAAGAAAGGTCTTGCGAAAGCAGTAATATATGAAGCCTGCAACAGAGCTAAGAATTTAGGTGCAAAGAGAGCAACTGTTATTTCCAATATGGATTTCTATTTTAGAATCGGCTTTAAATGTTCATCAGAAGTATATTGCTGGAAAAAGAATATTTAGTTAATAGCTGATTTTGTAGTTCAAAAAATTCCAATTGTGTAAACACATAATTTAAGGGTTCTATTACCTGTTATAATTTATTATTAATTTCTTGGCAAACCCTTATAAATACTAACTTTTCTGTATGTGTGCTTTCCCTTATGTGTTCCCTTGTGTTATATCGTTTCACAAGGATTTACAAACCCTCATAAGGGCAAAAACAAGGGAAGCAAAATCACATAACACATTATAACACAATATGAATGGACTGTGTGAACTGATTGAAATGCTTTTTAGATTTTACAGAAAAGAGGATTGATTGAATGAATATAATATATGCAGATTACAACATTTACCATAACAGCATTGATATATGTACTTATGCCGGATATATTTTACGGATTGACTGTGCAAAAGCAGAGGAAGGATTGAAGACCACACCTAATTCAGAGTGTGCTTTGAATGCCCTTGCAATAGATAATCCACTTGAATATGCAAGACTTTATCTTGACGGAACTATGCAAATTTGGATAGATGCAGAGGACAGTTTAGAGGTGTGGTAACTATACAGGCGGATTGCTAAGAATGGGCAGTCCGCCTTAAATAATCAAGAAAAATATAAGTGGAATATTAGGGATATTCGTGGTACAATAGAGAGCGAAAATTTGAATTTGACGAATGGAAATTAGCTGAAAAAGGAGATGCAGTTATGTTGATTATAATTGAGGGAATTGTAGTATGTTTTATACTCTTAATGGTATGTGTTCTAGTATTGAAGGATGGACCAGAAAAGTGTGCGGTTTTTCATGAAGAAGATGTAAAGAAGAGAGTAGTGGAACTTGGATATATCACAGAGGAAGAATTAAAGAAGCGTTTTACACTTTCTGGAATTGGATTGTTTGTTCCTATGTTAATCCTCGTACCAGTAATGGTATATTGTATCAATGGAGCATCTGACTTTTGGAGTGCATTTTGGCAGATGACAGCAATCTTTATGATAGGAAATATATTTGACCGTCTTTTTATAGATGAATTTTGGGTAGGTCATACAAAAGCCTGGTTTATACCAGGTACGGAGGATTTGATGCCATATATTCCAGTAAAGGTAAAAATCAAAAAATGGGTTGGAAATCTCATTATGTTTCCTTTGCTATCAGCTTTAATAGCTGGTGCAGTTACATTATTTGCTAAGTAATAACACAAGAAACTTTCAGTTCTACGCATACTATGTATTTAAAAATAGCCTTATCCATTGTGGATAGGGCTATTTTGTGGTTAAGGGGCGATTATCTCGCCCCTCTATTCTTATTTGGATAATCTGGTCTTTTCGGATGCTGATTTCTTCCTATTTGATAGTTATCTGTCTAAACTGCCTTTTTGGGTAAGTCTTGCAATTCCACGAATAGCTATCCTAAACCATTAGTTGATAAGTTTAAAATCCGTTAGCAAGTATTAGCCAACTTTTAAAATTTGGGGATTTTTTGAAAGGTTCATAAAAAGTGAAAAGCCAAAAACCCCGATTAAATCGAGTTTTTCGGCTTTTTTGGCACCCTCTGTGTGAATCGAACACGCAACTAGCCCTTAGGAGAAGCCCCCGAGGGGCATTTTCGATTCCCTACAAATCCCCGAAAGTCCTTGATTTTACTGGCTTTTCCGAGGTTTTGCTGTCAATAAATTCTCGTCCAAAACCTGCTAATTTTTCGTGGTTTTTTGCCTTCCTTTTAGCAGGGTATTAGCAAATGCAAAGAAATATGGGAAACATCATTGAGTTAATCTGTAACCCATAAATCACAGGAAACGCATTTTAAGTTTAAGCATTCTTTTATGCAAATAAATAATCTGCGTTCAAATATTATAATGGTTTTTCGTCTTGATTTCAAGGTTTTTCAGGTATTACAAAAGGCAACCCTGACGGATTGCCTTTTTTGTATGATTAAATTGTTTTCGCTAAAGCCTTTAATAATGCTGCTGTATCCGGATTTGATAACAGTTTTGCGAGCAAGGCAGCGTTTTCGTCTGCACTGTTTTCAGCAGGCTTTTCTTCTTCAACTTCGCTCCCTTTTTGAACCTCTGCCATTGGGTCAAGGAGTTCAACCGAAGTTTCAAACTTGGGCATTGGAGCAGTTTTACCTTCTTCCGCATTTTTGAGACCTTTTGCGTTGTAGAACTGTTCCTCAAACTTCTGTGCGTTGTATCGTCTGTCCTCGTCTATGATATGGCTGTAAACATCGGCAACCATATCCATTCGGGCGTGTCCTGAGTCGCCTTGAACCGATTTCATATCGCCGCCGTTCCATTTCAGCTTGTAGGTTATACTTGCGTGACGGAAACTGTGAAAGACCACATCAGGTAGGTCGTTGTCCTGTATCAGCTTTTTCAAAGCACGGTTGATTACCTGTCCTTCCATCGGTCTACCGGACGAATGGCAGAATACCAAGTTATAATCCAAATACTCATCACCGAAAAGCTCTTTCATTTCGTCAATCTGCTTTTTTCTCTCCAATAGCATTTGGGCTACGGTTGACGGCAAGAAGATTTTTCTCACGCTGGTTTTGGTTTTCGGTGTTTTCAAAACAAGTGAAGTTTGCGTATTTGACAGAGTTCTCGGAAAGACACGGATAATGTCCTTGTTATCAAGCACCTCCATTACATCTCTGTTTACTCGCTGAAGCTCCTTATCTACATAAATGGAAGCATTGTTTTCACTCAGGCTTTCCTCCGATATATCAATGCAGTCCCAAGTAAGTCCGAGCATTTCGCCCATACGGAGAGAACAGGCAAAGGATAAATTGATAGCTAATGCAAGAATATCATCATCGCACACTTCAAGAGCGTGCATAAGTGTTTCTGCTGTCCAAATCTCTCGTTTCTGATGTTCCTCTTTCGGGAGTGTCGCATTGAGAACAGGATTTCTTGTCATCAGCTCCCATTTTACCGCCTGATTAAAGGCACTCCTTAAAAACTTATGGATTTCTCTTACGGTATGTACGGTCAGGTACTCATTCTTTGGCTTTTTATTCTGTACCACTTTGGTCTTAACTTTCAAAAGGCTCTGATAGAATTTATCCATAAGTCTCGGAGTCAGTTCATCAAGTTTCACATCTCCGATAAGCGGAATGATGTAATTATACATAAGCCCTTTCTTTGAACGGTAGGTTGACATTGCCCAGTTGTTTACTCCGTACACGGAGCAGTATTCTTCAAGCAAATCCGCCACCGTCGTAGCATTAGGAATGATGAATGTACCGCTTTGCTGTTCAAACTCAATTTGAGTTTTTCTCTTTTTAGCGTCTGCGTTCGTATCAAAGGTTTCCCATTTTTGATGTTGGTTTCCGTCATCGTCTTTGTAGGTATAAACGACGGAATATCGGTTCTTTCTCTTTACAATAGAAGCCATAGTCGTTCCTCCTTATTCGTTATCCAGCCATTTATCAAAGCTGGTCTTTATAATGCGGTATCCGGTTTCGAGCATTACTGCCTGAAAACACCCCTGTTTGATGAGCTTATAAACGGTCTGTCGGGTAATACCCAAGATTGCCTGAACTTCCTCTACGGAATAGCTCTTTTTTGCATATGTACCGCCGTTTAATTCACGAACTCTTTCTTCAATCGACATATCCCTCCACCTCCTCGATTTCTTTAACCTTAGTGTATTTGCTTTGCGAAGCGTACCACTTATCAAAGCTCTCTCTTTTTATTCGGCGTTTACCGTCAACCCATATAAACTCAACAATACCGTCATTCATTAGGTCATTTGCGGTGCTTCTCGGAATGCCGAGTACCTTTGCGATAGTTAGAGGAGAGAGCGTTTTGCCGTATTTCTTGCCGGGTCTTTCGCCGTTCACTTTTTCATAATGGAATTGTCCTGCATACCAATCTTCAAAGCTATCCACATCAACCCTCATTTTGCCCAGTACCAAATATGTCTTAAATTTGCACTGATTGATGAGTCGGTATGTAGCCGTCTTTCCAAGACCGAGTATTCTCATTACATCAGGTACAGACATTGTCTTTTTGTCCTGATATGTAAGCACAGCTTTGACGATTTTCTTGTTTTCTTCAACGCTTTTCTTTGAAGCTCTGTATTCGTTGCCGACTCGGTATGTTTTGAATAAGCCGCAATTCATCAGTTTCAGTGCTTCTTCTTCGGAAATGGAAAACAACCGGGATATTTCCTTGACGGAATAGGCTTGCCACTGTGCTTCCTCCTGAAGCTTTTCATCGCTGAACAATTCTGCCAAGCGTTCATTTTCCTCTCTGAGATTGAACTGCTCTACTCGGTCGTTGAACATATTAACAAATGCCATCTTCAGAACCTCCTTCCTCGCCATTGAGCCAATTTTCAAAGCTCTTTTTAGATATTCGATACTGACCTCCGACACGAACGCTATGGAATTTCTTGCTTTTAAGCAGCTCATAGACGGTAGTTCTGCTCACTTTCAAGATGTGCTGTATATCATCTACCGTGTATGCTCGTATGTCAGGTTCAGTCTGCCTGAATGTATTAGGAAGTCGAGTATCGCTCTTTTCAATTTTCTTTCGCATTACCGTTTACCTCCGATTTCTTATTTGCCGCTATGACTACCATATAGCCAAGCGACTTGGCTATATGGTACTGAAAATCGGAGTTTTTGTTAATTATGCGATTGGCTTAATCGCACACTTGACAACCGGAGCTTTCGCTGTCCATATTATCAAGCCATCGGTCAAAGCTCTTCTTGGAAATTCTGTAATGTCCGCCGACCTTTACAAAATGGAAAACGCCTGAGTTGACGAGAGCATAAGCAGTGTTCTTTCCAATGCTGAGAATATCCATTATTTCTTCTACCGTATAAACTCTTTTCTCAAAGCCGGAACTATCATCAACAGCGTTGGGTAGTTTGTTCATTGCTTCAATCTTATCTTCAAACATTGTCAACACCTCCCTTAGCGTGATGATGGTGCTTTTTGAAAATCATATAGTCATAGCCGTATCCGACCTGACATTTATCGCACACCTCTTTATCTGCCTGAAAAGGGTCAAGTCTTTTAACAATGTTTTCAGGGATAGACTGAAACTCGCTTCTGCAACGAGAGCAAAGACTGAGTACAATGCCTTTACGCTCTGTCTTGGGTTTAACGGGAATGCCTACTGCGAATTTCAATCCTCGCTTGATTTCACTGATTTTATCTGCGTCGGTAATTCTTCCGACATAATTATCAAGCTCTGTGGCTTTATCCACGGTGCGTAGCTGTTCAAGCATTACCATTGACGGCTCTTTTAAGCCACAATCCGTGTTTAGCTCAATATGAGTATTCATTGCCGTTTTCTTTTTAACAGCCGTTATAGCGGCTACAACGACTGTAGGACTGCTTTCATTTAAGCGATTTGTCTGAACCACAAGAACTGGTCTCATTCCCGATTGCACACTGCCGTTTGTAACCCCCAAGTCGCAGTAATAAATATCGCCCCATCTGACATTCTTAAATTCTTTTTCTTTCATATGTAAATCCTCGCTTTCGATTATTCTGAGGTAATTCATATCCGGATTAGAATTAACCCCTTCACTTGTTTGAAATGGGAGAGCGTTTTTGGGGGGTGTTTTAGAAAAATTTTCTCAACTTTTTTATTGCACTGTTTACCGATTCCCTTACAGAAGTAAAATCGACTCCTTCTTCATCTGCGATTTTTTCAAGTGTTTTGTTGTAGAAGAAATACTTAAAAACTCTGCGTTTCTGTGTTTCGCTTAAGTAACACAATACCTCCCGAAGTCGCTTAATATTGTCTTTCAGCATTATTTCTTCGATTGGGTCTGTATCGACTGCCAATTCCGGATGATGCACTTCAAATTCTCCGTCATTGATGTCAAATGCGTGTCCGAAAAGAAGCCTTCTCATTTTCTCTCTTGCTTCGTAGTTCTGATACTCCGTTATCACTTCGCCCTGAGCCATAGAAAGCAGAATGAACGGAGTGTACCGACGGATAACATCAGGGTATTTAACCCACAATTCTTCTTCCGCCAGTTCTGTTACAATCGCCCATTTCTCCGTGCCGGTGTAACCGTGGTATTCATACCGCAGATTGATGAGTTTGCAGTCGTTCGCAAATAATAATTCCTGTTGTTCTAATGTAAGTTTTGTCATTGTCGTAATCTCCTTAAATTTGAATTTTTGAATTTGGTTGAAATCAAAAATTCGGAGATTACGGATACTTGGCGATATATGCCAGCCACTTATGTGTCACGGTCTTGCTCCTTTCGGGAGCGACAAAAAAGCCGGACACCAAGAACATTAGGATATTTCTATCCCTTAATTCTCAGCGTCCGGCAATTTGATGACTCAAGAGCTTTCGCTCAAGGACTCGTGGCTCGGTACATCTGTCCGATATTTAATTGTTCGCTCTGTTACTACTTCTTGTTAATCTGTATTTGACCGTTCCCTTGCGTAGGGATAGGTCAACCTCTACTACTCTGTGGCAGTTCGGACATTTCAGTTCAATCACGCCTGTTGTCATTGTTACCTTGTCAAAAATACGCCAGCCACAGTTTTTGCACCTTACGATTATCTTTTGTTCCAACGATTTCATAGCTCGCTCACCTCCGGATAAACCGTAACCAAATCAAAAGGATTATCAAGATACTCCTTTTTCAGTAGTCCGAGCTGTTTCATTCGTATGGCAAGTGCTTTTTTGGAACACCCTAAAAAATCGGCAAGTGCGTCAAACCTTTTATATACGCCCGGAAAGTATATCTTGTTCAGACACTCAATCTTTTCTCCGAGACTGAACAGATACATTCCCTGCTTTATAAGGTTTTCGGGAAGAAGGATAGCTGCTCCAAGCGTATTTGCCTGCCATTCCTCCCAATCGGATATTGGCTTATTCCTCTCGGAATTTGCCTTGTAATAATGTACTCCGGCAGATTTCTGTGTTACACCGTAATCATTCGGGAACAACATCTTGAATATCTGATGGCTGCCCTCGTGCATTAAGGTAAAGTTCTTTCTGCCTTTCAGCTTGCTGTCAAAGTTCAAGTCCTTTTCCACAAGAACGGTTTTCCCGTCCAAAAAGAAAAAGGCTTCGTTATCATCATCTTCAAATACCTGAACACCCATTTCCGTAAATGAGGTCATTCCGAGAATACTACCGTCATAGGATAGGTGCTGGTATTCGACATTCAATCCGAGAACCTTCTCCAAGAGAAGCTCCGGGTCAATTCTGTATATTTGTGTGTTACGGACATCGGGAAGTGCCATATATGCCTGAACATACTTGTCGGCAATCGCTTCGATGTCAAATCTCGATAAATGTTTCAAGTTACAAAACCTCCTACCATTAGGATTTTGCTTCTACAAACCACTTTCCGTTTTCTTCGTCGAACAGAAATGTGGGCTTGCCGCAAATCTGTACCGTGTAGCGGATACCGGTTCCTCCGACTTTGGTGGAAGCCGCACGGCATTTCTGAATTACACGGTCTATCTCATATTTTTCATCATTCTCAAACTTGATGAAGTTCGGACGAGCCGTTCCATCAGGTCTGTGTGTTACATTTACTTCAACATAAACTTTTCTTCTTTCGGATTCCATTTTTATACCTCGTAATTTCTCAAAGTCAAAACTAATCTTCCCAAGTGCTTGTATCCGTCGATGTTCTTATCCGACACCTTGTACTTGGGTCGGTCATCTCCGGCAGTATTGATGTAACAGGAAAGCCTTCCTTTCTTAAAGCGTTTTTTTCGGTCAAAGAAAAGAAACATTCCCTCATATATACCGTAGTCGGTAAAATGGTTTCCGCCGTCCGCACGGAAGATAACAATATCTTCGCTGCACCCCTGCAAAAAGCAGTCGGGTATCGTAACATAAGCCGTAACCTCTTTTTCGTCAATCACATTAAGACCTCCTTAACCAACCATACCTGTCGGCATAGTGATTTCGGCTTTTTCCGGTGGTAGCCGCAGGTTCTGACAAAGAACCCCATTCCTTATGCTGTCCTTTCCGAAACGCCGTCTGATTTCTTCAACACACTTTTCCATTCGCTCCAATTTGTCCTGTTTTGCGGCGTCCATAAACATATCTATTTGACGGGGCGTGTCTTGTGGAACAAGATTTATGGCTTGTACCGTCACAGAACGGATAGGGTTGTTCCACCCATATCTCTTTTCAAACAACTGAAAAGCGGTCTTTGCAATAATCATCGGAGACTGTGTAGGAAGTGCAATCTTCGTCTGCCATTGCCTTGTATTGAGTGTGTTGTCTCTAATATGTATTGCGACACCTTCTGCACTTAGTCCGTGAACACGGAGCTTGTGTCCGATGTCTTGGGTTAATTCGAGAAACACGGGCCACACCTGCTCCGGTTTCTCTAAGTCTGCTACTGTTGTAATACCGTGTCCTACACTTTTTATAGGAGAAGCGAAGTCTTTCTTGGCAACAAGGGAAAGGTCGTTACCGTTGGCATAGTTCCATAAAACTACTCCGTTCTTTCCTAATCTTCTGCGTAAGAACTCAGGGTCGGTATTCGCTAAATCCCCGATGGTACGAATACAATAGCTGTCAAGCACTCGCTGGGTTGCCCGTCCTACACCGAGCAGGTCAGCGGCAGGAAGTCCCCAAATCTTTTCTCTGAATGTGTCCTTTGGAATTACGGTTACTGCGTCCGGTTTCTTCATATCCGAGCCGAGCTTCGCAAATATCTTATTAAAGGAAACACCCACAGAAATCGTCAAGCCGAGTTCAAACTTCATCGTTTCACGAATTTCATTTGCCACCTTTTCCGGCGAACCGAAAAGGCTTTCTGTCCCGCTAATATCCAGCCAACACTCGTCCATACCATACGGTTCAACTTGGTCGGTATATCGCTCATAAACGCTTCTCGCAAGCTTTGAGTATTTGATATACTCCTCATAATGGGGCGGTACTACAACCAAGTCCTTGCACTTCTGTTTAGCCTGCCATACTGCGTCCCCGGTTTTCACATCAAAAGCCTTTGCTTTGTAGTTCTTAGCAAGCACGATACCGTGTCGTTCCTCAACAGAGCCGCAGACAGCAATCGGATATTTCTTTAATGCGGGGTCGAGCATACATTCGACGCTGGCATAGAAGTTGTTCATATCACAATGAAGTATGCTTCGTAACATTTTTTGAACCCCCTTGACATTTTGGGTAGTTTGGTGTACACTATGTGTAGTTCAACTTCCCAATTCATATTATATACACTTCAACTGTACTTGTCAAGAGCAAATGGGTAGTTCAACTGTAAATATTCTTTTAAGGAGTGAAATCACAATGACATTCGGTGAAAAAGTCAAGGCTGAAAGAACAAAGCTTGGTATGAGTCAAGATGAGTTGGCAGCTAAAATCGGCGTAACCCGACGCATAATTGGTTCTTATGAAAATGATAAATCCCGTCCGAGAGGAATGGAAAGATATAAGAAGCTGGCAGAATCCTTAAATGTAAATGTGAATTATCTGCTGTCTGAGGATGACGCTTTCATCGCCGATGTAGAGGATAAATACGGACGCAGAGGGGCAAGACAGGCTCAGGAGTTGCTTGCAGAAGTTACCGGTCTGTTTGCCGGCGGCGAAATGGCTGACGAGGATATGCGTGAAATGGTTGACGCTATTCAGGAAGCATATCTTATTGCAAAGAAGAACAATAAAAAATACACCCCGAAGAAATACCGCAAAGACGAGTAATCCTCAAAGTGAACTAAGTCCAATATATGGGACACATAATAGTTTATAATTTATTATAGGGTTAATATCCGATATACTATAATATGGGAGGTGAGCCGGATTGGGGTATTACACTACGGCTGAGATTGTGAAAATCGTAAACAAGCTCATTGACCGTTGCGGTACTCGTGACCCGTACAAGGTCGCAAAAGAGCTTGGTATCAATGTCATCTACCGGAATTTTGACAAGCAGCGTGGAGCATACAAGGTTATTCTGAAGAACCGCTTTGTTTTTCTTAAAAACGGTATGCACCCGGTCGTGGAGCAGATAGTGCTATGGCACGAAATCGGGCACGATGTTCTACACAGGCAAGAAGCGGTTGCTGTCGGCGGGTTCAAAGAGTTCAACATCTTTGATATGAGAGAGAACCGTATGGAGTATGAAGCAAATATCTTCGCTTCTCAGGCTTCGCTCCCGGACGACACCATTTTGGAATACATTGAAAACGGCTATGATATTCAGCAGATTGCACGGGCAATGTGTTCCGACATTAACCTGATTGCTCTGAAAGTGGATACGCTGATTGCACAAGGCTATCAACTTCGCAAACAGGAACACCAAAACGATTTTCTTAAATACAGTAAAAAAATATAGGACCGTCAAGTCTCGTTTGAGTCTGACGGTCTTTTCGTTATTTATTACATTTTTCTTTATAATCTTCGCCCCAACTCCACATAGCGTCGAGAATAGGTTTCAAACTTTGTCCCAATTCTGTCAGGGAATATTCTACTCTTGGCGGTACTTCGGCATATACCTTTCGGTTTACGAGTCCGTTTTCTTCCATATCACGAAGCTGAGCAGTCAGAACCTTTTGGGAAACGCTGCCGATTGATTTTTTCAGCTCTCCAAAACGCTTTGTCCCCGGCAGTAATGCTCATGTACGGTAAAGAAGCAAGCAACCGAAAACAATAGATAGACCGCCAGCACTACACTATTCCGAACCAAAGACCAAAAGATAAGCATTTTGAGAAAATCTAAACTTTTGGATTTTCCTACAATGCCGACTACGGCGGAATCCCTCCCACTCCTTATATATTTCTTTCTGTATACATTGAATTTGTATTTAGTAAAATGCAGACAACACCACGGATCGGCTTTTGGCTGGACAATTCCAACCAAACACCGCAGCAGACAGTAGAAACCATTCTGAACGTTAGGAAGCCGGTATGATTGTTACATATAAGGGGAAGAAAAATTTCTTTTAGATACTTGTTTTCCTAAAACTGATGTGATATAATAATTCAATTCCAGAAAAGGAGTAAAAAATATGCGGCAAGGTATTCTTAAATAAAACTATAATCAAATAGTGGGAACAAAGGATTATGATAGTCCCTTTTGTAGGGGCTTAGTTTTTTGTACCCAATTTAAGAATACTTTTGCCTTATCAATTTTGACATATCCCCAAAAACAGCACTCACAAACAGGTGTATGCTGTATATGTGTATGTCCGCAAATTATCATCCCCAGTGGTAAAAGTATTTTACTGCTGGGGATTTTTATGCCCTTCGGGGCAGTAAAGGGAGGACAATCACATGAAAATAATCAATATTGGAATTCTTGCCCATGTAGACGCTGGAAAGACGACCTTGACGGAGAGCCTGCTATATGCCAGCGGAGCCATTTCAGAACCGGGGAGCGTCGAAAAAGGGACAA
>JAXJYN010000048.1:0-10470 GCA_036306965.1 Acutalibacteraceae bacterium
GTATAATGCCGAATTTGAGCAGTACAAGCAAAATCAGAGTGCAAGCACAGATGTAATCAAATTCTTGTGAGGTGATATTATGAGGTGGATAAATGCCGAGCTTTACACCAAAGAGCAAACAGGCAAAGACAAGCTGAAAAATCCCATATACGAGGATAAAAAGACAGCAGATATTAAGGTGCGTTTAACTCCTTGGAATACCTCAATGCAGGTGGCAATGGGGCAAGAATACCTCAAGGTACACCGTAAATTTATTACCCCGTCATCAGCTGATTCGTTCGCAGAGCCTTATCTTTGCAGTGTGGTTATAGACGGCAAAAAATATGCCGTTGAAGATGTAAAAGCATTAGGTAAATTCACCTCTGTGACTGTTAAGGCGGTGAAGTGATGAAAGTAGATTTTACGATTAGTGGCTTTGATAAGCTGGAAAGAAAGCTGAAAAAAATGAACAGTATAAGTTTTAATGCTGTTGTTAAAAAATCTGCTACACAGCTTTTTAACCGTATGAAAAATGAAACACCTGTTGATTCAGGCGAGTTAAGGCAATCAATCATTTTGCAAAAAGATATAATCGGCTACACCAAGGACTATGCACCTCATGTTGAATATGGACACAGAACCTTAAACGGTGGCTGGGTAAAAGGTCAGTATTTTTTGAAAAACGGTGTAGAAAAACAAAAACCAATCTACAAAAAAGACCTCATAAATGCTATCAAGAAAGGGAGTGGCTAAATGCTTAAAAAGCTAAGCATAGTTGATTTAATATCTGCTATGCAAAATCAAATTGAGGAAAACACAGATTATAAATGTGTTGATACCCCTATAAATGAGCCTAGTCCATTCTATTACATAGAGTTTGCAAACAAGGCAGAGGACAACACCAAAACAATGTACTGCGAGAAGTTCAACGTGCTTGTGCATATCATCAGCGAACCACACACAGGTAATACACAAAATTATGATATGATAACCCAACTTGAAGAGGCTATGACAGAGGAAATTTCATTGCCAGAGCCTTATACAGTAATAATGCAGTCAGAAGTCGGGGTAAACGCTCGTCAGACAGACGAAACAGGAGAGAAGCACACAGTTATACTCTTTGAAATAAAGGTGTGCTATGGCTTTAAAATCAAATAAGAAAGGATAAATAAAATATGGCATACGATAACAACTTATATTGTGATTTCACAGCTACAGCAAGCCAGGCTATTGCCGGCAAGGATATTTTGCTGTGCGTATTTAATTCAGACGGTTCAAAGTTACTTGCTATCGCAGGTCAGCAAGGTTTAACAATCAACAGAAGTGCTGACAGTATTGAAGTAACCAGTAAAGACACCAAAGGTGGCTGGAAGTCTAAAATAGCAGGTATGAAGGAATGGAGCATTGATAACGATGGTTTATATGTAGCAAGCGATGACAGCCACAAAACACTTGCTGTAGCTTTTGAAAGTGGCGACTTTGTATGTGTTAAGGTAATCAACAGCAAAACAAAGTCTGCAATGTTCGGTGGTTTGGCAGTAATTACAGATTATACACTTGAGGCACCATACGATGACAGTATGACATACTCTATTAGCCTTGAGGGTAATGGTGCATTGGTTGACTTAACAGACGAAACAACAGCTACAGATATGCCCGAAACAGCTACAGACGAAACATAAACACCAACCGAGTAAGTAGGAGGTAAAGTAAATGTTTACAATTGAAGATAAAGAATATGAAATTGAATTTTCACAAAAGAGAATCGAAATTATTGAGAATACCCTTAACCGCAGTGTTATGGAGATTTTTAATAACAGCAGTGCTTTAATGACTATCAGAGAGTTAAAAACGTTTACAGCATATGGTTTGAAGCAGGTAGGTGCGACAGCTTTTGTCAATCCCGCACAAGGTATGCAGATTGCAGAAAAACTTCTTGATGTCAATGGATATGCACCACTGCTTGAGGCTGTTACAGGTGCAATACACAGGGACTGTGGTTTTTTCTTCCAAGGTGCTTAGTAGATTTTGAATATTTCGCCACTGATGAACAAAGCGATGAATACAAGCAACAGGCAAAGCCTTACAGAAATGTAATGGACTTTGCCTTTTTTGCTGTCAACTTTGGTTATAGCAAAGCAGATTATGACGCTTTGACCTTTACTGAAAAAGCTTTTATTTATAAAGCTTATGAAGACAAAGCAGTAAGCGAAACATCTATGTTAAATATGGCAGTTGCTAATGCTGTTTCAAATGTAATGCGTAAAAAAGGTAAAAAACCGCAAAAGCTTTGGAAAAAGAAAACAAAAGCTGTTATGGATAAAGAAATTATGCAGAATAGCATTAAACAAATTATTGTAAATGAAAAGCTGTGTGGAAAAAGCTGGGTTGAAAAAATTTATAAGGCTAATGGATTAAATCTGAAAAAGAGAGGAGGTAATAACAATGGCTGATTATGTACTGAGTGCAAAGGTGACAGGCGACAGCAGTAGTTTTAACAAGGCGTTTGGCTCAGCAGAGAGTGAAGCTGAAAGCTTTTCGGGTAGTTTGCAGTCTGTAAGTGCCAAGGCTGTTGCTTTAGGCTCTGTTATAGCTGATGTGGCTATGAGTGTAGCGTCAAAAATAAAGGAGTTAGCCAATGAAGGCATTAAATATAATGCTACTATACAGGATTATACAACATCTTTTGAGGTTATGACGGGTTCAGCAGACAAAGCGACAGAAACGGTTGAAAATCTTAAAAAGTTGGGTGCAGCTACACCGTTTGAGTTAACAGACTTAGCAGAAACAACTCAGTTGCTTATGAATTATGGTTTTTCAGCAGACGAAGCACAGGAGCGTTTAATGTTACTTGGCGATATTTCGCAGGGCAGTGCAGAAAAAATGCAGAGAATAGCAACAGCGTACGGTCAAATGTCTTCTGCAGGCAAGGTTAGTCTTGAAGATGTAAAGCAGATGATTGAGGCGGGCTTTAACCCGTTGCAGGAAATTTCTGAAAGCACAGGAGAGAGTATGGCGAGCCTGTACGACCGTATAAGTGATGGTGCAATATCAGTTGACGAAATTACAGCTTCTATGACAAGAGCGACCTCTGAGGGCGGTAAATATTTTCAGTCAATGGAAAAGCAGTCAAAAACCTTTAATGGTCAGATGTCTACCTTACAGGATAACTTAGGTCAAATTCTCGGTAGTATTACAAAAGGTACATTTGACCGCCTTGCTAACACTGTTTTGCCTACTGCAAATAGTGTTCTGGGCAGTGTTGTAGACACACTTGGTGAGGGTTCAGGTACGCTTGAAGCTTTTCGTGCCGGTGCAGGTACATTGACTGATGAATTGCTGGGAAAATTTCCTGCTATAAGTGAAGCGGTTGAAACAGGTGCAAGTGCAAGCAAGATTTTTGAAGTTGCTGTAACCTCTGCATTGGACGGCTTGACAACAAAACTGCCAAGCTTATCAGGTGGTATTGAAACGATAAAAGCAAAATTTGAAGAAACAGCTAATTCGGGTGTTTTTGAAAAAATAGAAAATACCGCAATCAGTGCATATGAAAATGTAAAAGAAAGAGCCACACAAGTTGTAGACAACATTAAAACTAAGCTTGCAGAAATACCGCAATCAGATACATTTAAGCAGATTGTAAAATCAGCAATTACAGGCTTTGACGAAATTAAAGCAAATGCTAATAATATGGTTGTATGTGTAAAAAACAAAATACTTGATATTGCAGGCTCAGACGCATTTACAGAATTTAAAACAGTTGCGACACTTTCATTCGATAGTGTACAAGCAGGTGTAAAATCTGCTTTTAGTAGCATACAGGCTGACATTGCAAACGGAACAGCACCGCTTGATATTGTCAAAAATGCTGTAGAGGCGTTTTCAAGCACGATAACTCAAAAATTTCCTGCTCTTGGTGATGTTATAAACGGATTAAAACAGAATTTCAACAACATTGTTGCAGTAGTCAAGCCAGTGTTTGAAACGGTTAAGGGTGTTATAACAACATTTGTGAGCAGTTTGATAAGTAGCTTTCAACAAGCAGGAGGCAAGATAGGCGAACTTAAAAATGCTTTCAGCCTGGTAACGTCCTTTGCTAATCCTTTTTTGGCAATAATAAAAAACTTTGGACCTCAAATTGGTGAGCTTGTAAAGCAGATAAGCGGACCTTTGCAAAGTGCTTTCAGCACTCTTGGCAATACAATAGGTACATTATTTGCACAGATTGCACCGCTTGTAACACAGCTTATGAGTACAATAATATCCACAATCAGCACAGTTATTCCTCTTATTGCTCAGCTTGTAGCTAATTTATTGCCTGTAATTGCACAGATTATAGCCGCAATATTACCTGTAGTATCAACCCTACTTACAACAGTTGTAGGTCTTATAACACAAATATTACCTGTTATTACTCAGATAGTAACAGCATTACTGCCTGTTATTTTTGATATAATCACTCAGCTTACACCTGTAATTGCACAGATAGTTACAATATTAAGTAATCTATTTGTTGCAATTATGCCAATTGTTTCGCAAATTATAGCCGAAATTTTACCGCTTGTAACTACCGTAATAGATGTTATAGCACAGGCGGTTGAATCTGTTTTGCCTGTTTTAATGACAATTATAAATACTATTGTTTCTATACTTGAAAAGATGATGCCTGTTATTACAAAAATAGTAAGTATTGTTGCAACAGTTATATCAAATATTATTCAGATTATCACACCTATAATTGCATTTATTGGTGATTTGATAGAAACAATTTATCAAATTATTTTACCTATCTATGAATTTATATCAAGCTTGATAATGGGGATTTTAGATAATGTAATTTTGCCAATCGTTGATATTATTTTAGAAGTAGTACAAAATATCCATCAGGGCATTTCAGACAAAATAGAAAGCATAAAAAATGTTGTATCAACTATAAAAACTACTTTTACAACTATTTTTAATGCTGTATATAACATTGTGAAAAAAGTGCTTGATAAGGTTAAAAGTGTATTTACAGGTGTTTTTGAAAAAATAAAAGGTGCTTGGACAGGCTTAACTGATTTTGTCAGCAATATATTTGAAGGCATAAAAAATGCTATAGATACAGTGGTTAATGGCGTTAAAGGTGCTATAAATACAGTAATTGGCGGTATAAACGGCTTTTTGGATATTATCAACGCTATACCGGGTGTTCAAATTGAGCATATACAACAGCTACATAGTGGTACAGACAACTGGCAGGGTGGGTTTGCATATATGAACGAAGGTGGCAGAGGCGAGCTGGTAAATCTGCCAAACGGTTCACAGGTTATCCCACACGATATTTCGGTGGCATATGCAAAAGAATCAGCCAAAGCAAATGCAAATAGCACAATTATAATCGACTATGACTATCTAATAAATGGTATGGCGGTTGCAATGAGCAATGTAAAAGTTACACATAATACTAATCTTGATAATAAAACGATTGCAAGCAGTACAGCACCGCTTATTGACCGTAGCTTGGGTAACAAAGTGGATTTAGAAGAGAGGTTTGGATAATGGGCGTAAGAATAGGAGATAAGCATACAGATGACTACAGCCTGACAGTAACAGATATGTCAATCTCTGAACCTGAAGTGCAAACCTATTCGCTTGAAATCCCCGGGCGAAATGGTTTGCTGGATTTAACAGAGATAAATGGTGCGGTAAGATATAAAAACCGTACTGTTAAGTTAAGCTGTGTTCATCAAGAAAAAATCCCTTATCATTGGCATACTTGTTATTCTGAGTTGCTTAAAAATTGTCATGGGAAACGCTGTAACATAATTTTTGATAGCGAAAAGGATTATTACTATAGTGGCAGATTATGTATATCATCAACGAAAAGCAGTCAAATACATAGTAGCTATACAATAATAGCAGATTGTGACCCATATGCTTACGAAGTGCAGGACAGGGGAGAGCCTTGGATTTGGGACATATTTAATTTTGATACTGGTGTAATTTATCAGGATAATTACTATAAAGTAGAAATTAATGGCACAAAAGCATTAACCATACAGCATAACGGACAAATGCCTGTAACACCTACATTTGAGCTTATTAGTGGTGCATTAAATGTTATATATAATGGCATTACATATAATCTTACAGCAGGCAATAATACCATAAACGAAATAACAATCTCATCAAATTGCACGCTTACTTTAAGTGGTATAGGTGTACTGTCAATTCATTACAGAGGAGGTAAGTTGTAAATGTATAAAATAACCTTAAAACCCAAAAACGAAACAAGAATATACACATTACACGACCTCACCTGTAACAATTTAGTGTTAATTAATCCCAAGCTGTCACTAGCGTTGAATAAAACAGGCACACTCACATTCAATGTGCCTGCAACTCACCCTTATTATGATAAGATAGCCAAAATGCAATGTGAGATAACAGTGTATAAAAATAATAAAATCATTTATGTTGGCAGACCACTTAATAGTGATGAGGATTTTTACAAAACCTCATCTGTTACCTGTGAGGGTATACTCGCATATCTGATTGATAGCATACAGCGCCCATACACATACAACGGCAATATACACGGCTTTTTTAGTGCATTACTTGAAAATCATAATAATTATATGGGTAACAACAGCTATAAAAAATTTACTCTTGGTATTTGTGATGTTGCCGACAGCAATAATTATATTAATCGTTCGGACAGCAATTACACTAATACATTAAATACGCTTAATCAAAAGCTAATAGCCACACACGGCGGTTATCTTGGTGTACGCTTTGAGAATAATATGCGTTATCTGGATTATAAGTCACAGGCAGGCAAACAAAATAAACAGATTATACGCTTTGCAGATAATCTTCTGGATTTAACAAGATATATTAAATCGGACAATCTTATTACTGCTATTATTCCGCTTGGAGCTGAAACAACTGAGGAGGGTATAAACAACACCAAAAAGCGTGTGACTATTGAAAGTGTGAACAACGGTAAGGACTATCTTGTTGATGACATTGCTGTGGAGCAGTTTGGCTTGATTTACGGTACAGTTGAATTTGATGATGTTACATTACCTTCTAATCTTAAAACCAAGGCACAGAAGTACCTTGATGAAAATAAAAATTTATCACTTACAATCGAACTTTCAGCGGTTGATTTGTCAGTTTTAAATGCAGATATTGAAGGATTTTGCCTCGGTGATTATGTGAGAGTAATCAGTGCACCGCATAACCTTGACAGCTATTTTTTACTTAGCGAATATGAAATAGACCTTGTGGACCCGTCACAAAACACAATTACACTAGGTAAGACACTTTCTAAGCTATCATCTACAGTCAATAAAAATCAGAGCGAAGCAACAATAAATCTCATTAAGCAAACAAATGCTTTAAATGCAGATATAGAAAATGCGGTAGAAAATGCTACAAACTTAATAACAGGCAATAATGGTGGTTATCTTTACATAAAAAAGAACGAGGACGGACAGCCGGAAGAGCTGTATATACTGGACACTCCTGCTATTGATGATGCACAAAATGTAATTAGACTTAATAAAAACGGTTTCGGTTTTAGCCATACAGGGTACAACGGCACATTTACAAATGCGTGGACAATAGACGGTAGCTTGGTTGCAGATTTTATTACTACAGGAAGTTTAAATGCAAGCTTGATTAAAACAGGAAAAATAACATCAGCCACAAATGACAAGATTTATTTTGACCTCACAAGCGGTGAATTATCAGGTTCGGTACTTACAGACCCTGTACAAAGTTCTGACCTTATGGCTAAGTTTGAAAGCACTACTATAGATGGCTTTGCTTATAACGGTTTAATTATCTATGACAGGAACAACACCGACAGCAGTAGCGATATTTTAGATGTTGGCGGTATAATTCGATATCAGGACAATACAGACAGCAGTAATATAGGTTTGTACTCACGAGGTCAATTAATTTTGAGTGGTTACGGTCTGTCAGGTAGTGGCTCATCTGTTGTACTTGACAGTAACAGTGTATATATTGACAGAAGGGTTGCAGAAGATGAAGGCTACACAACAGAAAACACAACAGTTTTTTCTGCGACTGCTGACGAATTGTATGTAAACTATTTCAAAACAACTTCAGAATACAGTTATTTGAGATTTACAGATGAAACAACATCTTTATTCAAGCAATTTCCACCCACAACAGGTACAGGTACGGACTCAAATTGCGGAATATATCTTGAAAAAGGCACTGTTGGAATCACTATTAATGATAATGCAGTATTTAAGGTTACTTCAAGTGGTGCAACAGTTAACGGTGTAACAGTAACATCAGATAGAAATAAAAAACGCAACATATCAAGAAATACAACAAATATGCTTGATAAAGTGAAAAACATCAAAATATATGATTACAAATTACTTGATGATGAAGATGATGAAGTACAGCGTTATGGATTTATGGCTGATGAATTGCCGGACAAAATGCTTGCAGACGATAAAAAATCAGTAGACTTGTATGGTGCATTAGCTGTAGCAATTAAAGCTATACAAGATTTAAACGCAATAGTTGAAAAGTTAGAACAAAAAGTAAAGGAGTTGAAATCGAATGGCTGATATAAGATTAGCTCTTAGTAACATAGAAAAATCCGTATACGGCGAAAATATAAGAAAAGGCATTTTGCAGGCTCTCACAGTAATGAACACTGAAACAGAAAGTAAACTTAATACATACCAAGGAACAGCCAACGCAGGATTGGTAATGGCTGTTGATGTAGACGGTAGCATAAAGCCAAAAGCCGTAGGAGAGCCGACAGATGAGCAGGTAGAAAGTGCTGTTTCAAGCTATCTTGCAGAGCATACGGAGTTGACCACAACAGTTGAGGACGGTAGCTTGACTATAGAGAAGCTGTCAGATGATTTAAAAACTACAGTAATCAGCAACAAAGCAAATGTGGGTACACGAATTAGTAAAAAATTAGGTGCGAGTGCTTTTATTTCAACAAATGGTTATGACGAAGACACAGCAAAAAAAGAAATAAAAGCGTTTGCTGACGCAGGCTTCGACAAAGTAGTATTTTGTATACACGACAGATATGCAGATGGTACAAATGATACCGGCGGGCGAGATGTAACGGTTGAGGAAGATACAAATTGGTACTTTAGTCAGACAGTTGATGAAATAGAATTATTTACAGATTATGCAAACAGTTTAGGATTAGAGGTATCTATAAAGATACATACAAAATATGCAAATGAGCAAATAGGCGATAACACCCTAGTTGAAGGCTGGCAAGAACATCACCTTAAATTTTTAAATGCTCTTGCAACTAAAAATTTAAACATTGCTTGGATAACAGATTTTAATGAATCTGCAAATATTTTGTCAAATTCAGAATATCAAGAATTTGTGCTAAGTTGTTTTGAAGTAATGAAAACAATAGCAAAAACAGGTATATCATTTAATAAAAGCACATTAAAAGTTACATTACCTGATATTGTAGGAGCGTGTGATTTTATTGCATTAAACACATATCCTCCGGCTGGTTTTTCTACAGTGGAAAATGCTCAAAATACAACTATTTCTGAAATGGTCGAGGCTTTCAAATGGAGTGGTGTCAAAGAGTATTTGCAGTATATATCGTCTGATGATTATACCGGTAAAGAAATAGTAATAACAGAAATTGGCTGTGGTAGATATTGGGAAAACTTTGCAAGTCCTGAAAAAACTCCAACCGAGAACGAAAGAAATACATGGACTAATAGCGACTTTGAATCAAGAGCAAAATATGCGGACGCTGTACTTGAATATTTAAAATCGTCTGTGGCAACTGAAATTAATTTCTGGTATACAAGGTACGACTATGATGAAAGTGACAGATTAGGAAAGGTTATAAAAAAATGGAAAGGAGAAACGGTATGAATAAAATCATAAGAACAAGTGAGTTGGATTATGCAAATGCTTTTATTAGCACTACCGATGACGATGGGAATACAGTGGAAAATAAATTATTTGCACCGATTTTCCGTATAAAAAACACATCTGCGTGGTCTGGCACTTATACAAGGTGGTTTTTAAATTTTACTGTTTGGTGGGAGTCATGTAATAGATATTCAGTAAAAACTTATACAGTTAATGCTTGCATAACATCAGGAGGAAATTATAAGTATATTTTTAAAGATGAAACCCCATGTAATCAAGAATTTGAAGTAGTAGCACTATCTGATAAAACAGAAAATGGATACACAACTTATTATGTCACTTTCCCTACAGGTAGTAATACAGTTGTAGACTCTATTTACACATATGATAGCCAGTATGCACAGATTGTTATTAATAAATGTGACTTACTACAAAATATAGAGCTACTAGGTGCAAGACCTTTCAATGTTGATATCACTACATCAACATTGACATTATACCGTGATTCGCTTCCTGCGATAGCGATAGTTGAAAGCAACTCATATCATCATATTAATAGTACTTATATAAATCAAGCATTTATCCGCA
>JAXJYN010000049.1:0-16383 GCA_036306965.1 Acutalibacteraceae bacterium
TCACCACCTAATTTGTTTTATTCACAATTTATCGTATCATTACATTTTTGTGATGTCAAGCCGTTTTCAGTCCTTACGGACTGACGGCAATTCATCCCCGACCTATAGAGGTCGGAGTCTTCTTGCCGAGGGAGGATAAATTAAATCAATTATTCATTATTCATCAGCGTAAGCGATTTCATCATTCATTATTCATTGAAAATCCTGTCGAATGAATGATGAATATTGAATAATGAAAAATGAATAATACAAAACAAAAATCCCATCGACAAATGTCGACAGGATTTTCGTTTTGGTGGGAGATGGTGGATTCGAACCACCGAAGGCATAGCCAGCAGATTTACAGTCTGTCCCCTTTGGCCACTCGGGAAATCTCCCATATTAAATTTTAAGGCTACTAATTAACTTAGTAGCCTTGGAGCTGGTGGACGGACTCGAACCCCCGACCTGCTGATTACAAATCAGCTGCTCTACCAACTGAGCTACACCAGCATATTTGTTTCTTGCCAAGTTCTCACCTGACGCTCATTTAATATACCATACTCATTTAAAAATGTCAACACTTTTTTCAAAAAAATTTTTATTTATCTAAAAAATTTAAAATAGAACACTTGTATTCTAAACAGTAAATAATCTATACCATATAAGCTTTCAAAATTACCCCCAACAGCTACATTTAATTCCGTACAAAATAAGTTAAAATGCTATATTGCATAATAAATACTGTTTTGTTAAAATGTAACTATCATTAAATAATTACGAAAGAGAGTTTACCATGGCGGTATTGAGTGTAAGAAACCTTGCTATGACCTTTGTTGAACGAACTTTATTCAAAGATGTAGCTTTTGAGGTTGAACAAAAAGACAAAATAGGTTTTATTGGTGCAAACGGTGTTGGCAAAACAACCATATTTAAAATATTAAGTGGTCAGCTGGAGCCTACCGAAGGCTGTGCGATATTTTCAAAGGATACAGTTGTAGGATACCTTGAACAACATTCCTGCAATGAACCTCACAGAAACATTTATGATGAACTGTTATCTGTATTTGATAAGCTTATTATTCAAGAAAAGGAGCTTGAAGAACTGCCTGTACTAATTGAGTTGGAGGAAAACGAAACAGAGCGTGACAAGCTGATTGAAAAGCACCTGCAAATGCAGGACGAATTTGAACGTAACGGAGGATTAACCTACCGCAGTCGAACACGCTCTACACTGCTTGGACTTGGTTTCACAGAAGGTGAGTTTGAAATGGAAACAGGCAAGCTAAGTGGTGGTCAACGCTCAAAGCTATGCCTTGCAAAGCTTCTTTTATGTGGTGCAAACTTTTTATTGCTTGATGAGCCTACCAACCATCTTGATATTCAGTCGGTAGAATGGCTGGAGTCTTTTATAAAAGACTTTAACGGTGCTGTAATCATTATTTCTCACGACAGATACTTTCTTGACGCTGTAACAAACAAAACTGTAGAACTTGAACACAATAAAACCACAACCTACAAGGGTGGTTACACCGAATTTATGGCTAAAAAAGAAAAAATCCTTGCCGATATGCGAAACAAATATGAAAACGATTTAAAAGAAATAAAGCGTATTGAGGGAATTGTTGAACAGCAAAGAAGATGGGGACAGAAGCATAACTTTATAACTGCTGAAAGCAAGCAAAAGCAGGCAGACAGACTGCGTTCAGAGCTTGTTGAACCTGATGACGGCGAACTTGAAAATATTCGTTTTAGGTTTGAACCAAAAAGAGTAAGCGGTAATGATGTACTTAAAACCGAAAATCTTTCAAAATCATTCGGCGAAAAAAAATTATTTTCTAATGTAAATTTAGATATTAAGCGAAAAGAGCGTGTATTCATTCTTGGTGCAAACGGCTGTGGTAAAACTACACTTTTCAAAATCTTAATGCACAAGTTTAACGCTGATACAGGAAGAATTGACTTTGGTGTAAATGTCGATGTAGGATATTTTGACCAGGTTCAGGAAAACCTTGACCTCAGTAAAACAGCACTTGATGAAGTGTGGGATATGTTCCCATATATGACACATACACAAGTGCGTACCGCATTGGGTTCATTCTTATTCAAAGGTGATGATGTTTTTAAAGAGCTTTCCACATTCAGCGGTGGTGAACGTGCAAGAGTAGCACTGCTAAAGCTTATGCTTGCAGGAGGTAACTTCCTGTTACTGGACGAACCAACAAACCATCTTGACACAGGTTCAAGAGAAGCGTTGGAAAACACTTTGAGTGAATATGAAGGCACACTGCTTATAATTTCTCATGACAGATACTTCATAAATAAGCTTGCTGACAGAATTTTGTATCTTGACCAAAACGGTGTTACAGAGTACCTTGGCAATTATGATTACTTTGTTGAAAAATCCAAAGAAAGAGTAACATCTGTAAGCAACAAACCAAAGGCAGAGGAAAAGCCAAAGGTTAATGAATATAAACAGCGTAAAGAACAGCAGTCGAACCTACGCAAGCTTAAAACCAGAATAAGAAAATGTGAAGAAGAAATGGAAGAACTTGACGAACTGGAGGAAAGCTTACAGCAAAAGCTTTCAAGCGAAGCAATAGCAGATGACTTTGAGGAATTGGTTCAGCTTACAACTTCACTTGAACAGTGTCAACTGCGTAAAGATGAAATATACGAGGAATGGGAACAACTCCAAATTCAGGTTGAGGAAATGGAAAATAATATGTAATTCTATAACAAAAGGTTCAATGTACATCACTAGAGTGTACATTGAACCTTTTATATTATTATATTGAATTGTTTATCAGCTGATTAATAATATGAATTGCTTTATCCATTATTTTAAACTTCATCTTCGTTGTTTTCTTTGCACATAGCCACATCTTGAAATTATCTGTAAGCCACTTATAGCTTTCACAATGCCGTCTTAACTATAGGCTCATCCAGAAAACTCATCTTTTTCCTTTTTATACAACTGCTTCAGCCGTTATTTTTTGTTGTATACCTTTTTTAAATAGTGAAGTAGAAGATTGCCTAGCTTCATCAAAAATATGGTTTTTCTGTTTAGTATGAGCTGAGTATCAATTTTTTATAAGTTTATAATATTGGTATGTTTTAGCCCCGTTGTTTTCATTCCAAGTGTAAAAAATATCTCCACCACTATAACTTAAACCACAAGTGGATCTATCCATATAATTAAATGATAAAGGTATTTCAAATATAGTATTTCCATTTTCGTCAAGCAATTTTATATCGCTGTCTGACTGATTATAGAATAAACCATTATCATAGTGTCTAGCAGAATTATTAGCTAATTCAAATAATACATTTCCTTGAGTATCTATAACACAATAATTAGCATCTTTTTTTACTAATGCTTTTCCTTTGATAAATTCATTAACACTTGTAAATTGAGGTTCGATTACCATATTTCCACTATAATCCATATAACCCCATTTTCCGTACTTAAATACACCTATAAGTCCATCGCCAGCGTATGATAATTCTTCATACTTGCATTCAAGCACTTGATTACCATTTACATCTATTGCCCCCCACAAATTGTTTTCTTCAGATTTGTATACAAGTAAGTTTTCTTTTACCTTAGGTGAAGAATCATCTTCCGCAAACTGTCTTACATTTATACTCCAAAGTTGATTTCCATTCATATCAATTCCGACAACTGGAGGATTCCAACGATTAGCAACATAATCAAGTCCAATTATAACATCTTTATCGGTTATAGTTATACTAGATAGATTAGTTTCAAATAAAACTGTTCCTTTTGCGTCTATTATAATAGTGTAGGGTGATTGACTGTCATGCTCCTTTATTTTGAGAGATGAATAACCATTTACAAATTTGATGTTTGATGGATAAGAATCTCCTAATTCTAGTGCTTTAGTATAGTTGATTTTTGTTTGTTCAACACCTTGTTCGTTCATAATGATGATACTTCCATCTTCTTGTTCAGCAAGCAAGTATCCGTTACTTGGAAGTGAGAGGTTTTTGTATATAGGTTCAAGAATTACCTTTCCATCAGAACCAATAAGTCCACATTTGTGATTGTAAACAAAAACACCAGTTGAAGAACCTGACTCAAAAGTTGCAGAATCTGATATTTCAAAATTCACTGGTTCATAGCGATAGCTAGCTACATATTGTTTCTCTTTATTATTTTCAGTTGAAGATATGGTTGTGTTGTTTTTATTTGATATGTTATTTTCGCTTGAAGATGATGAATTAGAGTTTGATGATGCCATATCTTGTTTTTCTTCATTGTTTTCAGTGATTGTGTCATCTTCACCTAATATGTTACTTTCATTTGATGATGACTGAATGTTAGGAGTTGATGATACCACATCTTCGTCACTACACCCAGTTAAAACAGAAGTGATAAGTAGGCACATTGTTATAGATACGCTTATAAATCTTTTCATATTAAAACCTCTTTTCTTTTTATTAATATACCAAATCGGGATATAAGTATTATACCGCTTTGGTATAATACTGTCAAGGGTGAGTTTTTATTGAAAGCAGAAACAAGAATAAAAGAGTTAAGGCTCTCCAAAGGTATAACACAATTAAAGATGGCTATGGATTTAAATATGAATCAAAATACAGTAAGCAGATATGAAAATGGAACAAGACAAGCAGACTATAAAGCGTTGATAAGTATAGCTGATTATTTCAATGTATCAATAGATTTTATTCTATTGAGAACAGATAATCCTAAAATTAATAAGAATTAAATAAGTTAATAACCCCACTCAAAATATGAATAAAGCATCATATTTTGAGTGGGGTTATTGTTTATGTTTACATTAAAAACATTCCAACCCATCCAAGTGTTTGCAAGTGTTGAAAACTTGCTATTTTTTTGAATTTTATGTGGAAATGTGGAAAACTTTAAAAAATTTCGGATTTTGTACTAAAAAACAAAAAAATCCATTGACAAGTTGACGTCAATGGATTATACTTATAAAATGCAACATAATGGCAAAAAGTGCCTTATTCAGTTTTTCAACGAATGAATATTAGCACAGATTTTTCTAAAAATCAATAGTTTTCAGAAAATTTTTATGCCATTAGTTAAGCTAAGTATTTTAAAATTTCGGACTAAATTTTATGAACGGAGTGATACGCCTATGGTAAATGTCAAGCCTGTAAAACTTGGTAAAGCTGAAAGAATGTCTTTCGCTAAAATTGATGAAGTTATTGAAATGCCAAACCTTATTGAGGTTCAGAAAAATTCATACCAATGGTTTTTGACTGAGGGCTTAAAAGAGGTTTTCAAGGATGTTTCCGGCATTACTAATCATGCAGGAACATATGTGTTGGATTTCATTGACTATTCGCTGGATGTTGAACACCCTAACTACAGCGTTAAGGAGTGTAAAGAAAGAGATGCAACATATGCTGCACCTCTAAGAGTAACTGCTACACTTACCAACACCGAAACAGGTGAAATTAAAAAGTCAAACGTATTTATGGGCGACTTCCCGCTTATGACAGCAAGCGGTACATTTGTTATTAACGGTGCAGAAAGAGTTATAGTATCTCAGCTTGTAAGATCTCCCGGCGTATACTACAAGATGGAGTACGACAAGACATCCAAGAAGATTTTCAGCTCAACAGTTATTCCTAACAGAGGTGCATGGCTGGAGTACGAAAACGACCTTAACGATGTTTTTTATGTTCGTATTGATAAAAACAGAAAAATTCCTATAACTGTATTTATAAGAGCTTTGGGCTTAGGTACAGATGCCCAGATTCTTGAGCATTTTGGTGAGGACGAAAGAATTCGTGCTACACTAGAAAAAGACCCTTGTCACAATCAGGAAGAAGCTTTGCTTGAGGTTTACAAAAAGCAAAGACCGGGCGAACCACCTGTACTTGAAAACGCACAGAACCACCTGTTTGGCTTGTTCTTCGATACAAGAAGATATGATATGTCAAGAGTTGGTCGTTACAAGTATAACAAAAAGCTCGGTATTGCCTCAAGACTTATTGAGCAGAAAGTTGCTGAGCCTATTGCCAACCCTCGCACAGGCGAGCTTATGGCAATGCCTGATGATATTATAAATAAAGAGCTTGCACTTGAAATTGAAAATGCAGGTGTAAAAGAAGCTTATGTATATGATGCTGAGGGTGCAAAGGTTAAAATTCTTTCTAACGGTATGGTTGACATCAGCAAATATGTAAGCTTTGACGCTGACGCTGAGTGCAACATAAACGAGAAGGTTCAGTTTGATGTTCTTATGGAAATTCTTGACGGTTGTGGTGATGATGAAGCAACACTTAAAAACGAGTTAAGAAGAAGACGTGGCGACCTTATCCCTAATACAATTACTATTGACGATATATTTGCAACCATCAACTATATGAACAACCTTGCTCACGGTATAGGTGTAACAGACGACATCGACCACTTGGGCAACCGTCGTATTCGTAGTGTTGGTGAGTTGTTGCAGAACCAGTTCAGAATTGGTTTTTCAAGACTTGAAAGAGTTATTAGAGAAAGAATGACACTAAACGCTCAGGATATTGAAGGCTTAACACCTAACAACCTGATTAATATTCGTCCTGTAACAGCGGCAATTAAAGAATTTTTCGGTTCTTCACCTTTGTCACAGTTTATGGACCAAACAAACCCTCTTGCAGAGCTTACACATAAAAGAAGACTTTCAGCACTTGGCCCTGGCGGTCTTTCAAGAGACAGAGCCGGATTTGAGGTTCGTGACGTTCACTACAGCCACTACGGTCGTATGTGTCCTATCGAAACACCTGAAGGCCCTAACATCGGTTTGATTTCTTATCTTGCAACATTTGCAAGAATCAACAATTATGGCTTTATTGAAGCACCTTTCCGTAAAGTAGACAAGGAAACAGGTGTTGTAACAGATGAAGTTGTATATATGACAGCAGATGTAGAGGATAACTACATTGTTGCTCAGGCTAACGTACCACTTGACAGCGAAGGCAGATTTAAAAATCAGATTGTTAATGGTAGATTTAGAGATGAATTTGTCGAGCTTGACCGTGAACGTTTCGATTATATGGACGTTTCTCCTAGAATGGTTGTATCAGTTGCTACAGCAATGATTCCATTCCTTGAAAACGATGACGCAAACCGTGCGTTGATGGGTTCTAACATGCAACGTCAGGCTGTGCCTTTGCTTGTTACAGAATCACCTATAGTTGGTACAG
Organism: Acutalibacteraceae bacterium; assembly: GCA_036306965.1. GTDB lineage: Bacteria > Bacillota > Clostridia > Oscillospirales > Acutalibacteraceae > CAG-964. The sequence goes on from JAXJYN010000049.1 coordinate 7,192, forward strand.
GTATGGAGTACAAGGCAGGCGTTGATTCAGGTATATGTGTTCTTTCTGAAGAAGACGGCGTTGTTCTTAGCGTTAGTGCTGACAAGATTGTTGTACGTTATGATTCAGGCAGAATCCAGGACTTTGAAATTACAAAGTTTATGCGTTCCAACCAGAGTACCTGTATTAATCAGATTCCTGTTGTATCAAAGGGTCAGAGAGTTTCTAAGAATGAGGTTCTTGCAGACGGCCCTGCTACCTGCAATGGTGAAATTAGTCTTGGTAAAAATGCACTAATCGGATTTATGACTTGGGAAGGTTATAACTACGAGGATGCTGTACTGATTAATGAAAAAATTGTACGAGATGATGTTTATACATCAATTCATATAGAGGAATATGAAACAGAGGCAAGAGATACAAAGCTAGGCCCTGAAGAAATTACAAGAGATATTCCTAATGTTGGCGAGGATATGCTAAAAGACCTTGACGAAAACGGTATCATTCACATTGGTGCTGAAGTTAAGGCAGGCGATATTCTTGTTGGTAAGGTTACACCTAAGGGTGAAACAGAACTTACAGCCGAAGAAAGATTGCTGAGAGCTATCTTTGGTGAAAAAGCAAGAGAAGTAAGAGATACTTCTTTAAGAGTTCCACACGGTGAATGTGGTATAGTAGTAGACGTAAAGGTATTTACCCGTGAAAACAGTGCAGACGAACTACAGCCGGGTGTTAACAAGGTTGTACGTTGTTATCTTGCACAGAAGAGAAAAATCTCTGTCGGTGACAAGATGGCTGGTCGTCACGGTAACAAGGGTGTTGTTTCAAGAATTTTACCTATGGAGGATATGCCATTCTTACCTGATGGTACACCTCTTGATATTGTTCTTAACCCATTGGGCGTACCTTCTCGTATGAATATCGGTCAGGTACTTGAGGTTCACTTGGGTTATGCCGCTAAAGCACTTGGCTGGAAAATTATGACACCGGTATTTGACGGTGCTCACGAGCAGGATATTTTCAAAATTTATGAAGATATTCTTGAAAAATCAAAGGCAGGAGAACTGCCTCCACCGGAGTCACCAAAATATATTGATTTTACAGAATGTTTCAACAAAAACGGCATTTCAATGGAGTGTAAAACAAGACTTCGTGATGGTAGAACAGGTGAATGGTTTGATAACCCTGTTACAGTTGGTTATATGTACTACCTGAAACTGCATCACCTTGTAGATGATAAAATCCATGCACGTTCAACAGGCCCTTACTCACTTGTTACACAACAGCCTTTGGGTGGTAAAGCTCAATTTGGCGGTCAGCGTTTCGGTGAAATGGAAGTTTGGGCACTTGAGGCTTATGGTGCTGCTTATACACTTCAAGAAATCCTTACAGTTAAGTCTGACGATGTTGTCGGTCGTGTAAAAACTTACGAAGCTATCGTTAAGGGTCAAAATATACCTACACCTGGTATTCCTGAATCATTCAAGGTTCTTATTAAAGAACTACAGTCACTTGCTCTTGATGTGCGTGTGCTTGATAAGGATAAAAATGAAATTGACCTAAGACAGAATTTCGATGAAGATGACGATATTCCTGTAGCTAATAACAACGAGGAAGCATCTGATGAAGCCTTTGAATCTGAAACAGTAATGACAGATATGGACGGATTCCAGTATGATGAAGACCAGGAAGGCGACAATATGATAGATGAATCCGGTTTTGCCGAGGAAGAAACAGAGGATCTGCTGGACTTTGGTGACGGTTACGGCAGTGACGAGCTTTAATTCAGGAGGTAAGGCATATAATGGAATTTAATGTATTTGACTCAATTAAGATAGGACTTGCTTCACCTGATAAGATCAGAGAATGGTCATACGGCGAGGTTACCAAGCCTGAAACTATAAATTATCGTACACTAAAACCTGAAACAGACGGACTTTACTGCGAGAAAATTTTTGGTCCACAGAAGGACTGGGAATGTCACTGCGGTAAGTATAAGAGAATCCGTTTTAAGGGTAAGGTTTGTGAACGCTGTGGCGTTGAGGTAACACGTTCTAAAGTAAGACGTGAAAGAATGGGTCACATTGAACTTGCTGCACCTGTTTCTCACATCTGGTACTTTAAGGGTATTCCTTCAAGAATCGGCTTAATGCTTGATATTTCTCCACGTTTGCTTGAAAAGGTACTTTACTTTGCTTCTTACATTGTTACTGACCCCGGTGAAGGTACAGGTCTTGTAAAACAGCAAATTCTTACTGACAACGAGTACAGAGAAATGCGTGAAAAATACGAGGACGATTTTGAAGCAGGAATGGGTGCTGAGGCAATTCAAAAACTGCTAAAAGAAATTGACCTTGATGCTCTTTCAGCTGAACTTAAGGATGAACTTGAAACAGCAAGTGGTCAGAAAAAGGTGCGTCTTGTAAAAAGACTTGAGGTTGTTGAGGCATTCAGAATGTCAGGCAACCGTCCTGAGTGGATGATTATGGACGTAATTCCTGTAATTCCGCCGGATATTCGTCCTATGGTACAGCTTGACGGTGGTAGATTTGCAACATCTGACCTTAACGATTTGTACCGTAGAGTTATTAACAGAAACAATCGTCTGAGAAAACTTCTTGAACTGGAAGCTCCGGACATTATTATAAGAAATGAAAAGCGTATGCTACAGGAATCTGTAGATGCACTTATAGACAACGGCAGACGTGGCAGACCTGTAACAGGCCCTAATAACAGAGCATTGAAATCACTTTCTGATATGCTTAAGGGTAAGCAGGGTCGTTTCCGTCAGAACCTGCTTGGTAAGCGTGTTGACTATTCAGGTCGTTCGGTTATCGTAGTTGGCCCTGAACTTAAAATGTACCAGTGCGGTTTGCCTAAGGAAATGGCTCTTGAGCTGTTCAAGCCTTTTGTAATGAAAAGACTTGTTGAAACAAAAACAGTTGCTAACATTAAGGCAGCAAGAAAAGCAGTAGAAAGAGCAAAGCCAGAAGTTTGGGACGCTCTTGAGGTTGTAATTAAGGGACACCCTGTTCTTCTTAACCGTGCTCCTACACTTCACCGTCTTGGTATTCAGGCATTTGAGCCTGTACTTGTTGAGGGTAGAGCGTTAAAGCTTCATCCACTTGTTTGTACAGCGTATAACGCTGACTTTGACGGTGACCAGATGGCTGTTCACGTTCCTTTGTCTGCTGAGGCACAGGCTGAAGCAAGATTCCTGATGTTGGCTGCCGGCAACCTGTTGAAGCCTTCTGACGGACGCCCTGTTGCTGTTCCTTCACAGGATATGATTCTGGGTTCTTACTATCTGACACTTGATAAGAATGGTGAACCAGGTGAAGGCAAAGTATTTAGAGATGAAAATGAAGCTCTTATGGCTTATGATGCTAAATACATTACACTTCACTCTAAGATTAAAGTAAGACGCAGTAAGGAAATCAACGGAGAAATGAAGACAGGTATTGTTGACACTACTGTTGGTCGTATCATCTTCAACAGACCTATCCCTCAGGATTTGGGATTTGTTGATAGAACAATTCCTGAAAATGAACTTAAATATGAGATTGACTTCCTTGTTGGTAAATCTCAGCTTGGTAAAATTATAGACAAGTGTATAAGAACACACGGTACAGAGATTACATCAAGAGTTCTTGATGACATTAAATCTCAAGGTTATAAATACTCTACAATCGGTGCTATTACTGTTGCCGTTTGTGACGCTGCTATTCCTCCTGCTAAGAAGGAAATTATTGCTCAGGCAGAAATCGACAAGGACGAAATTACTGAGCTATATAATCAGGGCTTGATGAGCGACGAAGAACGTTATAAGAATGTTCTAAAGATTTGGAACAAGGCAACAGATGATGTTACAAATGCCTTGAAAGACAATATGGATGCTTACAACCCTATTTGGATGATGGCTGACTCTGGTGCCCGTGGTAGTATGTCTCAGATTAGACAGCTTGCAGGTATGCGTGGTCTTATTGCCAATACATCAGGTAAAACCATTGAAATTCCTATTAGAGCTAACTACCGTGAAGGTCTTAATATTTTGGAATACTTTATTTCATCTCGTGGTGCTCGTAAGGGTCTTGCCGATACAGCTCTTCGTACAGCCGACTCAGGTTACTTAACACGTCGTCTTGTTGACGTATCTCAGGATGTTATCGTAAGAGAAGATGACTGTGGTACACACGAAGGCATTGAGATTTACACAATCTATGATGGCAAGAGAAAGATTGAGGACATTAGAGAAAGACTTCTTGGCAGATATCTTGTTGAAGACTTTGTTGACAGTGAAACTGGCGAAGTTTTGGTATCAAAGGACACAATGATGGGCGACAAAGAAGCTGATATTATCTCTAACAGTGGTGTAGAAAAGGTTAAAATCCGTTCTATCCTTGGTTGTAGAGCAAAGCATGGTGTTTGCCGTAAGTGTTACGGTTCTAACCTTGCAAACGGTATGCCTGTTACAGTTGGTGAGGCTGTAGGTATTATAGCTGCTCAGTCTATCGGCGAACCAGGTACACAGCTTACAATGCGTACATTCCATACAGGTGGTGTCGCAGGTGGCGAAGATATTACACAGGGTCTTCCAAGAGTTGAAGAATTGTTTGAGAGCAGACGTCCTAAGCATCAGGCTATCCTGAGTGAAATTGATGGTGAAGTTAGATTCGATACAATCAAGGGTGCTCGCCACGCTGTTATCTTTAACAGAGAAACAGCCGAAGAAAAGAGCTACCTCATTCCTCACGGTTCAAGAGAAAAAGTTCTTGAAGGTCAGTTCATTCACAAGGGTGATATGCTGACAGAAGGTGCTAAAAATCCTCACGATGTACTTGACATTCTCGGTGTAGAGGCTGTTCAGAACTATCTGATAGAAGAAGTACAGCGTACCTACCGTCTACAGGGTGTTGCTATCAACGATAAGCACATTGAGGTTATTGTTCGTCAGATGATGAAGAAGGTTAAGGTTGAAGAACCAGGTTCAACAGGCTTGATGACAGGCTCACAGGTTGACAGATACGAATTTATCACTGCAAATGAAGAAATCCAGAAAAGAATTGATGCAGGTGAAACTGACCTTGAACTTGCAACAGCTACACAGCAGTTGCTTGGTATTACAAAGGCATCGCTTGCTACTGACAGTTTCTTGTCTGCTGCTTCATTCCAGGAAACAACTCGTGTTCTTACAGACGCAGCTATCAAGGGTAAGGTTGACCCGCTTGTTGGTCTTAAAGAAAATGTTATTATTGGTAAACTTGTTCCTGCAGGTACAGGTATGCAGAGATACAGTAATGTAGAACTTGAGGAAAACTTCCCTACTTCTACAGCCTTGGCTGACCAGGATTTGGAACACTGATATTAACCGAAACTTATAAAATATAAAATTGAAAAGTTACACTTTTTAAAGTAAACCACGCCCTCTTGGTACAGGCAAAAACAGCACTGTTACCAAGAGAGCGTGGTTTTTTGCTTTATGTTATATTACAATAAATCTAATACTAATCTCTATTTAAGCACTAGACATCTTGTTAGCATAATTAACTCATCACTTCGTTCTTTTCTGGGCAAATTCTGCCCGACAAATCTATTCCACCGTTTAAACTTTAAATAGTGAAATAGTATAAAAAACGACCTCACAAAAGTAAGATTTTTATCTTTGACTTTTGTGAGGTCTGTTTTATTAAATCTGTTTTTGCAGTTTACTTAACTATACTGTCTGATTTTCTTTTTCTTACTGTATAAACTACATACACAGCAACTGCTGTTGTAAACAAAACCACTGCAACAACAATCGGGGTAAAGTTATTTTCAACAAGCTTTGCATTTTCATAGAATGTAAGACCACGTCTTTATTCTCCACATAGCTTTATTCTCACCTCACGGAACTTTTCGGGAAGCTCATCAAGCGACATATGTTCGGGTATGTCCGTTGAACCGTTTTCCTGTGCGGTTTTATAATACCATTCCTTAAAATCCAACATACGGAGTGTTTCTTCAAGCTCTGCAATCTGCTTTTGAATAGCTTCCTTTTGCTTGATAATCAAAGAGAGGCGTAGTTCTATGGTTGCATCGCCCTGCATTGCCATTTCAATAAATAATTTGATATTCTTTAACTGCATACCCGTCTTTTTCAGACATTCGATAATCTGTAACCACGCATAATCGGAGTCCTTGAAAACCCTAATGCCACTTTTAGAGCGTTCCACAAACGGGAGCAATCCCTCTTTGTCATAATACCGAAGCGTTGATGGTGCAACACCGAGCTTTTTTGCCATTTCTCCGATTGTATAAATCATAATATTTTTCTCCAATTTTTCCCGTATTTTTCTGCACGACCACTTGACTTAAAGCTAACTTTAAGGTGTATAATCTCCTTTAACGAGTTGATTATATCATAAATCCAAGTTTTTTCAATAAAAGCTATAAAATGAAATAAATTGTTTCTTATTTTTGCTCGGAGGAATGAGATATGGAACAGGTTAATGAGGATACAATCTATTACGGTGCAAAATTCCTACGCATACTGTGTATCGCTACTGCAATCTACCCGATTTTGTTCGTCATTATCGCCGTATTTCAGGCAGTGGGACAAAGCGTAAAGCCATTTTTGCTGTCTTTGCTGAACAAAGGCTCTCTCGATATTGTACTGTTCTTTGTGATTCGCAGTCTTTGGGGTGCTAAATACATTCTTTGGGCCTCCCCTACAATGTCCGTTATTGCACTCTTTGTTGGTCTTATTCTGATTTTTCACTTTTTCCATAAAATACACTATGTTACTCAATAATTTGGAGGTTACCGTTATGAGCAATTTATATTTTGAAAACATAAAAAAGAATTTCGGCTTCGGCTGTATGCGTCTGCCGATGGCGGGTGACGAGGTTGACTGTATTGAAACTAAAAAAATGATTGACGCTTTTCTCAAAGCGGGCTTCAACTACTTCGATACTGCTCACGGGTACTTAAATGGCAAGAGCGAGATTGCCCTGAAAGAATGCCTGACATCAAGATATCCACGTGAGTCTTATGTTCTCACGAATAAGCTATCCACACATCACTTTACAAAGAACGAGGACATCCGTCCTCTCTTTGAAACTCAGCTTCAAGCCTGTGGCGTGGATTACTTTGATTTTTACCTAATGCACGCACAGGATGCTACGATTTTTGAGAAATACAAATCTATTTGTGCTTACGAAACGGCACTTGAACTTTTAGCAGAGGGCAAAATTAAGCATTTTGGCATCTCTTTCCACGATAAAGCCAATGTATTGGAGCGTATTTTGACAGAATATCCGCAGATTGAGGTGGTGCAGATTCAGCTGAACTACGTGGACTATGAGGATGCCTCCGTTGAGGCTCGAAAATGCTTGGAGGTCTGCATAAAGCACAATAAGCCTGTTATCGTGATGGAGCCTGTCAAGGGTGGCAGTCTTGTCAATCTGCCAAGCGAAGCACAAAAAGTATTTGACGAACTGCACGGCGGTTCCAACGCAAGCTATGCGATTCGCTTTGCCGCAGGTCAGCCGAATGTTATGATGGTTCTTTCCGGTATGGGAAATATGGAAATGATTAACGATAACATCGGCTATATGAAGAATTTTCAGCCCCTTAATGCACAGGAGAGTGTCGCTGTAGAAAAGGTCTGTGAAATCTTCCGAAAATTGGGTACCGTTTCCTGCACTGCTTGCCGTTATTGCACCGAGGTTTGCCCCAAGGGTATCTCCATTCCCGACCTGTTTGCCTGTCTGAATGCTAAAAAGATATTCAATAATTGGAATACAGGTTATTACTATAATCAGATTCATACCAAAAACGGTGGCAAAGCAAGCGATTGTATCAAATGCGGACGATGTGAAAGCATCTGCCCACAGCATCTGAATATCCGTGAGCTACTTGAAGCAGTAACCGAGGAATTTGAGAAATAAGGAGTATCACTATGAAGAAAATTTTGACTGTATATTTCTCTCATAAAGGAGAAAATTACTTTCCGGGCGGTATCAAAGTAATCGCCAAAGGAAATACGGAAATTGCCGCAGAGTATATTCAAAAGGCCATAGGCGGTGATTTGTTGGAAATTGAGACAGTAAAGCCTTATCCTAATGACTACAAAACGTGCTGTGATGTTGCAAAGGAAGAATTACATACAAATACACGCCCTGAAATCAAAACGTTGCCTGAAAGCATTTCACAGTATGAAGCGATTTTTGTTTGCTATCCAAACTGGTGGGGAACCGCTCCTATGTGTATTTTTACTTTTCTCGACCAATATGACCTGACAGGCAAGAAAATTATCCCGCTATGCACAAATGAAGGCAGTGGAATGGGAACAAGCGAGCAGGACCTTCAAAAGAATTATCCTAACACTGTGTTTGCAGGTGGCCTCAGTATCCATGGACATAAGGTTCAGAACAGTGAAACAATAATTGCTAATTGGGCAACAAAAAGTGTATGAGTGAAAAGAACGATATTGTTAGAGCAAAAGAAATTCTTACTGAAGGCAATTTCACCTGCGTACTGGTCAAGGGCGATACCGCTTTCTCCAGTTATGGGCGTGGTGTCAAACCACTTCTTGATTTGCTTGATTCTAAGGAAAACTACAATGGATGCTATGCGGCAGATAAAGTAGTAGGAAAAGCGGCAGCATTCCTCTACGTACTTCTCGGAGCAAAAGCACTTTACGCCTCTGTTATCAGTGTTCCTGCGTTAGAGCTTTTGGAAAGCTATGAAATCAACGTGTCGTATGAGACTATAGTGGAAATGATACGCAACAGAACCAACACAGGATATTGTCCTATGGAACAGGCAACGCTGAATATATCAGAACCGAAAAAGGCTTTGCATATAATCAAGGAAACTTTAAAAAAACTGAATGGTGCTTAAAAAACAGCTTTATTATGCGATTTTTGAGTTTGTGGATTTAGTCTTATAAAAGTTTATAGCCTTTGCTTTAACTGCTCTGTAATAGCCCCTAACAGTCTTACCAGCGTTTAAAAGTGGTGCAATAAACATTGCCATAGAACGGCTGTAACCTTGCTTTACTAGGCTGTTAGCTATTGTGCAGGCTTTCTGCCTTAGTGTTCTGATGTTCTTCTTCATATCCTGTCGCTCCTTTCTGTGTTCGGTTCGGTGTGTTGTCCTAACCTTTGACCATATTACACTACGTACGTAGTTAAATGTAAATTGGCAATATGTATAAAGTTACGTACGTAA
>JAXJYN010000050.1:0-9357 GCA_036306965.1 Acutalibacteraceae bacterium
GGCATTGTTATCACTCCTATATTTATTATTGCTCTTGAAACACCATTACACAATATGCTTATTCCTCTACATATTCTAGTATATCACCCGGTTGACATTGTAGCAATCTACATACTGTGGATATATTCTCCCAAGAAACAGGCTCTCCGTTTCGTATTTTTTGCAAAGTTGCTTCACCTAATAGCTTTTCTTTTCTAATTTTATAACTTGAATATCCTGCATTTTTTAAAGCTGACAGTATGTCTATTTTGTAAACAATAGGCATTATGTTTACACCTTTTAAATTTTTTCGCCTGTATCGTTCATTATGAAACAAGCTTCAAAAGAACAATCTAGAGCATTAGCTATTGTATAAAGCTCTTTTTCTGTGAAGTTATCACGACTTAATTTATTTGATATATTCTGTCGTGATTGTCCAGTTCTTTCAGCTAGTTGTGCAACTGTCATATTTCTGCGTTTTAAAATAACCTTTATTTTCTCACCCATTGTAAATGGCATATTAACACTTCCTTCCTTATTTCTATCATATATCATACACTTAAAAATGTCAATAGCAAAAAATTAATTTCAAAATAAATAAAAAAGTTGCAAAAATTCGTTGACAAAAGACACTAATAAGTGTATAATAAACTCACAAGCAAAACAAACACCCTTTACCGTAACGATTCGTGACGGTATACAACACAAAGCGAGGTGATACCAATGCCGAACAAGTAGAAAATTTTGTAAACTTTATGTAAACAACATTGACAAAAAGAACATCTGTTTGCTATTATATAGAAACGCTATCCGAACAGATGTTTACAACAAAAAAGAAAAGAGGTTAAACGAATGAAAGTATTTTACGGTATAAGAGATAACATCTTAGTAGATTGCGAGGATTTAACAGCAGATGTAAATTTGGTATTTGACACACCACTAGAGGAAAAGTACATCAAGAATATTAATTTCAACGATGACTTTGCAAACGAATTGCAAAGAGTATTTGTTGATGTAAACAGAGAAAACTTCTTTGACTTAGCAGTAGACCCAAACAGTACAGTAGCTAATTATAGTGACTCTGTTGAGATTTTAACATTGGATTATGATGACCCAGTGCTTACAGCCTTTTTAATGGAAACATTCCGTTTAGGTTGTCCAAACTTTGTGGTGACATCACGCAAAGTTCAAGTGCTAGTGGTATCTGGTGAAGTTGCTTTGTGGTTTTATGTTGAGGGATATTCTGCTAACAAGTCAAATCAATATGGTGAAATGGGTTATGTATTCAGTGTTGAGCTGACAGAGGATGAAATTGCACTGCTGTACAAGCTGGTGTGGTAAAAACAAATAACAGAAATGAAAAAAGAAAGGAATTTGGAATTATGCAGTTAGATAACAATTATAACAACAATACACTTGAGGAAAATGAGGCACTTGAGGAAACAACAGTAGAAAACGATATTGACACCGAGAATGACCCATACGAAGAAATTATCAATAAATACGAACTGATTTACAGTGATGTTCCTGAAGCAACTGTACTTACCTGTGGTGATAATCTTCAAATTCGTAGAGTCAAGGAAACAGGCGAATACGAGATAGATATAGACACAATAAGAATGTTTGATGACTTTGAAGAGTTTGAAAAGCATTTATACACCCTTAAAAATGATATGCTATGCAAGCTAGGTCTAAAGGGTAAAGTACCAGCTGTGAATTTTGATATGTCTAAGGTAATTGCTGTAAATTATACACCACAGCAGATTAAAACCTATATGTATAAAAAACTTGAGCATTATATTAGAGAGTGCTTGTATTTGTATGATTGCAAACAGGCTACATACTTTTAAATGTGCGTGTGGGTGATGTTGTGTAGTATTAAAAGGTAAGTACATATCGGTAGTTGCGAATACATAAGAAAAACACATTTATTTTTATCTATATGTTTTTGTTTCCGACTACCGATATTTTGCTTAATTTTATTAAAAAATTGCTTTACAATGCGATTTTCCGACAGCTGTACCGATTATTATTCTTGTAATGTGCAATAAATATTATAGCGTTTTGCACAATGATTTAATGTTTTAAAAGTTGATTATTGTGATATATTACAATTTATTTGCACGCTAACACCGAATGAACATAAATTATGTACATTGGTACAGCTGTAATCACTGTAATACAACACTCTAAAGCAAACTATCCGATTAATTAAACAAATTATTTTTACAAAAGGAGAATATACCATTATGAAAATATTTACATTTTTAGATAACAACAAAGAAGAACCTATTTGTATAGCAGAAATACCACTTGTGCTAGAGGTTATATCACATATAGAACGAGATACATCATCAACGAATACAAATTGTCATTCATTTTCTTTTGTATATGATGACCCTAGTTTTGTAGATATGTTGCTTGATGTTGATTTCAATCCAAATGTCACTAATCTAGTCAACTGCTTAAACAGAAACATAACTGACATAAATGTGTTTTGTGACACTGGTTTTAAGATTTCTGTCCATATTGATGATACAGACAGTACAAATACTGAATGTGCCTTATACTGTCATATATTTGCAGAAATAAAGAGTAATGACAACAAGATTATGAAGCTGATACCTAATACAACTGATGAATACTTTATAAACTTTACAGCAAAGGAACTCAAATCACTTAAAAGCATACAACCAACAACAGAAAGGATTTAATATTGAATAACATTTTTAGAGAATTACTAAGAGAAAAAGAATTTTTTGTATATAGCTTGAGTTTAGCTAATTACCTTGTACGCAAAGGACACGATATTATAAAAGTTAAGGATAATATAAAATATCCGATGTTTAAGGTGTTTATATTCAGAAACACACCTAAAATTCATACTGATATGGAAAGCTATTATTTAGATAAGGGTATAGGGTAAGGATTATTGTCAAACGCAAACAAAGTGATAACAAAGCAGAAAAACACTGTTTTGGGAAGAAAAAGAGTATCAGATGTAATAACAAGAACTGATATAGAACAATGGAAGCAAGGCGATATTATAACCATATCTGCTGGTTGTGGTGTAGGTAAAAGCTATTTTGTGAAAGAAATTTTATATAAATACGCAAAAGAACACAATTATAAAATTATTATGTTTATTCATCGTAAAAATTGTGTTGACGCTTTTAATTTTGAACTAAAAGGAGATAAGAAAGATGATATAATTACAGTTACAAGCTATCAAAAGCTAGAAAATGATAAGCTAAATGATAGATTTGAGGATTTGAATAATTACCATTTTATTGTATGTGATGAATTTCATTACTTCATTGATGACGCAGGCTTTGCCAAATGTACAGATATTTCTTTTGACTATATTATGAATCATACACCTGACTCAATAAAAATATGTATGTCTGCAACAGGTGACAACATAGAAGAATATCTTAAATTAATGTGCGACAAGCCAACAATAAAATACACCGTTCCATACAACTATGATTATATTGATGATATTTTATTTTACACTAAAAATTCAACATTAGATGATATGGTTGATTTGATAATTAAACAAAATCAAAAAGCAATTGTATTTATTCAAAGTGCAAAACGAGCATATAGCCTACATAAAAAATATAAGAAAAACTCCATTTTTGTATGTGCAACAGGTAATCGTAGATATTCTAAATATGTTGATGAACAGAAAAAGAATGATATGTTAGCTAATGAAAGATTTGAGGAAAATATACTTTTCACTACATCTTGCTTTGACGCTGGCATTAACATTGTAGATAAGTCTGTAAGATATGTGATAGTCGATATAAAGGATGTTGCTTCTTTTATCCAATGTGTAGGACGAAGAAGAGTGGATTATAACGACCCTGACGATAAGTTTGTGTTAATAATAAAAAACATATCAAATAGACAACTCGAATACAGTATAACCAAAACTCAAAAAGCGATTGAAAAAGCTGAATATGCAAAAGAACACACCACCGAAGAATATATTTCAAAATATTTTAGAGAATCTGACAATATAGTTTATTTTGACACTTGCAATGGTGTTTGTAAGGCTTGTGTAAATGAACTAATGCTATACAAAAACAAGCAAAATTTAAAATTGTATGAGGCTATATTAGAAAAAGGTAAATTGGGTTATCGTATGCATATGGAAGAAATATTTGATTTAACACCACAATTCAATAAATACGGTGAAAGAAAATACAAGTATATTTACGATACAGCAGAAACTATTTTTGAAAACAAATCACTAATAACCTACTTAAATGATAACGTTGGCGAGTATATGCCAACTGTAGAGAGTCGCAAAGAATTAATCCAAAAAATCAATTTGCGTTCAGATGGTAGTAAATTAATAAAAACACGAGAAACATTAAACAGCTATTTAGCAAATGACTTAAAGTCTGATTTTGTCATTAGAAAGATAAGCAAAAAGATAAACGGTAAAATGTATAGAAGTGTATGGGTGATAGATAAAATTTAGAAAGTGTAAGAAATTGGCGAAAAACTATATATAGTAAAACTCCCATTTTTTACACTTGCACACTGATAAAAGTACATTTACAGGGCGAAGATTGATTGCAAGTACTACATTGAAAAAATGTACATTTAAAAGTATAAGATATATATTTATTTATCACTTATAAATGTGTTATTTTTAACTCCAACTCGCCATTTTGTTCCGATTAGATATTCTCAAAATTGGCTTAACACTGGGACAAACTGGACTTTTTTGGCGAAAGTTACCTCTTTTCTTATATATCCTATTGTCCATAACGAAAAGCAATAACAAAAAACACTCCCAATTACACCTTTTCATTAATTATTTTTTTATTTTTTTACAATGAGCGTAGCGAATTTAAAAAAATTTTCGAGTGAGCGTAAGCGAGCGATATATACAGTGTACACTAATCATTCTAGCTCTCACAATGTTGTCAATCTCACTCTAACGCAGTAATATATTGCTTTATTCTGACATCTGCAAACATATTAACCTAAAGCACCACATAAAATGTAACAAAACAGCAAAGGAGAAATGATTATAAGAAACATTCTAACACCTACACAGCAAAAGGATTTTAAATCACAGATAAAGTGTGGAGTGTATAATAGCCTTTATAATAAAGGTTTAATAGATAGTAATCAGTTGATACAGCTGAAAAAACTGCAAAATAAAAAGCACTAATTATATTGCACACATATCGTATTGATGATATATTAGTGTTGTCATTATGGTATGTGTGCTATTAAACATACCGAGGTGAACATATTGAATAATAAATTAAGAGTTGCTTCATATTGCAGAGTATCAACTGATAAAGAAGAACAGCTACATTCACTTGAAAGCCAAAAGGCATATTTTAACGACTACATAAGCAAGCACGATGATTGGGTATTGCAAGATGTTTATTTTGACGAGGGAATATCAGGCACTTCACTTAAAAATCGTGATGGCTTTAACAAAATGATTGATTCTGCCTTGCGTGGTGAAATTGATTTAATTCTTACCAAAGAGGTAAGCCGATTTGCACGAAACACCGTTGACACATTAACAATAACAAGACAACTAAGCGATGTAAAGGTTGGTGTTATATTTACAAATGATGGTATTGACACCAGAGCGAAAGACGGAGAATTGCGTTTAACTCTTATGGCTAGTCTTGCACAAGAGGAAAGCAGAAAGACCTCTGACAGAGTTAAATGGGGACAAACCCGAATGATGGAAAAAGGTTTTGTATTTGGTCGTAACAATATGCTAGGCTATAACATTTCAAACGGTAAAATGACAGTAGACCCTAACACAAAGGATATTGTAATACGCATATTTAATGAATATGTTTATGGTGATAAGGGTACTAATGAAATAGCCAATGGACTTATACGAGATAAAATAACAACTAAACAAGGCACTTACCTATGGGATGCAACTAAAATTGCACGAATACTTAGAAATGAGAAATATGTAGGCGATTTAATTCAAAAAAAGACCTACACAGAGAATTATCTAACGCATAAAAAATGCACTAACTATGATAAAAAATCTCAAATATCTCTAACCGACCACCACGAAGCTATAATTGATAGAACCACTTGGAATTTAGCACAAGACAAACTGAATAACCGTAGCTATCACAGAAAAATAACCAATAATCAAACTAATAACCCACATAGCAACAGGTATTGGTGCAGTGGTAAGATTATTTGTAGCAAGTGTGGTAATACCTATGTAAGTCGCAGACAAACCAATAAGAATGGCACAATATTACAATCGTGGAAATGCAAAACGATTGCAAAGGCTGGCACACTTGATAGAAACGGTAATGTTATTCTTAATTGCAAAAATGGAAATATCAATGACAGAACATTGAAAACCTGTGTTACAAATGCGTTTGATTTGCTTTGTGACAGCAAGGATAAAATCATTGATGAAATTATGGGAGAAATAAGACAGGTATTCAAATGTAATGTAGCTGATACAATAAAGCTTGAAAGACAGATTGAACAAAACAAGCTAAAAAAACAACAGCTTTTAGATTTGCTTATGGATAACATAATCACTAAAGAAGAATATATGCACCAACGCCAAAAATACGATAATAAAATAGCAAAAGCCACAGCCAACATCGAAAATATCAAGTTTGAAAACACACAAAAAGAAAAAACAACCATCAACCTTACTGAATATGTTGATAATATCAGGCGAATTTTATCAAGTACCACACAGTATGATGATGACTTTTTTGAGTCGATTGTAGAGAAAATAATAGTAAAAACTACCTCAATGTCTAGTGGTGAAGTAGATATTTTCTTCTTTGGTGTTCCTGTTGGTGTAAATGTGAAATACGAGAATAGTGGAAAAGGACGAACCTTTAAAACTAATATAAAATCGTTAAATGTGCTATCTGAAAAGGAATAATTATAATGCGTTACTAATTGTCGTAAGCAGACCCTTGCGAAATGTTTGAGCGTATAGATTTTCCTACGGACGAATTTTTTCCTCCGAAGGTAACAGACCTTAATACAGACTGCGACCACTGTGGTAAACACTAAATAATTACCCAATTACCATATAAAAATATTAGTAAGAAAAGTGTAGCTTGTCATATTTTAATTTGCTAACGCTAAAAGAGCAACACCATCAAGTTTTGGTGTTGCTCTTTGGATTCTATATATAAAGAATGTGTAATTAAGACCTGTAGTCTCCGTTGATTTTTACATAATCGTATGTAAGGTCACAGCCCCAAGCTTTAGCTGTTATGTTACCGCTGTTCAGGTTAATGTCAATATAAATTTCATCTTCAAGAAGAATGGTTTTTGCTTTGTCTTCAGAGAATTTTACACCTGAACCGTTTCTGCAAACCGCAATGGTGCCTTTGCTTGAACGCATATCTACATCAACTTTTGTTATGTCAAAATCAGCCTCAGCGTAACCTATAGCACACAATATACGTCCCCAATTTGCGTCACTGCCAAAGATAGCACATTTTAACAAAGGTGAGTGGATAACACTTTTAGCTACAATAATAGCAGTATCAAGGTCAGGTGAGCCTTCACAGGTGCATTCTATCATTCTTGTAGCACCTTCACCATCTTTTGCAAGCATTTTTGTCATATTCATAAGTACCTCATAAAGTGCCTGTTTGAATATTTCATAGCTTTCGTTTTCGCTAGTGATAAGTTCATTTTCTGCCAAGCCGTTTGCCATAACTGATACCATATCATTTGTAGATGTGTCACCATCTATGCTTAAACAGTTGTAGGTGATTTTTACAATTTCACTAAGTGCTTTTTGCAGAAGTTCTGTTGTGATTGCAACGTCTGTTGTTACAAAGTTCAAAGTTGTAGCCATATTAGGGTGAATCATACCACTGCCCTTAGCCATACCGCCAATAGTACAAATTTTATCATTAAGAGTGAATTGTACAGCAACCTCCTTTTTTACTGTGTCGGTTGTCATAATAGCGGTTGCAGCTTTTTCGTTGCCATTGTACGAAAGACCATCTACAAGCTCTTTTATGGAATTTTCTATAGGCTCAATAGGTAAAATCTGACCTATAACACCTGTAGAAGCTACTATTACATTTTCTGGTTTTAGCTTCAGTGCATTACCTGCAAGAACGCACATTTTTTCGGCTTTTTGTTCACCGTCTGCGTTACAGGTGTTAGCATTTTTTGAGTTGGCTATAACTGCCTGTGCTTTGCCACCTGATTTTTCAAGATTTTTCTTTGTGACAATAATAGGAGCACCTTTGACTTTATTTTGTGTATATACAGCTGCACAGTTGCACATTACATCACTATAGATAAGGCAAAGGTCGTTTTTTTCTTTGTTGGGGTTAATACCACAGTTTAATCCGTTTGCTAAAAAACCTTTAGCAGCACATACGCCACCATTTATTTTATTGAATTCAATGTTCATATGAATATCTCCTTATATAATTGAATATGTATCATTATACACCATTGTGTGTGGTTATTCAATGCAGAAAAAGTTTAAAAACACACAAGAACAAAAATAGTACAAGAGAGGGAGATTAAATATGAACGAACATTATCCTTTTGAATTACCAAAGCTGAACTACGGTTACAATGACCTTGAACCGTATATTGATGGTGAGGTTATAAAAATACACCACAGTGTACTTATGCAAACATATATTGATAAGCTAAACGAAACTTTGTCGCATTTTCCGCAGTATCAGGGTTGGAGTTTAAAGATGCTTGTGGCATACGCTGATACTTTTCCTCCTGCTTTAAGAAAAAACATAAGAAATTATGCAGGTGGTGTTTATAATCATTATATCTATTTTAACAGTATGACACCGGGAGGAAGAATGCCCTCACAACCACTTATGAATCAGATAAAAGACTCTTTTGGTAATTTTGAAAATATGAAAACAGCCTTTGTTGCAAGTACAACTGCAAATTTCGGTTGCGGATATACATGGCTTGTATGCAATAAGGGCTGTAATCTGCAAATAATCAATACTCAAAAACAAAACACACCGCCCTTGACAGAAGTTAACCCTATTGTAGCCATAGACCTATGGGAACACGCATTTTTCCAGCAATACCTTAACAAACGTGATATATATGTACAGAACTGGTTGCAAGTAGCCGACTGGAGTAGGGTTTGTGAGTATATTGCTTGCAAAACAATTATAGATGAGTAAAGTAGCAAGATAATTATAGATAAGTAAAAATAGTAAAATAATATACTCAACATTAGTCGGGGATATTGCTTGCAAAACAATTATAGATGAGTAAAGTATCAAGGTAATTATAGATAAGTAAAAATAGTAAAATAATATACTCAACATTAGTCGGGGATATTGCTTGCAAAACAATTATAGATGAGCAGTAGTAAGA
>JAXJYN010000051.1:0-11877 GCA_036306965.1 Acutalibacteraceae bacterium
AGTCCGCTTAGGAGCAAAAAAGAGATGAGTCCGTCCCATATACTTTCTGATACAGTGTAATTTCGGTCAGGTAAAATTACTGCACTTTTCAGTCCTGATTTTGGGGTTAAATGCATATTTTCTTTTCCTTTCAAATATTGATTTCGCATAAATCCTCTGCAAGAGTTTTTGGAGAAAAACTTATTACATTCGCACAATCTATAGGCTCTCCTAAAAAAAGCACGGTCATCTGATATGATAATGCACTAATTGCTATGCTTTCATCTGATGTTACACAAATAGTGTTTTCATACTCCGTTTCTGACGATAATAAATCAGACAATTCTGCTGTTTCTGCACAAAGTAGGGATGATAAAACAGCGGATAAATCTTCTTCGTTTTCAATAGAATAACTGCAAACCAGATGACGGATACCATCTTTCCACAACAACTGAAATCTTACTCCACTTTCACAAAAAAATTGTGCAACCGATACTGCAATTTCAGTTGCAGTTGAAATTGCCGATGCCTCTCCTTTTCCGGGAGCAAAAACAAGTAAAACTGAATTTTGCACAGGCAAACTGCCTTGCTTAACGATAAAACGGTCATATTTTTGAGATAACTTCCACTGAATCTGTTTTGGACTATCACCGGGAGTATAATCACGAAAATCATAAACTTCGCTTATATCTGCTCCTATTTTATCTTCGGAATAGGTTTCAATTTCAGAATCCAGTTTATCTAAACTATGTAACGTAATATTAACAGGATAAATATCGGGAAGGACTGTAACACAATAACCTTCATCAATTTCTAAATTGCGGTAGGTAAAACCAAAATAGTCATACAATCGAATATCTTTAAAAGAAATTTGTATTTTTCCGCAATAAAGACTTTTAAACTTCACTGAAAATTCAACTGCATTTTTGGCATACAGCACAGACTTAACTATTTCTTCACTGCACTCACCTGTAAGGGTATTTTTAATACATACTACTGCTTTGATTCTGCGATAAGATACAAGAGAGTCATTTTTTATTTTTAATTTAACTATAACGGTTTGATTCTTCTCGCAAGTATTTACCATATCAGCTTCTGCTGAAACTTTTGCTTTAACTACTCGATTTAAAATCATAATTATAATCGGCAAAATAATCATTACAGCAAGTATAACAATGCTAAAAATATTAGAGGCAAGCAAAGAATACACAGTTGAACAAGCAAGCAGTAAAAGCCAAGTTACCCATACGCCTATCATTAAATTTTCCTCTTTTCTGCTAAAACAGCGGGCATATCGACTGCCTGTAAAATTTCTTCAATCACACTTTTAGCAGTATATCCGGCAATACGAGCTTTTCTGTTCATAACCAAGCGATGAGTACATACATCTGAAAAAGTATTTTTTACATCTTCGGGAATAACATAATCACGATTTTGAAGAAAAGCAGTAGCTTTTGCAAAACGACATACAGCCAATGCTCCACGAGGACTTATTCCAAGCTCTATATTTTCATTATTTCTTGTTGCTTCGGCAAGATATGTGACATACTCATATATTTTGTCAGAAATATAAACTTCTGTTACTTCTTGTTGCATTGCCGTAAGCTGTTTAACATCTACTACTGCACAAACAGAATCAAGAGGGTTTTCTGTGTGTCTGTCTTTAAGAATATCAATCTGACTTTTAAAATCAGGATACCCCATTTCAAGTTTTATCATAAAACGGTCAAGCTGTGAGGAAGGTAACATTTGTGTTCCCGCTGAACCAACAGGATTCTGTGTTGCAATCACAATAAACGGCTGAGGAAGCAAGTGAGTTTCACCATCTACAGTAACTTTTCTTTCTTCCATAACTTCAAGAAGTGACGCTTGAGTTTTACTTGATGTACGGTTAATTTCATCCGCAAGCAATAGATTTGTCATTACAGGACCAGGCTGAAACACAAAAGAATTTTGTGCTTTATTATACAGTGAAAAACCGATAATATCTGAAGGCATTGTATCGGAGGTGAATTGTATGCGTTTGTAATCCAAGCCTAAAGCACGGCTAAACGCAAGAGCAAGTGTAGTTTTTCCTACTCCGGGTACATCTTCAAGTAATATATGACCACCTGATAAAATTGCTGTAAGCACCTTTGAGATAACTTCGTCTTTTCCGATAATTACTTTTTGAATTTCAGATAAAATCTTGTTTGTCTTATTTTGCATAAAATTTCTCCTTACCAATCTTCGTTTTCTTCTGTCATTTCATTCATTCTTTTTATTCTGCGTTTTTTTCTGATACGCAAAACAAGTGCAGATAGGCATATAACCATTAAAGCTAAAACTACTGCCGTTATCCACATTGCTCGTTCAAAACTATCAATTTGTGCCTTTGCTTTAAGCAAATCTTCATATCCTAATATCTGACCTCGGTCATATTCACTTAGCTCCTCTGTTCTTTTAACAAGCTCATATATTATATCCTTATCATCTTTTGTAATTTCATCAAAAGGATACAGCTTTTCAGCTATTTCACCGTTTATGCTGTCTATCTCTGAACGAATTGCATTAACCTCGTTCATTTTTTCACTTAAATCATCGGATATATCAGAATATTCTGAAAAGTTTTCTGATTGCATAAGCTTTTCGTACAGACGTAATACAGTTGTGTAATTCTCACTTGTCAGCGTTTTCGGAAGTGAATTATATTCCTCCAAATCACTTGAATTAAATTTTAGTCCTGATGATAAATTACGGTTATTCAGTATATCTGTAACAGTTCCGTTCCCATCGGTATTTTCACCCATATAATCCACAAGAAACGGAGAGGTGTTTTCAATGCCAAACTTCTCCATAGCACTTGCAAGATTATTGTAATTATAAACATAACACCTTTCAGTTATCGGAATTTCAATATACTTTCCAAATAAATCCTTTGCAGTATCAACATCTTCAGGTACTGTTTTTAATTTGTCATTCAAACTGCTTATCTGCTGTTTTGTATTCTCATCCATTTCCTGACGAAAATCATACAAGCTTCTAAAACCATTGCGATAACGATATAATGCACATAAAGCATATAGCACCTGTTCACTTGCCATTGAATTTGATTCGCCAGCTTCAGCAGATGGATTTTCCTCATCATAAGAATAGCTGTGTGCAAAGCCTCCGTCACTTGTACGGTATTTCATCAATCCGTCCACTACACTGAATCCGTTTTTAATAAATCGTGTATCATTATCAGGGTCTATACCAAGACAGCAAAGTGCGGTCATAACCTGTGCAGTGCTTTCTGCGTTATTTTGTCCCCAGGCTGAAAAATCGCCCTCATCAGTTTGGACAGAAGACAGCCAATCCACTGCTCTGTCTATAACTGTTCTCACCTTTTCTGTGTGAGTTTTTGAATCATATCCGCTTTTATACTCATATTCTTTTTCATCATTGTAATATGGTGAAAGTGCCTGTATAGCCATAGCAGTAATATCAGTATCCGGATTATCACCGTCAAGTGTAAAACTTCCGTTTTCCAGCTGATTTTTCAGTATTGCAATGATTATATCCTCTCGTGTATCATTAGCATTATCCGGCACAATATATCTCATACTGTCAAGTGTTATAAGTCCCCAGATATAGCCGTTTATTCCCTGGGCGTCAAGAGAAGCTGTTTTTCCACGGTCATATGTACCGTCTTTTATCAAATTTATAATATTGCCACTGCTGTCTTCGCCCATATTTGTGGGAGTACCACCAACAGCCAAAACAGCAAGTGAAATTCTATGCCATTCGGTTGCTTTTTGGTTATCAAGCTTTTCATCAGTTTTATATCTGCTTTGAACATTATTTTTAAGCACAGCAAGATAAGAAAAGTAATCGTCATCAAAGCCTGTTCTGCCCATTGCTATTGCATACCAGTCAACTGATGAATTACCGGCATTTGATACAAAGTCGGTAGCAAACAGCTTGTCTGATTTGATTCCTTCTGAACTTTTTTTCCATAAAACTATATCCTGCATAATCTTTGCAATATCAGCATTAGTGTAATCTATATTTTCTGCATAAACAGGAACAGCAGATAACAGGCAAATAATTATAGACAGTATAAGTGCTGAAATGCGTTTTATATTACCAAGTTGTATCGTAATTCTTACCTCCTACATTTCCTGTGGCTACAAAACCGCCAATATCCTTACCATATGCAAGTGTATAGCGAATTTTAACTGTATCCCCATCTTTAAATTTAGCATCTGACAATCCAAAATTCGGGAAACTGTCATTTATTGAATACATCCAACCCGAACCCTGACAATAATCAAACTCGCCTATGCTGTCATCGTATCTCTGCGATTTCCATTCAAGACCGTCTTCGTTAATATAATTTACAAGCTCCTGTGGAATTAAAACACCTGTTCCTATCCCTGCTTTACTTATGCGTGATAAATAAAATCCTTCTTCAAGTGAACCTGAATATGAATAAGTAAAACCATTTTCCTCAAGAACTCTCGTTACAACATCAGCACCACTCTCACCCTGATATATCGGAACTTTAACAGGTTCAATAATATTTCCAAGTCCAAGCACATTTGCATCTATGCTGATTGTAATTTCTCCTATTTTATCTCCGTCATTAACCGCATTACAATTAATTGTATATGTATAATCAGCATATCTTCCGTCATTATCTGTAATACGAATATCAAGTGTATTAGCACCATTTTCAAGCCATAGCTGATAACTTGTATATTCTGACGCCCACTTATACGGATACAACATTCCGTTAAGATAAACAGTAATTCCGTTATAATAAATTCTGTTACCCAGATAATCAATAGGGTCAAGGTCTAATGTAAAATCAGAACCTGTGACCACCATACCGTCTGTAACATTTATATAGTTCAGCTTTGGTGCTGTTTCATTTGTTGCAAGCGGAACATACTTTATTGTAAAACTATTGTTAATAGTCTGTGTTTCTCCATTTATTTTGTCTGTAGCTTTCAGACGAATAACATTATTTCCGATATTTAAGTTTGCAGTATAATTTATATTGCCCGATACAGTTTTTCCGTTTACAACTACGGTAAGTCTTGAACGCTCACTTCCGTTCAAAATGTACGCTATAAAACTCAAGCTATCGCTGTGAACAGTGCAATTTGAAAGGTCCGTATATATAGCAAAATCTTCAGGTGCTGTACAATTTATTGTAAAAGTACGATTTGCTGTATGTTTTCCACTCTGTGCAGAAATTGTAATCGTATTTTGACCATTTTTCAGATTAACAGTAAAACTGCCATTTTCACCTGTTAGTTCTTCACTGTTACAAAGAACTTTTACAGGTATTTCATTTTCGTCAAAAAAGGCTGACGCATTAAATGTAAATATGTTAGTTTCTATAGTCTGATTACTCAGGTCTGTAAAAATTGTGATTTCACCAAGGTCAACATATACTGTATAATCGCTGTATGCAGAAATTGTTTTTCCGTCTTCATCAGCATATTTCACAACAATGCGGATAACATTGCTTCCTTCTTCAAGCAGTACATTTCCATTAAATTGGATTTGCTCATTGCCATTAACATATATTTTTTCGGATTTTACAGTTAACTTAGGTTGCTTATGATAAATTTCAAAAGAATAATCCCTGCTGTTTACTGTTTCACCGTTTTTTATCGTTGTAGTAAAATAGATAACATCTGCGTTATCTTTGGAGGGTTTATTATTTTCTCCGGGTAAATTGGGACTTATATTTAACCCACTATCATCAACACTGTTTTCACTACCGCTAATATTATTTTTGTTATTACCAATACTATTTTCACTATCTTTATTTGTTGATAATTTATCATTATTTTTATTATTTTGTTTATTATCAATACTTGTACTCTGTTCTTTTGTATCTATAATTGGAGAATTATAGATTTCCTCATAAATTTCAGGATAGATTATCTGTTGCTCTGTTTCTTGCTGTTGTGTAACAGGCTCAGTTGCTGTTTCTATTTCCGTTTCTGTTTTTGCCTCTGTTGCACTTTCATTATCTGTACTTTCTTCTGCTTTATTAATATCTGCTGACTGTTCTGAATCCAAAACATCATCTGAGATATTTAAACTTCCACCCGTATTTAACAACATATGTGATGCGTTTACATCTGAAAGGAGTGGATTATCAGGTAAGGCAGTTTGCTGAATTGTTCCAAAAACAAATGAACCAATTACACATAAAACGAGTATCAGTGATGGTACTATTAACCTAAAGGCCTTGCGAAATCGGTTCATTTTCATTCCTCCTATAAATGGGTATAGCGATAGCCGATAAAACGGCTATCGCTTTAAGGTTTTAATAATTATTGTGTAAGTTTTTTTCTTTTGAAAAATGCAACCACAATTACAGCAAAAGAAACTGCAAATATCAAATATATACACATATTCATACCACTATCACCTGTCTTTGGTGTATCAGAGGATTGATTCTGATTAGAATTTTGCGTCTGACTTTGTGTTGAATTTTGTGTTTGATTATTGGTTGTTAAATTTGTTGAAACTTCGGTTGGTTTCTCCTTTGAAGTTTGTGTTGAAGCCTCTGTAGAATTTTCAGTTGGTTCTTCTGTAGGAATCTCACTTGGAAGTTCTGTTGGTTCTTCTGTAGGAGTTTCACTTGGAAGTTCTGTTGGTTCTTCTGTAGGAGTTTCACTTGGAAGTTCTGTTGGTTCTTCTGTAGGAGTTTCACTTGGAAATTCTGTTGGAAGCTCTGTTGGTTCTTCTGTAGGAATTTCACTTGGAAGTTCTGTTGGTTCTTCTGTAGGAGTTTCACTTGGAAGTTCTGTTGGTTCTTCTGTAGGAGTTTCACTTGGAGTTTCTGTTGGTTCTTCAACATTATTTTTTAACTCAGTAAGTGTTTCTTCTGCTGAAACAAGAACATCATAATTTGAAACTAATTCTTTCAAATCCTCATCAAGCAAATCATAAGCAGAACGTGCATTGTTGATTTCTGTTTCACTTTCAAGAGTTACGTCACCTATATCATCTATTAAATCAATTACATTCTGCAATTCAGATGATTGCTCACTTGTTAAAACAGTTATATCAACATATGTTTCAGGCACATCCGCTTCAACATTCGTTACATTTCCGTTTTCTGAATCAAGATTATCGCCATACATTGCATAGTTATAGTAGATTGTAACATCTGTATCTTCAACTGAAAGTGATTCTGAGTTTACTGAATATGTAACAGCTTCAGTAATATCCCTATCAAGACCATTAGCCAAATGAGCTATTACTTTAATTCCATCAGCATTAAACGCTTCACCTTCGGTATAAACTGTCTTTTCAGGTTCTGTAACTACCTCAATACTCTCAACCTTACTTCCGACAGCCATCATATAGCCTGAATCATTTTTAAAATAAAGAGTACCATACTCATCAACTATAGGACTGCAAATTGCATATTGAGCTTGTTCACCTGATGGAGTAAACAATACAGGAGCACAACCTTCTACATAAACAGTTTCACCATTGCTTGTATAACTTTCAGTTACACCATCTACAACTGATGTCACACCCGGTTTGTCTTTTATTACACGAACTTGACCCGGAGTATAGTTAGCTATAAAATACACATAAACATAACCATCTTCGTCCTCATATCCATTTGTGAGCAAACCGCTTGTCTGTGGGTATCCTTTAACAGGTACTGTGTAAGCAATTTCCCATTCTGTTAAATCCAAAACTGTAATGTTGTGACCGCTGTACATACCAAACTGTGATGCTCCCGAAACGCCCACATATGCTCTTCCGTTGTACACAACAGGAGTACACGTACTCATAGGTGGTGTACTTTCGTTATCAGAACCATTACTCAGCTTTATTGATTTAAGTTCTGAAAGCTTTCCGTTTTCATCAGCTGAAACACCGTAAAAGCTTCCACCCTTTGAAGTAAAATAATAACGCTCTGTAGCTGTATCATATGAAACACTTGAACGAATATCTCCGTCAAGGTTTTCAATTTTATCTATTACATAACCTGTTTTTGGGTCAAGTGAAAGTAATGAAGAAGTATCTGACAAGTAGCCACTTTCACCATCATCTGTACCTACAAGCAAAAAATCATCACAAACATATGCTCCTGCCCAGTAAAAGCCACCCATTTGAGTATAAAGCCATGTTGCATTTTTTTCTTCATCGGTTTTTGTTGGGTCTTCATCTGAAACTGATAAACAAACAAGATTTGCATTCTTTGTTTCTCCGTTCCAGAAGCCTGTGTAAATATAACCATCATGGTAAGTAATTGGGCTGTTAGGCTGACCCTTTAATGCATCTTTATAAACCCACAAAGACTCAAGAGTATCAGCGTTAAATGCCTGTACTGTACCATTTGCCAAACCAACAAAAATCATACCTTCGGCATACAACGGTGGAATTATATTAAATGAAGAACGACCTGCCATTTTTGCTGACGCAATAACCTCACCCGTTGAACTGTCCACCTTAAGCAAGTTATCACTTGCACAAAGCACTAAATTTCCGTCAACAAAAATTGGACATCCTGCTGCCATATTACCATAGCCATCACCAAGCTTTTCTGCCCAATAAAGAACAGCATCATCAGCCGTTGTGGGAATAAGTGAATCTACAACAGCATTATTATCATCAGTTCCCCTGAATGATGGCCAACTTGAAGGAATATTGCTGTTTATCTGCTCATTAGGAACAACTTCTTCTAGTGTAACACTCAAAGCACTTCCGTCAGCTGTCTTGCTTCCACTTACAGCTACATAACCATTTTTAGAAACAACATAATAATATTCAGTATCTTCATAAAGAGGATATGTACCATCTGCATTTGGCAACACTCTGTTTCCCTTTGAATCAGCAATATAAATAGTTGCGTCTATTGGAGTTACATCAACTGCTGTATTTATAACTGCAAGCTTTTCAACAGCAATTTTGTATGTGCGAATAGTTCCTTTTTCAGTTGATACTGTTACTTCAATAGAATTTGTTTCATCAGATACAGCAACTGTGCATTTGTTATTTTCTAAAGCATTTCCATCAACTGTAATTGTTGCTCCTGTTGATTTTGCTTTTGCAGTAACAGTAAGCTGTGTTTCATCAGGTTCAACTGATACAGAATAGTCAAACATTTTTGATTCAAACACAGGGTTGAGAGTTAAAACAACATTATCTGAATCTTTAATTGTAAGCTCACTTAAATATTCAGGTTTTTCCACTACTTCTGTACCTGTAGTTGTAAATACAAAAGCATCGGTAAAAGCATAGCTAGAAGCTGTTTCAGTAAGGAACACATCAGCATTGCCGTCATTGTTTTGGTCAACCTTAATTTTTAGTCGCTTACTTCCGTCACTTAACAACTCATATCCGTAATCTCCGTCTGACATTGCAGGATAATTGTCATTGATGTAATCATACCAAGCACAATATTCAGAACAAATATCAGCATTAGAAGGATATGTCACATATACATATTCTGTATTCTCAGGTACTTTTATCTGATAAAGATTTACTTCTGTGTCTGTACCGCTTTCCCAAGGGTCAACCAACAGTTTTGATTCTATTATTTCTGATAATTGGGTTTCTGTATCTTCAAGCGTTACATTGATAAACGGGTAATTTGAATAATCAGTATCCAAAGTATTGTTATCTGTTTCTAACGCAGTTGCATTTATGGAAAACATTAAAGCTACCATAATAAATGCAAGAAACAGTGACATCACTTTTCTTGTAGCTTTCATTTTTTTGACTCCTTATCTTTTAAATTTCTTGCTCTCCTATGACTGCTGTTGCTTTTATGCCGTTTGCTGGGAGTTTTTAACTCTGCCGCTTCTAAAGCACGAGGCCACGGCCCAAGAAAAGCTTTTATTCGGGATCTTGTTGCATCATCAAAATCATCCTTTTTTGGTACTCTGCCAAGCTCCTCAGATTTATTTTTTAATTGTTCTATTGCCCATTGTTTTTTATATTCTGACATTGCAATCCCTTATTCCTGAGTCAAATAATTTTATTTTGTATATACATCTCCAATTCTTGTTGTAGATGATACATCATAACCTATAATATATTTTTGAATCAAAATTGTATCTATAACATTAATTGCCCCATCATTATTAACATCTGCAAGTATTTTTGTTGTTTCGTCAAAGCTTGAAAGACCTACAATATACTTTTGAATTAGGGTAGCATCTGCTACATTAATTTTTCCGTCTTTATTGACATCACCATAAAGATAGGTTTCTGCATTATCAGTTACAATTATTTCTGCAACAGCCGGAGCGATGGCTGAATATGTACTTCCTGCATAGATATTTTCCGGATCAATATTCGGATCAAGTGCAACAACATAATATGTTCCTGCTTCGTCAAAGCAATAAGAAAATTTGCCATTGTTCTCATAGTTTTCAGTAATTGAATCTACTATATTCCAAGTATCATCAAGAACAAGAGTTGTAAGATAACTACACTCTGTTTTTGTTGTTTCATAAGACCATGTTTCTCTGTCAGGTGAAGATATATATGTCTGGAAATCGACTGTATCACCTGTTGAAACTTCGGTATTCTGTGGTGAAAGCGAAGCAAAACCGCCTTCTGTATAGAAATACCAGTTAGTAAAGCAAGCTAAATCAATATCCATACCATCTTCAAGAAGAATATAGTCAGCTGTAGCACCCCAGCCCTGAGCCATAAGTGGATATTGATCATCTACATAATAATTCAGGTTATATCCGTATCTCCAAAAATTCTGAATAAACATAGATGTTGAT
Organism: Acutalibacteraceae bacterium; assembly: GCA_036306965.1. Lineage (GTDB taxonomy): Bacteria > Bacillota > Clostridia > Oscillospirales > Acutalibacteraceae > CAG-964. The sequence goes on from JAXJYN010000051.1 coordinate 10,731, forward strand.
GAACCTGAAATACTTAAAACATCTGAATCGGTTACAGGATCATATTTTTCACCATTCAATCTGTATTTTTCTGTAGCTTTAATGAGCAAGTGAAGTAATGTTGGCTGTTCAACAACAGTATCGTTTATGTATCCGCCACCGTTTTCAAAAGTTTCTGATTCATAACGATAGAAATCTTCAAGACCATAATCTGCAAGATCAAAATACTCAATAGTAAAAGGTACTCTTGCAATAGTTGTGTTTTCAGAGTCATTTCCGTTGAGATACCAGCCATCGTTGCTTATAGAAAGATATACAGTTATTGAATCGTCATCTTCTTCTGTTGCAAACACTGTCATAGGCATTAAAGAAATCAGCATTAATGCCACTAACAAAATGGATGTAAGTTTTTTTGCCATAGTTTTCAATTAAATCTCCTCTTTCTTTATAAATATGATGAAATTCATCTGACATAAATTCAGATGAAAAATCTCCGAAAAATAAAAAATACTCTTTCAACCAACAGGTTAAAAGAGTACAACTAATTCATCTAAACACAGTGCAATAAAACCCTGATAATTGCAAAAAGCAAATACTTAGCACATAATTCGTGCAGATAGCTTTATATATTTTTTAAGCTTTACATAACCGAGTGTAATTCAGCACTTTTCTGTAAAGCAAAAAAGAATGCAAACCGTCAAGGCCACAAATGTGGTCATTGATAAATCGGTTGCACTCTTCTCACCAAAGTCTGTGTTAAACCTAAAAAGACACGGCAGGTATCCTGACTTATGAAAGCGACTTTGTTCTCTGTCGCAGAAAAGTACCCTTCTCAGGTAAAATCCCAATGGTTATATACTTTTCCTCTCGTCAAATACAGTAATGGCGGTTGTTCCGGATTCAAACCGGATTCCCTTTTTCATCTACTCAGTTAACAACTTTTCAAACCGTATCTTCTCATATCGTATAAAATTTTACTTATTATACCTAATTTAGGTATAAAAGTCAAGCAAAAATAGCCCTCACAAACAGGGCAACCGCACGAAAATAAAATCAAAATTTGTTAAAAATGACTTTAAGAAGGAAATCATCATCAAAAGAACAACGAAATCTCTTAGCCTTCATACTCAATTTAGGAACTTCTAAAGCCTTATATAAATTAGTGGCA
>JAXJYN010000052.1:0-3496 GCA_036306965.1 Acutalibacteraceae bacterium
CCAAAAGCCATCTTCAAGCATTGAAGAAGCAGACATTAATACTGATTCTCCCGAAGAAAAACTTCTTAAACGTATAGATGATTGTTTAAATGAATTAGACGAGTTGTTAATATACGAAAAGCCGTATGATAAACCGGGTATAAAAAGAACAGATAAAAAAGAAGAAACACTTGCAAACAATACAGATGACGAAATCATAAACAAAGAAGAAGAAAAAGAAATTGAAAAAGAGATTAAAGAAGAAGGTGAAAGCAAAACAGATAACATATCCTCTGTTAATCAACAGGAAAGCTTACAAAATAGTTTTCACATTTATACACCTGCTTCAACAGCTGACGAACCGTTTACTCAAAGTACAGCACCATTTAGAAGTACAAGCAGACCTTCAAAAGACCCGGAAAATCCTTATGGAGATGATTTTTCATCTATGATGTAAAATAAAAATATGAATCTAAAACAGTAAGCTTAATTTCCTTTAGCTTACTGTTTTTTAATAAATTACAATTACAAAACCGGAAAAATCAACAACAGGCAATAGTATTTTAATACCATTGCCTGTTGTTAATTTTATTACATTAAATTTTATTTAAGTGCATCAATAGCTGCCTTTATCATAGTAATTTTTTCACGTTCTTTTTCTGCCTGTTGCTTAACCTTTTCTACAACATTTGCAGGTGCTTTGCCTATAAAGCCCTGATTGTTCAACTTACCTTCAGACTGTGCAAGCATTTTTTCTGTTTTAGCAAGCTCCTTGTTCAGTCGTTTTAATTCTTCTTCCTTATCAACCAGTTCACTCATAGGAATATATATTTTAGCCTCGGCTGTAACAACTGTAACAGCACCATCAATTTCAAAGCTGTCGCCAACCTCAACCTCACTTGCAGAAGCAAGCTTGCAGATAAATGGAGCACCGTTTTTAAAAATAGTTTGCTTTTCTGTTGCTACATATACTTTAGCTTTTCTTGAAGGAGGTACATTCATTTCAGAACGTCTTGTACGAATTGCTCTTATAGCATCCATTACAACCTCCATTTCTTCTCTTGCCTGAGGGAAATCATATTCAGCTGTAAACTCAGGATACTTTGCAAGCATTATAGTTTCACCTTCGTGAGGTAATGTCTGCCAGATTTCCTCTGTAATAAATGGCATAAATGGGTGAAGCAAACGCAGAGCATTATCAAGTACCCAAACAAGAACCTGACGAGCATTCTGTGCAGATTCTCCTGTACTTTGAAGCCTTGATTTTGCAAGCTCAATATACCAGTCACAGTAGCAGTCCCAAATAAAATCAAACACTTTCTGAACAGCTATGCCAAGTTCAAACTTATCAATATTTTCACAAACCTCTTTAGCTACATTGTTAAGTGTACTGATAATCCACTTATCTTCTGTTGCAAGTGTATCAGGAAGTTTATTTTCAACATCATAATCATCTATGTTCATATGAACAAATCTTGCAGCATTCCACAGTTTATTTGCAAAGTTACTGCTGAACTCGACTCTCTCATTATAAAAACGCATATCGTTACCAGGTGCATTACCTGTAGCCAGTGTAAGTCTTAGTGCGTCTGCACCGTACTTATCAATAATTTCAAGAGGGTCAATACCATTGCCCAATGATTTACTCATCTTTCTGCCCTGACTGTCACGAACCAAACCGTGAATAAGAACAGTATCAAAAGGCACTTTGCCTGTATGCTCAATACCCGAGAACATCATTCTCATAACCCAGAACGGAATAATATCATATCCTGTTACAAGTGTATTTGTAGGGTAGAAATAGTTAAGCTCGTCTGTATTGTCAGGCCAACCCAGTGTTGAGAAAGGCCACAGTGCAGAACTAAACCAAGTGTCGAGGGTATCAGGGTCCTGACGCATTGGCTTACCACACTTAGGGCAAACCGCACTGTTCTCTTTTGTAACAACCATTTCGCCACAATCGTCACAATAGAAAGCCGGAATCTGATGTCCCCACCATAGCTGACGAGAAATACACCAGTCACGAATATTCTCAAGCCAATGGAAATATGTCTTTTCAAAGTGTGTAGGAACAAACTTTGTTTCACCGCTCTTTACAGCGTCTATTGCAGGCTGTGCAAGAGGCTTCATTTTAACGAACCACTGCTTTGAAACTCTTGGCTCTACTGTAGTACCACAACGATAACAAGTACCTACATTATGGTTATAATCCTCAACCTTTATTAAAGCACCCTCAGCTTCCAAATCAGCTACAATAGCCTTTCTTGCCTCGTATCTGTCCATACCTGCATACTTAGGATAGTCAGCAACAATTTTTGCATCCTCTGTAAGTACATTTATAACAGGCAGATTATGACGCAAACCAACCTCAAAGTCGTTAGGGTCGTGGGCGGGTGTAATTTTAACAACACCTGTACCGAAATCCATTTCTACATAATCATCGGCAACTACAGGTATTTCACGGTGTACAATAGGCAGAATAAGTGTTTTACCTACCATATCCTTATATCTTTCATCATTAGGGTTAACAGCTACAGCTGTATCGCCAAGCAATGTTTCAGGACGTGTTGTAGCCAAATCAATATGTCCGCTACCATCAGAAAGCTGATATCTCAAATGCCAGAAATGACCTGCCTGGTCCTCATAATTTACTTCTGCATCAGAAATTGATGTTAAACAGTGAGGACACCAGTTAATAATTCTTTCTCCTCTGTAAATTAGACCTTTTTCATACAGATTAACAAAAACCTCTTTAACAGCCTTATTACAGCCTTCGTCCATAGTAAAGCGTTCTCTCTGCCAATCACAGCTACTACCCATTTTTTTAAGCTGGTCGCAAATTCTTCCGCCGTACTCTTTTTTCCACTCCCATGCACGTTCAAGGAACTTTTCTCTGCCTAAATCCTCTTTAGTAATTCCCTCTTTACGCATAGCCTCAACAATTTTAGCCTCAGTAGCGATAGAAGCATGGTCTGTACCCGGTAGCCACAATGCACAGTATCCCTGCATTCTCTTGTAACGAATAAGAATGTCCTGCAAAGTATTGTCAAGTGCGTGTCCCATATGCAACTGACCTGTAATATTTGGCGGTGGCATAACTATTGTGTATGGTTTTTTTTCTTTATCCATTTCTGCGTGGAAATAATTTTTATTTACCCAAAAATCATAAATTTTGTCCTCAACCTCACTGGGGTTATAGGACTTTGCAAGTTCCTTTGCCATTGGAAATCTCTCCCTTAATGCTTATTGTTGCAAATTGTTACATTCAAGTATATATTTGATTTTTATGCTCTTATTTGTACAAGAACATTGTTGCAAACTGTACCTTTAATTATCACATTATTACAGTGATTTGTCAATGGTTTACACCACAGTGAACAGGGCAACCGCACGAAAATAAAATCAAAATTTGTTAAAAATGACTTTAAGAAGGAAATCATCATCAAAAGAACAACGAAATCTCTTAGCCTTCATACTCAATTTAGGAACTTCTAAAGCCTTATATAAATTAGTGGCA
>JAXJYN010000053.1:0-2780 GCA_036306965.1 Acutalibacteraceae bacterium
CACGCATTGCCTTTAGCTCTCTTAGTTCTGCTACCTCGTTGTTAATGCTGTTGTTAATTCTGTTGTCTGTCATAGTAAAAACCACCTTTTAATTAATTTAGTATTTGCAAGCTCTTGTTTAACTTACAAGTATATTATACATTAGTACCAATATATTTACAATTCGCATTTTACCCAATCTTATAATCAGTTTTTTATCTAAAATGTATATTGGTACTAATATTTAACCAAAAAGCAACATCAATATTGGTACTAATGTACATTGATATATTGGTACTAATATGATATAATATAACCATAGTAAAGCTAATAAATAAATCGCAAAACTAAGTTCATTACAAAGGTGGTTTTATTAATGAGTATGAATGTTTATCAATTAGTTACAGACAGAATTATTAAGCAACTCGAAAACGGTGTTGTTCCTTGGCATAAGCCTTGGGGTGGTGTTAATGGTGGGGCTTACAATGTGGTTAGTAATAAGCCTTACAGCCTGTTAAACCAAATGATACTACAACACGATGGTGCATACGCAACCTTTAAGCAGTGGCAACAGTTAGGGGGCAGAATAAAAAGAGGTGCTAAAGCTGAAATAATAGTGTTCTGGAAAATCATCGAAAGTACAGAGCTTAATGCACAGGGTGAGAAGATAACAAGACATATTCCATATCTTAAATATTACAATGTGTTTCATATTTCTTCTGTTGAGGGTGTAGAAATCAACACCGATGACACAAAGCACGAACTAATTAAAACATTCGCAAGTGCTGACAGCTTGATTAATGAATACATATCAAGAGAAGATATAAAGTTCAATGAGATTGCAACAGACAAAGCCTTTTATAGTCCGTCTGCTGATATGGTACAAGTACCTTGTAAAGAGCAATACACAAACATAAATGAATACTATTCAACAGTGTTTCACGAATTAGCACATAGCACAGGACATAAAAAAAGATTAAATCGCTTAACAAGTGGTATAAATTCTATGTTTGGTAGTGAGGAATACTCAAAAGAAGAATTAGTGGCAGAAATAAGTTCTGCAAGTATTATGAGTATGCTAAACATAGAAACAAATAAAACATTTACCAATTCAACAGGCTATATACAAAGCTGGTTAAAAGTTCTAAAGAATGATAACCGATTTATTGTATCAGCCAGTAGCAAAGCAGAAAAGGCAGTTAATTATATACTAGGGGTAGCATAACACTACCCCACAACATTAATAAGGTGGTGAAAATATGTTGTTAGCTTATATATTAGGCTTGGTTATTTTCTGCATAGCAGATGAATTATATTGGACTTGGAAAGCTAAGAAATAACATACGCTAGGTATTATTATAAAAATATTCCACTGGTTTGGCTGTGGTGCTGTAACTGGTGGAATATTAAACACACAAACATAAAGGAGAATAAACAAATGAAACTATTTACATATATTTTAAGGGTTATTTCTGCAATTATATTTATTATAGCAGTCTGCAATACTAACATAACAGACATATCAACATACATCATTGTAACTATTATATCGTTTACCATCTCTATCGCATTATGGCAGTATGCAAATGCTTTGGACGAGTCAGATAATCAGCAATGCACAAGTGAGGATTGCACAGATTGCATATCTAAACAATTACAACAAAGTGCATAAATGAAAATCAAATAAAAGCAAACTGATAAACATTTTAGAATATCTCAACACAGAATAAAACTTGCATTTTGTGGACTTAGTAAAAGCACTTGTTAAGCTATAATAACAGGTGCTTTTTGATATTTGTTATTGATTTATATTAGTACTAAATGTATAATAGCAATAGAAGAATACAGCATTAAAAAAAAGGGGGTAAAAATATGGCTCTATCACCAGCACAAAGAAAAGCAAACGATAAATATATCGCTGAAAATTATAAACAGGTTAAATTATCTATGCCAAAGGCTGAAGCTGAAGTATTAGATAATTATTGTAAAAAGCATAATTTAACTAAAGCAGGATTCATAAGAGAAGCTATAAAAGAAAAAATGCTAAGAGATGATGAACAGGTAGCAGAATAAATAACTGTATAACGCAAAACCCCTTGACACCATATACGACACCGTTGAAACAGAGTGATATTATGAATAAGAATTTAGAGTATTATATGGGTTTATCCTACAAAATTGAAATTATAGAGGACAAAACAGAGGGTGGATATGCTTTGTATTGCCCTGAATTAAAAGGCTGTATGACCTGTGCTGACACCATAGAGCAAGGCATAAAACAGCTTGAAGAAGCCAAAAAAGAATGGTTTACAGCTTGCATTGAGGATAATATAACTATACCTGAGCCACAGGATATTGAAAGCTATAGTGGGCAATTCAAGCTAAGATTACCTAAGAGCTTACACAAGACACTTTCTGAAAAGTCAAAACTTGAGGGTGTTTCAATGAATCAATATTGCTTGTATCTGTTATCAAACGGAATAAACCTATAAAAAGAGGGTAGAGAATTTAATTGCGATTCTCTACCCTTTAATTATTGCTTTTCAGCTGTATTAAGTGTTGCTTTTTCTCTGTCTATACTTCTGTTGGCTCTGTCTAATGCCTGTTTGTTCCATAGGGTTTTGCTCATTTCTTGCTTGATTTGTGCAATTCTCTTTTGGGTGTATTTACTTAACCAATTATTCAGCCTTTTAGATTTTGTGTGCTTTGCTATAAATGCTACTACAGAGATGAAAATATCTTCTGCTTTTGACTTTATCTTTTTAAATCGCTTTTTGAATTTGCTTTCTTTATAAATAGTA
>JAXJYN010000054.1:0-2810 GCA_036306965.1 Acutalibacteraceae bacterium
GCTACTGTGTTACCTTCTCCGAGTAGCTTGTTACTCATATACGAGAGAATATTAAACAGCATTGCGTCCTTAAGTCTTTTATTGGTATCAAGTAAACCTTTAACACCAAAGCAGAGGAACATATCATCGGTGATATTGGTGTGACCGTTAAAATATTTGGACTCTGAACCAACACACATACTATGTATACCAAGACAAATTTCCTGCAAAGTTTGCTCTGTATAGATTGGTTTTAGCTTTCTGTCAAAGGCATTGTATTCTTCCTCACACAAAGCATACAGGTCACTCATCAGAGGGAAATCCGTAGGCTTCTTTTTACTATAATCAGTTGAGTCTGTTATTCCAAACCTTGCATACAGTTTCATCAGCATAATTTCAAGTGTATCAAGCTGTTTATCTGTAAAATCCTTGTATGTTCTGAAAAAGTCTTTTAAGAATGCAATGTGCTGTGAAAGTCTTGTAACCTTATTAAATGCATCGGGTGCGTCCCTATCATTTTCGCCTTGACCATCATTCCATGCCTTTGGTTCAAGAGGATTTATTTTGTATCTGCCTGTCATAAAATCAATATAGCAACCACCAAGTGCATTTGTTAAATCCTCGTATTCGGCTTCAGGGTCAAGAATAATAATCTTCTTTCCGCTTTCTCTGATATTTGTTAAGAGCAACTTCATTAGATAGCTTTTACCCTGACCGCTGTTACCAAGAATAAGAATATTACTGTTTGTCTTATCCTCAGTTCTTCTATCAAAGTCAACGAGGATATTTGTGCCGTACTTATCACGACCAATATAAAAGCCGTTTGGATCTGTCATACCGCTGAAATTAAACGGAAACAGATTGGCAACCGATGAAGCCGGCAAAACTCTCTCATACATACTACCAAACTGATTACTACCTAATGGATTAACAGACAAGAAACCTTCTTTTTGACGAAGTGTAAGCCTATCGACATCAATCTTGGAACGAGTAAGCTCCATTGCTATATCTGTTTGTAATTCACGAAGCTTTGCTTTACTTTTAGCTTTAAGTTCGATAAATACAGAACAATGCAGTAATGGCTCTTTATTCATTCGTAGGTTTGAAATTAAAGAAGCAACATCACGGAGATTCCCCTCTGCTTCAATGGTATCATTTACATCATTACCTCCTGATTTAAGCTTGTTTTTGCGTGTAGCATTTTGAATAATTTTTCTCTGCTCAATGGATTCTACCAATCTGTTGTATATGCGTAGTGTGACTCCGTTTCTGTCAGCAAGCTGTGATAGAATAGCTTGTTCTTCTGTTGAGTTTGGATATTCTTTTATTACCCACACACTTCGGTATGAGTCACCTACAATATAGTGGTCTGATAAAAATTAGATTACACCAGGTAGTATCATATCAAAAAAATCTTTAGTGTATATTTCTTCTGTCTGTTCGGGTGTAAGCACTTTTGCTTTTCGTTTTAATATAGACATAATTACCTCCGTTTTAATTTTTTACAGCTAATACAAGTATGCGGTTATCTCTATTGCCACCATAACAAGTAGATAATGTGAGAAGCTGTTTGTTGTATTTGGGTGTTATTCTAGTGTCGTACAAGGCGTGTGATTTAGCATACTTAATTTTGTTTTCATAATCTCGTTTAGTATCAGCTGTAATAAACTTATACCAAACATCATCTGACTTTACTTTAATAACAGCAAATACAGTATAGGCTAATATACCTTTTTCAGTTTCAAATACAACTGTAGGATGCTGTGTGAAATACGAATAATCTGTGTAGTTACATAAGTCCGCAAACATTGTACCGTTATTCATATTGTGACCATAAACAATTAAGTTTGTGCTATCTGAGTTACAGCGTGAATCAAGAAAAGGTACACCACTTTGACTGTATTCTCCGTAGAAATTTTTATTCAAATATTTCTGAGGTTCATTAGGTGTGTGCATAACAGGATAATTGATATTTGCTCCTGCTATACTTAACCAGCCAAAACAATCAGCGTTCATAGAAAGTAAATCGGATACAGAATGTGTTTGATAGTATGTAGTCTGATATGTAATTGATTTAGAAGGTTCATTTGATAATGCAAAAATGTTTTCTTCATCTTTTGTATTCAGAATTATTGGCGGTCACATCCGTATTTTAGTGCGGTGTTCCCAAAACGCAAAAATATAATATCATCGAAATAATATCTACTACTAAGAAAACAGCTAAAATAATACCGATGATTTTAAGAATCTTTTTTGCTTTACCTTTATTTTTATCGGTCAATACTTTTTTACTGATCTCTGTAACCTTTTCTGTAAAATATGATTCCGAAACCGAAGCGCCTGTTTTTTCGGCAACTTCATCTTTAAGTAGATAATCCATAAAACACTCAAAGATTTTCCCAAGTTCAATCAGTTTTTCAGTTTCGGGATATGCGATATCCGACTCCCATTTACTGATCGACTGACGGGAAACACCGAGAATATCGGCAAGCTGCTCTTGAGTGTAATTGTATTCTTTTCTTAATTTTGATAGTTTTTCACCAAGTGTCATAATCATTCTCCTTATGTTTTCTAACGCTGCGTTGCTTAAATTATAGAACACTCAGCAAAATCATACCACCAATTCGCCGTTTCTAAATGTAAACTTTGGGTTGCATCACGAGTTTTTGTTAATTTGCAATGCTCAAGAAAACTGAAAGTTATCGAAGTTTTGCTTCAATTTCTTTATCTGGCCAATAGCCCCATGATTCAACAATCTTGCCGTCCACAACCCTAAAGTTCTCCAATGCCTCAAAGCTAATATGCTTTCCGGTAGCCGGTATTCCCATACA
>JAXJYN010000055.1:0-44440 GCA_036306965.1 Acutalibacteraceae bacterium
AGTACACAGGTTAATTTTGTTGACTTATTTATTATGCAATAGTATGATTATAATGGCTATATTTGGTTTTAAAATTATTTGTAGCTATGTTTTTTAGGGAGGTGTACAAAAGCTGAGAAATGGTCATTCTCATATGATGTATATTAATGCACAAACATTGTACATAAACACATCACAAAACAAACAGAAAATATAATTGGGGAGGATTTTTATGAACACAAAAAGAGTAACAGCAGTAGCACTTGTATTTGCTATGCTTATCTCTATTTTTTCATTAACTACAACTGTGTCTGCTACCGAAACTACTTCATCAGATGAATATAGTTATCAAATATTGGATAACGGCACAATTAAAATTTCAGACTATACCGGTGATGCCACTAATCTTACTATACCATCTGAAATTGATGGTATAACTGTAACAGTTATTGGTGAAAGTGCGTTTCGAAATTGTGACAGTTTGGTAAGTGTAACTATTCCTGACAGCGTTACAGAAGTTGGAAGTTACGCATTTTCAAATAATGAAAATCTTACAAGTGTAACACTGGGCAACAGTTTAAGTAAAATACTGTGCCTTAAGCTATGCTTATCAAGGTTATTTGAACTCTTCCGGTAATAGCTCTCTGAGAGATTTATGCAAAACAATATATTTATATAATTCAAGTTCTAACAGCTACAAATATATTACAGAGCAATAATTTTATAAATTATTGTTTGCAATATAAATATTAAATAAAACGAAAAAGCTCAGCTTTTGAAGTGTAACTAAAAGTATATAACTTTTTGGGTACATATCATTTCGCTGAGCTTTTTTGTTGGGATTTTTTAACAACTCTCAATATTTTATTTTGTCATAAAAAAACTTTTATTGCTTGTTATAAAGTAAATTCTTTTTTAATATATTTCAGTATACAGAATTTACTTGAGCTTGTCTGCCATTTCTTTCATACAGTCTTGGCAAATCATATGTTCTTTGAACATAGTAACATCTGTAATATTTCCGCAGAAAATACAGCCTGGCTGATACTTTCTCATAAGAATACCTTCTTCAAGCATAATAAGCTCAACAGACTCGTTTTTCTCCATATTATAACTTTTTCTCATAAGAGCCGGTATTACAATTCTGCCAAGGTTGTCTATTGTACATACTTGTCCCATACGGTTATTTTTTTTCTCATTTTTTATCATAGTAATTTCTCCTTTACATATAATTCACATAAAAGTTTGCTAACTTTGTCTTTATTTTACCAAATAGTGGTTATTTTGTCAATAATATGTAACAAATATGTAATAATTGTTTATAATTTGTTTATATTTAAAAAGTTTTGAAATTTACTATATTATTTAGGGTGAAAAATTTTATGATGAACATAATCTGGTCTATTTTGTTGATTATTGCAATAATATTTGGAATTTTAAGCGGTAACGGAAACGAAATTGCAGACTCGGTTTTAAACAGCGGTAATTCTGCAATAAAGCTGTTGCTTACTCTAGCTGGCTCTATGAGCATATGGAGTGGAATTATGGCTATTGCTGACAAGTGCGGAATTACAAAGGCTTTGAGTATATTATTTAGTCCTATACTGAAATTTCTGTTTCCTGACTATAAAAATAACGAAAAAGTAATGAACGCTGTCAGTACAAATATAACCGCAAATCTTATAGGCATAGGCAACGCAGCAACACCAGCAGGGTTAAAGGCTGTTGCAGCTATGCACAACGGAGAAAGCACTGCAAACCGAAGTATGTCCACCTTTATTGTTATGAATACCTCGTCTATCCAGATTGTACCAACAACTATAGCGGCACTTAGACTTTCAGCAAACAGCAAAGCACCAATGGAGATTGCACCGTGCATATGGATTTCATCACTTACTGCATTAATTGTAGGAATAACCGCCACGAAGCTATTCTCAAGAAAAATGAAATAAAGGGTGATAAAATGGAATATGCAGCTTCAATTTCAATAGCAATAATCATTGCAGGAATTGTTTTAACAGGTTTAATAAAAAAACAGGAGGTTTTTGTTATATTTGCAGAGGGTGCAATGGATGGGCTTAAAACCACACTCAAAATTGCACCCTCTATAATTGGATTGGTTATGATGGTAACCTTACTGCAAAGCAGTGGATTATTTGATTTTCTTGCTAAGGTGTTAAGTCCTGTGTGTAATACCATAGGCTTTCCAAGCGAAGTAATACCTATGGCAATTATCCGCCCTATAAGCGGAAGCGGTGCTTTGGCTGTACTGGACAATATACTCAACCAATATGGTGCCGACACCTTTGTAGGCAGAGTTGCAAGCGTTATGATGGGTTCTACAGAAACAACATTTTATACAATTACAATGTACTTTGGCAGTATTAATGTTACTAAAACAGGCTGTACTATCCCCTGTGCTTTGCTTGCAGACCTAACAGGAATTATAATGTCTGTAGTTACAGTTTCTTTGTTTCTTATATAAAATTTAATGAAAATAAATTCTATATAAGAATTAGCAAAAATAGGTATTAAACAATATTTTGCAGGATATACTCCAAAATACCTTCTGAGAAAATTTGTTTATCATCTATGTAAATTGTATTGCTGTTTAATTCGTTACATTCTTTGAGCTTTTGAGGTGCAAATGCTATGTCTGCCTTTTGTAGCATAGGAATATCAAATTCGCTGTCACCTGCTGTTATCACTGTGGTTGCATTAAGCATTTTTCTAAATCTGTCTATAGCAACACCCTTACTCAGCTTTTTAGGTACTGCGTAAACCTTTACACCGTTATAGAAAACATCAAGTAAATTTGTATCAAGCTGTGCCTTTAGCTTTTCTATTGTAATTTTTGGCGAACTACTTTTTGTGAATATAAACAGTTTTTTGATATTTCTTACTTCAAAGCTTCTAAATTCATCGTTACTCAGTATTTCTTCTGCTTTTGCAAGCTCCTGCTGACAATTTTCTACCAAAGCATATGATTCATTATACCAATTTTCATCTTCTTCGCCATCAACCAAAAGCACACCACCATTACAGGCAAGTGCATATTTGGGTATACCCAGTCCAAAATCAATTCTTCTATACTGCTCAACGGTTCTGGTGGTGGTTGGTACAAGAAGTAATTTTTCTTTTACATTCTTAAGCAATTCAAAGGTTTTGTTGGTAATAAAAGAAATTTCTCTTTCTTGATAAATTTCAACGCACCTTTTTGAACTACCTATGTTCTGTTTATATGAATATATCATTGTGTTGTCAAGGTCTGTATTAAATACTAACATAAAATTCTCCTGATAATAAAAAGATGTGTGGCTGTATTATACCACACATCTCTTACTAAATAAAGTTATTTATTTTTTCTGAACCGCTTTAAGAATAAGCTTTCTTATCAGGTCTATAGGAATCATTGTTACTGCAAACAATATAATTATCATCCAACCCAGAACATCAAATGGAACACAACTGAACATATCGCCGATAAACTGGAATGGTGCAAATGGAATTAACGCACAGTTTACAAGAAGTGCCTGTATAATAGCAATAGTGAACATAACCTTTAAGAATCCGGTGTTTTCGTTCAAGCCTCTGAAAATACCAAAACCTTCGTCACGAACATTAAATCCGTTGAATAGTGCAGCAAGAATAAACAGAACGAAATATCCTGTTAGGTGCTTGTCCATATCGTAAGCACCGTTTGTCATAAAGAAATTCTGTACAAATGGTGCTTTTAGGAAGATAAAGCTTATAGCTACAAGCCATATACCCATTACACCAATTTGAACAGCCATTTTCTTGCTGATAATGCTTTCGTCACGTCTTCTTGGCTTCTCGTGCATATATTCCCTAAGTGCAGGCTCATTACCAAGCATAATAGCACCAAGGCTATCCATTACAAGGTTTACAAACAGAAGGTGTGTAACCTTAAGAGGCTCTTCAACACCGAAGAATGGAGCAATAGCACTTACTACAACAGCTGCCACATTAATAACAAGCTGGAATTTACAGAATTTAAGAATGTTGTGATAAATAGTTCTGCCGTACCAGATAGCGTCCTTAATAGATTTGAAGTTATCGTCAAGGATAACAATTTTACCTGCTTCTTTGGCAGCCTCTGTACCACTACCCATTGCAAAGCCAACGTCTGCTCTCTTAAGAGCCGGAGAGTCGTTAACACCGTCACCTGTCATACCTACAACAAGATTCATTTCCTGACACAAGCGTACCATTCTTGACTTATCTGTAGGCAATGCTCTTGCGATAACTCTGATTTTAGGAATAATCTTCTTAACATCATCATCGCTCATTTCGTTAAGCTGAGCGGAAGAAAGTGCAATGTCATTTTTATCTGTAAGCAAGCCTGCGTCCTTAGCAATAGCAACTGCTGTTTCAAGACGGTCACCTGTAATCATTACAACCTGAATACCGGCATCCTTAACCTCCTGAATAGCCTCTTTAGCCTCAGGTCTTACCTCATCACGAATACCTACAAGACCGATAATGACTATATCATCATTAATCTTGTTTTCAACCATAGATTTCTCAGAGTAGCCAAAAGCCAATACACGCATTGCTTTTTCTGCAAGTTCGTCAATCTTCTTATCAAGCACCTTTTTATCAAGCTTCTGAACATTGCCGTCTTTATCCAGATATTTTGTAGCAGAAGCAAGCAATCTTTCCGGAGCACCCTTATAGAAGGTTTTGCCTAGATTATCAATTCTTGCCTGACTAAACTTATTAGTTGAGTTAAAGCCCTGACTCTCTGTAATTACATACTCTTTAGTCTGAGCAATTGTGTTAAATGTTTCTTCACCAATAAACTTCATCAAAGCCTGGTCTGTAGCGTTACCACCTATAACCTTATGGTGGTCATCGAACATTGACTGAGTATTTTTACCGATTGTAATATCCAAAAGACCTTTTACCTTACTGTGCTTACTTAGCTGAGAAAGCTCAATAGAGTTGCCGTCTGCTGTAAAGAAGTCTACTACCTCAAGCTTACCTTTTGTAATAGTACCTGTTTTATCACTGAAAAGGATATTCAAAGAACCTGCTGTTTCAATACCCTCTGCTTTTCTTACAAGAACATTATGGTCAAGCATTTTGCTTGTGTTCTGCATAAGAACAAGAGAAATCATAAGTGGAAGTCCCTCAGGAACTGCACATACAATAATAACTACTGCAAGAGAAACCGCATCAATAACATTTTGAATAATAGCATCTGCACCCGATGCCAAATACCCATTGAAACCACCTGCTACAACTATGCCGTGGATAATGTAAAGCAAAGAGATAACAATAGCACCAATGTAACCGAATGTAGAAATCTGTTTAGCAAGCTTTCCAAGCTTAACCTGTAGAGGAGATTCAGGCTCATCCTCCTGCATTTCCTCTGCCATTTTGCCCATCATAGTTTTAAGACCGACTTTTCTTACATCAAGAACACCTTCGCCGTCAAATACAACTGCACCTCTGAAAAGAGAATGTTTATCAACAAATGTGTCACCTGTAATATCATCTGCTAACTGAAAGCTTTCATCAGTTGCTATTTTCTTACATTCCTCTGCCTCACCGTTAAGAGCAGAGTTATCAACCTTAAGCTTACCATCAATCAGAATACCATCTGCTGGAATTTTATCGCCTGACTGAAGAAGAACCTTATCACCTACAACAACATCGTCCATATCAATAACAGTAACAACGCCGTTGCGGTAAACCTTGCACTTGTCTTTTTCTGTGCTGTCTTTTAATTCTCTGTACTTTGTGTCACTTGCTACACCTGTTTTAGCAGAAACAACGGCAACAACTAAAATCGCAACTATTGTTCCCAAAGGCTCATAAATTTCTGCCTTGCCGAAACAGCACATAACAATCATAATTGCAGCTATTACAAGCAACACTTTAATCATAGGGTCTTTAAAGGTTTCTAAAAATTCCTGCCAGAACGTGGTAGGTTCGGAATCGGGTATGACATTGGAACCATATTTTTCTCTGGACTGTTCAACCTCTTTATCTGTAAGTCCGTTAAATTTCATAAATTTTCTCCTCTTGTGATTTCAGCAAAAGAAGAAGAAACCTAACAAAGCCGATTTCTCCTCCATTTTTGCGAAATACTAAATTATAAATTAAATAAATCTGTTTGCAAGTGAACCTAGTCCATCATCTGTAGTTGCTTGTCCTAAAGCATTGAACTTCCACTCACCGTTATATCTGTAAATTTCACCAAATATAAGTGCAGTCATATTAGCATAATTATCTGTAAGATTGTATCTGCACAACTCCATACCATTTCTGCCATCAACGACTCTTATAAAAGCATTCTGAATCATACCAAAATGCTGGTTTCTTTTGAGTGCCTGATATATGTTTACAACAATTATAATTCTGTCGTATTCAGCAGGAACACGAGCAAGGTCAATCATAATCTGCTCATCATCACCGTCACCTGCACCTGTAAGGTTATCGCCCATATGCTGAACTGTTCCTGTTCTGTGACGAAGATTACCAAAATAAACTATATCTGATTTATCAGACAATCTTCCGTTTTTCAACATTAAAGCTGATGCGTCACAGTCTATAGCTTGTATTTTTGGAGCAAAAAATCCACCTCTTTTGCCCTGAGCCTCATCCCAACCAAGACCTACAATAACATTTGAAAGACCGTCATTACCTTTTGTAAGACTAACTTTCTGTCCCTTTTGCAAGCTAATTGCCATTAAAAAAATTACCTCCTGTCAGGTTATTTTTGGTATATACCAAAATATAAACACTGATTACTCTACATCTACGCCAAAGCTTCCGCATAATGCAGCAAGACCACCGCTGTAGCCACTGCCAATAGCATTGAACTTCCACTCACCATTATTCTTGTACAACTCACCGAATACTGCGGCTGTTTCAATTGAGAAGTCCTCACCAAGGTCATATCTCAAAATTTCCTCGCCTGTTTCTTCGTTGTAAATTCTTATGAAAGCGTTATTAACCTGTCCAAAGTTCTGACGTCTTTGCTCTGCATCATAAATTGTTACTGTAAAAGTAATTTTTGTGATTTCAGCAGGAATTGTAGAAAGGTCAACTTTAATCTGCTCGTCATCACCATCGCCCTCACCTGTAAGGTTATCACCCATATGCTGTACACTGCCTGATGGATGTGTAAGATTACCGTAGAATACAAAATCCTCAGGCTTTGAAACCTTACCACTGTCTGTCAGCAAAAAAGCTGCAGCATCAAGGTCAAAGCTTCCGCCTGTATCAAAAGCATTAACGTCCCAGCCAAGACCTACAACAACCTTTTTAAGACCTGGATTTCCTTTTGTCAAACTTACTTTCTGGCCTTTTGATAAGCTTATTGGCATTTTATTTTCCTCCTTAAATTAAGCAACCTGTATTCCGTAATGACCGCAAAGTGCTGCCAAACCACCCTGGAAACCACTGCCTATAGCATTGAATTTCCACTCGCCGTTATGTCTGTAAAGCTCACCTACAACAACAGCAGTTTCTATTGAGAAGTCCTCACTAAGGTCATATCTGATTAATTCCTGACCATTAGCCTCGTTAACTATTCTGATAAAAGCATTTGAAACCTGTCCAAAATTCTGATGTCTTACATCAGCATCATAAATTGTTACTGTAAAAGCAATTTTAGCAACATTTGCAGGAATGGCTGTAAGGTCAATCTGAATCTGCTCGTCATCGCCTTCGCCTTCACCTGTTAAGTTATCACCCATATGCTTTACAGAACCGCTTGCGTGTTCAAGGTTGCCATAAAAAACAAATTCTTTTTCTGTTGGGCATTTTCCGTTTTCGCCTATCATAAAAGCGGCAGCGTCAAGGTCAAAATCTGCACCTGAATCAAAAGCATTAACGTCCCAGCCTAAGCCTACCATAATGCTTTTCAATCCTGGATTACCCTTTGTTAAATCTACCTTTTGTCCTTTAGCTAAATTAATTGGCATAATAAGTTTACCTCCATTATAAATTGTTTGCCTGTGGCATATTATACATCTTGTTGAACTCTGATTTGATATTCTGAAGTCTTGCCTGGTCCTCAATACGCTGTTTCTTTGCGTTTTCCTGAATAAGCTTTGTTTCATCAATACCGTTAACAATAGTTCTCCAAGTTGTTTCCAATGTTTCAATTTTTATTGAACTACCCGCAGCCATAGCGGCTGTCATTTTGGATTGTTCTGCTGTATTTCTTGCATTTTTAATAAGCATTTCATTTGTTTTTTCATCAAGTGCAGACATAGCCTCTGCCTGAATTTTCTGTCTTTTCAGCATAATAGCTTGTGCAAGAGCCTGTTTGAAGATAGGCAGTGTAATAATAAATGCAGAATTGATTTTTCTTATAAGATTCATATTGCTAAATTCTATTGTTTTAATCATAGGGATAGACTGCATAGCAACATTTTCTGCCATTCTTAAATCCTGTGTTCTTTGCTCAAGCATTGACAAAGCTTGTTGTAAACTTTGTATTTCAAACTGAATAGACATATCACCAGATGTCTCCATATCTTTTTGTCTTACTGCAATATATTCTTCAATCTCTTTACAACCCTGTTCACCTGCAAGAATATACTTAACCAGTTCGTGATAATATTCTACATTGGCTTCAAACATCTGGTTAAGTGTGCGGTTAGACTGTTTAATCTCGGTTTCGTACTGTTTTAGCTGTACATATATTTTATCTATTTCTTCTCCCATTGTATGGTATTTATTAAGTATTTTTTCAAGCTGTTTTTTAAAATTATTGAACCACTTGCTAAACAATCCAGGCTTATCTTTTATTTCATCAATATCAAATCTGTCCATAATTTTAGCAAGTGTATTCAGCATTTCGCTTGACTCATCAAGCTGAGAAAGATTCATACTATTGAGAACTACATCAGAAGCCTTTGAAATTTCGCCTGCTACCTCAGAGCCAAAAGAAACAATAGTTTCAGGGTCATTAACTGCAATAGTGCTTACAAGAGCATCTACTTCTTCTGAGTTAACAAGTTGTGCAGTCATTTGTTGCCTGTCTGCAACTATATCATACTTAACTACCTGAATATCGGTATTCTGTGCAGGTTGACTTGGCTGTGACGCTTTACTAAAATCTAATCCCATTTTTAATTACCTCTCCTAAAAAGCTTTCTATGCCATGGTTGACGGGTTTCTGTAGAAATTTTTTTGAAATTAGGAATTGTCAAATCGTACATATAACCACCATATTGGTGTTCCTCCAATATAGGCTTATTAAAATACTTTTCAACACACTGATATCCTGTTGGTACAAAAAATACTATATCAAAGCCGACTAAATTTAGATATGCTGTTAAAATAGCATCTTCCACCGTTACGGGCGATTCATCAAGATAGATATATATAAGCTTTGGATTTTTCTTGGTGAAGTCAAAATTTTGAATCATTCTTACTATATCTTTTGGCATATTAAGAATTGTTGACAAAATCAGATATTCCATACCATTTTCAAATGTACCCTTTATCAACTGTAAATTTATCAATATTTGTAGCTTTTCTAAAATATAATCCTGAACTTCTTCTCTTAAAAAGCTATATTGATAATATTTATTATTTTTTATTTTCTGTATTTGAAGCTTACCGTTCTTTAACAGTTCTGCCGAAACAGATTTTATAGGGTTTGCTATATCAGATTTTATAAACGGAACATTGCTGATAACATATGTGTCGTTGACCATCAAGTTTTTTATACTTGCCCAATATTTCTGCAATTCACCATCTTTTACACCCGAAACCTTTGCAAAGATAACAGGCATATTTACCATATTTTCTGAAACACTGAAATTTGGCCTGTATTTCAACTCCTGACCCCATAAAATAGCAATTTCTTCATACATAGTCTGTAATGTAAGAGCCATACCTTTTGCATACTGTCTGTTGCGGTACATTCCCGAATCTTGATACATTATTGTATCAAGCTCACGTTCAGCATGATATGCAGCTGTTCCCATATGAATACCTACATTATCTGTAGGAAATTTATCAACTTCCATAGAAGCTGTATTGTTAATTATATAAAGACTTTTATCAGAAAGACAGCATTTTAAATTTAAATCCGGCACAAGTATAAGAACATCAACAGGCAGTTTTGACAAAAAAGCAAGAAACATTGCCTCATTGTTATTTTTGCACCCACCCATATAAATAAAGCAGGCTATATTAGGCATTTGCCAATTTGTAAACAAATGCTGATAATATCTTTTTATCCAACACAACAGATATACGGCTTTATTTGTAAGCTTGCTAAGAGTCATTCCCTCTGCTTTTGAAACCTCTAAAATTGTATCTATAAACGCTTTAGTTATCAATCTTTGTAATAAAACATTTGAAATGTTGTTAAGATTTTTACTCAAATCCATCAGCATTATATCCTGACGGTTGTAGTTACTTCTATTGATTTTACTTATTTCATCTGTTGTGGGTTTTGGAATTTCTTTATCTATAATAAGTAATTTTCTGTTAGTAGCTTTTACATCGGTATAAAATTTATATAAATCACTCAAATAAGTAACTTTATCTTCTACACCATTAACTTTTATAAAACAGTTATAAAAAAATCTTGTATCGTCACCACGGTTTGCAGGTGGTACAAGAATATCAGCCAAACCATTGCCTGTAATCCACGAATTGGTGCAATTAAAAACATCAGGCTTTTTGCCATATAGTCTTTCTGTGTTTATTTTACTTTCTATCTGTGAGCTAACCAATTTAAGATTAAAGTTTTCAGGAAAGCTTGTCATATTTGGTATTTGCAGATTGTAAGACAGCTGTGAGTCAGGGTCTAATCTAAGATAACTGCTATCACCGTTATATTGCAATAAAACAATGTCACTGCCTGCATTGGCAAGAACAGAAATAAGCATTAATTCATAACTGCTTATTGCACCCTGATACAGGATTTTGGGAACTGTGTTCATTCCAAGCTGATTTACAATACGCTCAAATTTATAATACAAACCACACATCAATTTTATATACGCATTTTTCAGCATATTTTCATTTTTTCCGTTTTTACGCATTATATCAAGATTATTATAAATTGATGATGCAACATTATTTCTTTGAAAATCATTCATTCTGGGTAGCCATTTTTTCAAACTCTGCAATATAAAATCCATACTCATCTGAAAATTCATACCCATAATTTCGTTATAGTAAGCCAAACTGTTATTGTCGGGATTAGGGATTTTTCCTTCTATTATTATGCCTGAACTTTTGGCAGACATATAATATTTTTCTATAAATAAAGCAATTTGTTCGTTGTAACCGTTAATTCTATAAAAATAAATGCCATTTTCATGTCTTTTATTCATTTCAATAAAGAAATCATCTAAACTTTGAATTTTTCTCCGTTGAAACATAAATTTTCACCCTACCCCGAATGTTTGCTGATTTTATTCCTGTTCATCATATAACCAAGCACAGCACCTATAATACCACCGATTATATGTGTAAGATTAGCCACATTGTCCTGCACAAACAAACCTTGGTAAATTTGCTGACCTATATAAATTATTGCCACAAGAATAAATGTCAACGGTATAGTCCCTTCCTTTATACTTGTAAACGAGGAAAGCAATATAAGTGCAAATACCACACCACTTGCTCCAAGTAACATTACATCAGGAAAAAATATGTAATTGACTATACCTGTTATCAGTGCAGTGGAAAATATAACCACACCTATATCCAACGACCCATACTTTTCCTCCAAAAGTGGTCCTACTACAAGAATAAGCATTATATTGTTTATAAAATGACTCCAATTAGCATGACCAAAAATATGACCTATAAATCTGATATAAGTCAACGGGTCAGCAAGCGATGAACGATAAACGCTGAATATCAGCTTGTTTGCTATACCTGCTGTTATAGTGTTCAGAACAAGTGCAATTAAACATATTGCGGTAAAACCCAGTATAACGGGCGAATTAAACGACACTTTTAATTTAAAAGAATATTTTTCATTCTGTAACATCTAATATATTCCACCTTGTTTAGCATTATATCATATTTTTAAATTTATTCAAGATATTTTGGTTGATTGTGGAAATAGTTAACAATTTTGTAAAATATTGAAAATTAGATAAATCCTTGAATAAATGGATTGATATATTTATAACCTACAGCAAGATTGATATTTTGTCCTTCGTCAATACCTGCGGTACTTATTCCTATTACTTCACCGTACATATTCAGTACAGCACCACCTGAGCTTCCGCTTGAAATAGGTGCAGTAAACTGAATCATTTCAATATCTCTTATATTTCTGAATCCTGAGATAATACCGTCTGAAACTGAATTAAAAAGTCCAAGCGGACTGCCTATTGCAACAACTTTTTGCCCTCTTACCAAGTCCTTGTTTCCTTTGTATACAGGTATAGGGTTAAGCTCTCTATTTATCCTAAGTACAGCAAGGTCTAATAACTGATTATATTTTATAAGTTCGTATGAAGTATAAATTTCTTCATCATCTTCTATTCTCACCGAATATAAACAACCACTTCTTGCAACGTGATTATTTGTAAGTATATAACCTTTTCTGCTAATCATAATACCCGAACCCGAAGCAATCATTTCACCTTTTTTATCGTGAATACCTATCATAACTACAGACTTTGCCAAGCTTGCTAATTCCTCATAGTTCTTTTCCTGTGTTATGCTTGACTGAATATTGGTTGAATTATGCACCGGCTGTGAAGTGTATGGCATATTAAAGCTGTTACTACTTCTGTTATTGCGATTGCGTTCCGGTATTTTCATAACTATTTTCCCATTTGATGTCTGCATATTTTGCATTGGTGGTACTGATGTTGGCACTGCACTGTTTACAACAGTATTATTTATGTTTGTATTCGGGTTAGAAGATTTACTGCGATTACGTTCCGGTATTTTTACTACTATTTTTCCATCTGATGTAGTTGGTGATGTTGATGCAAAATTCTGCGAAGCCTGATTGTTGCAACTAACTACAGGAATAGCTGGACTAGCAGAAAAATCCGCACATCTTTTTTGTGGTATATACTTTGGAATTAAAACATCATTAAAGTTACCCAAGGTAAATTTCTTAGATAAATTCAGATTTTCAAGTTCGCCGGAAATATCACATTTACTTTGTATAAGAAGAATATTAAAGCCCATTTTTACAAGCATATAAAAAAATAAATATTCGTGCTTTTTAGAAATATTTTCAGCTACAATTTTCACAGTGCTGTTTTGGTCTGTACTGTTAATAGCACCATTAAATAAGCAATCAAACCAGAACATAAGCTTAACAACAAAGTTTTTAATAATTGAACTATTTGCTGATGAACCTATTTTTTCAAAAACAGCTACAGCTTCATTACAGCCAATACTTAATATCCTTTGCATAGCCTGATTATGTAATGTAGAATTAACAGTAACAATCGTCTTGTTGCTATTAATCCATTCCTCATAACATTCAGAATAATAATTAGTTTCGCTAAATGATAACGCTTTTGGCAATTCACTTATTCTTATATATACTCCTCTGCCATTATATGTCATTTCTCCCAAGCAGTTATCCATATTTTGTATATCTGACAAAATTGTATTATTTACACCCAATACTCTTACAAAACATACAGCTTTATAATTATTGATTATATTACTATTATAATTTATAAAATCGTTTACAGATAAAACATCAGCTTGGTTAATTACGGTTTTTAAGATTTGTTCGTTCACACTAAACACCTCTGTATATTTTTCAGATTTTATACCTACCAAAATTTAACATTTATGCATTAATTTATAACAATTATCAACGAAAAACCTGTTATAATGTACAATCTTTATTAATTTTATCACAAATATCAAAAAATATCTACCATTTTTACAAAGAATATGTTATATTAATTTCTGCTGAGTTTTATAGCCGATTATAACCTTTTATCCGGCACATACTCAGCTTATTACATTTAAAGGAGTTAATCTAATGAAAAATTCAATGCTATATTATAGTGTTGGTGCTCTCCTATATTGTCCTGCAAATAATGAAGGTATTGTAAACTCGATTATTAATGAAAAATTCGGAAAAAAATTCTCACTGGCTCTTTGTCTTGAGGATACTATAGGAGATAATTGTGTAACAGAGGCTGAAAATATATTGGTTCACTCTATTCAGACAATTTATAACGAAAAACAAAAAAAGAATTTCTTCTTACCTAAAATATTTATAAGAGTAAGAAATTCAGAACAAATTACAGCGTTGCTGAAAAAGTTTGGCTCTGCCTCAGAAATAATAAAAGGCTTTATTATCCCAAAATTCTCTTTGGATAATGCAGATGAGTATATAGAAACTATTGTTTCTATAAATAATAGCAATAAAGAGTTTTATATGCTTCCCATCTTTGAAAGTCCTACAATTATTAATCTTCAAAACAGGCATAAAATCTTGTATACTTTAAAAGACAAGCTTGATACTGTAGAAAATCTTGTGCTTAATATACGAGTTGGCGGTAACGACCTATGCCATATGTTCGGATTCAGACGAAACAGCAACCAGTCTATACATAATATAAGACCTATCAGCAATATATTTTCAGATATTATCACTGTATATGGTATGGATTATGTTGTTTCAGGCCCTGTATGGGAATACTATAGCGGAGAAAACTGGGACACAGGCTTATTGAACGAATTACAGGAAGACCGTTTATGTGGCTTTGTGGGTAAAACTGTTATTCACCCTAATCAAATTGAGCTTGTTAATTCTGCATACAAGGTTTCAAAAAAAGATTTGGACGATGCAAAATCAATCCTGAACTGGGACGAATCATCATCTTTCTTTGTTTCAGGCAGTGTATTAAAAGAAAGAATGAACGAATATAAAACCCATTCTAACTGGGCGTTGAAAACAGTAATGTTATCAGAAGTATTTGGAATAGTTGACTAATAACAAAAAGCAGTAGCAAAACAAAATGCTACTGCTTTTTACTATTTCAGTATAAAAATTATTTAAAACGCTTGAATATTTTATCTCTGTATCCGGTTACATATTTTGTTATTATTCCTGTAAGAGAAAAATCGTAAAGCAAAAAAATAAAAATTCCTGCAATTAAAAATAAAGCAGGTAAGTTAATACCAAAAATTTCATATTCTTCGTTTGGAACACCTAGAACAAAAATTGTTACATAATAAAATATTACCGCTGAAACTGTAAATGCAAGAGTTTTTAATATCTTTTGTAATGTATGATTATCCGTTTTGCTTTCTATCACTTGTTTCAAAACAGGATAATAACCAAAAAACAGAATATAAAATGCAACTGCCTCTTTATCCGACACAATAAGCAATGAAATAACACTTACCACAAAATAAGACGCCATTGCCCATTTGCGGTTAACCTCTATAACAAGTACAACAGCTATCATACCTGCAAGTGCAGGCAAGGCGTATGTTGCAACAGGTATAATTGCGGTAAACATCATAGCAGTAACCGATAATGCAGATATTATACCGCACAGAGCTACATTAAATGTTGTTTTTTTCATTCATTTTCATCCTTAAATACAGTTTATACAGTCGCCACCCATACACTCACAGCAAACATCCAGACAGCACAATGTTGCACAGAGGTCACCTTCATCAGAAATATTGTAACAACTATTTGTACAGCAAGTGTTTTTATCATACACACTTTTGCTACCATAATTGTAACCGTAATTATTCCCTTTACGGCCTGAATACATCTGATTAAGTGCAGAACGGTATTCAACATTGTTGGGGTCCATATTACAAGCTGTCTGAAAATGTTTGTAAGCTTGTTCTGTCCAACCCTTTCTGTATAGTATAGTTCCTTTGAGGAAAAACCATTCTGCATCTCTGTTTGTTACAGGTACGCCCATTAAAATCTGGTCAGCATCAGCTATTCTTCCGCCTTTTATAAGCAAACGCACATCACGATATTTGGTACTGCCACTGTTGTTTGCTGAACCACCACTGTTTTTATAATAACTGTTATAACCACCATAGTTATTATTGTTGCCATTACCTACACCCTGTCGGCTTTTGCGTATTTGGTCATAAGCCTCGTTGATTTCCTGCATCTTTTCGGTTGCAACATCAATAAGAGGACTGTTTGCGTAATTATCAGGATGATATTTTTTAGCTAAATTTTTATATGCTTTAGATATTTCCTCATCTGTAGCATTTGGCGATATGCCTAACACACTATATGGATCATTCATAAAGCTTTTCCTCTCTTTTGCCTTTATTTTCCTTATCTGTATATTTATCAAAAATTATCTTTTTCTGCATTTGTCCTAGCCCCATATTAACAAGGTTATCTGATATTGGTTTAAAAGTTTTCACACTCATAAGATTATATGCCAAACCAATACGTTCAGCTGTAGTATTAAGTACATTATTTATATATATATATCTTTCTTTTTCTGAAAGATTTTGGTCTTTTAAAGAATAAACAAAGGGATTAAAATTTCTCTTTTTTATATCTTTTTCGTAATCATCGGCAGCGTCCATAAGATAAACCCATTTACCCAAAAAGTAACCAAACTCGCCATAAACCTGCTTTTCTGTTTCTGTTTTTGCAAGTAACAGCATAAGTTTTTTCATCATTATTGCAGTTGGTTCTGCACTTTCGTCTATTGTAGGATTTTCTAACCTTTCAGCTCTGCTTTGGTTAATGTTAAGCTCTGATATGATTTTGTCAATCTCAGGATATTTTTTTAACGACTTTTTTCGCCACGAAGATGCAAACAACTTTAAAAATCTTGATACAAGACCTTTAAAGAATGAACTATCCTCTATATCATCAACAAGCTTATAGTAAACAGTAATTACCGTAACAGCTGCTGCAAGGCTGAGTTCTTTATCTCCACTTGTACAATATAGGCATTTTTTTAGAGGATTACAGGTACAATGCTTTTTTTCTGCTTTAGGACATATACCGTTTAAACCCATAGCCAGCAACGCATAGCAGGTGCAATCGTAGCTTAAGGTCATACGAGCAAGCCAACCATATTCATTGCCAAGTTTTTTACACAAACCACAATAAACACTTTTATACAGTTCAAAATCTTTTACAAGTAAATACGGTTTATATGGTTGTAAATATCCAAACATACACTGCTCCTCTGTTTATTATTATCATATATTCTACTATATTTGCAAAGAGTTATAATTAACAACTTGTAAATTTTTCGTACAAATATGTCAGGAAAATTATTTTTTATTATAAACACAGCAAAATAAAGTTAATATTAATCTTATAATTTACATCAATTAAAATAGCGGACTGTAGAATAAAAAACAAAACACAGTCCGCTATTTATTTTCAGATTATCTCCAAAAAACAAAAATATTTTCTATTGTTTCTTTTATATTCGGAAAATTAACAAGTAAATTCCTGTCGCTGTATGTAAGCAAATGCAATGACATAATAACAACTGTAAACGCCATTATGCAAGCAAAAATTGCAGTTACTTTATTCTGGATTTGTGGTATATTATTTAATCTTCCTTGAATATCCAAATATACCAAAACAGCCAATATTGACAAAATAGGCAAAATATCTAACATATAACCAAAAGCCACACCCGCAAGGCAGAAATCTGACCACGCTGTAAAAACAGCAATAATCAACATAGCAAGGTATGAAAAGTATTTAATGTTATTATCCTCTGTAAGTCTGTAACTCTTTTTTCTGTCGTGAACCACAACACATATTGCAACTATTATTCCCAAAAATACAGCAGGAAAGTTTATTACACCAAAGAAGCTATCGCAATAAATATAACGTCCGTAGCTATCAAGTGATATTGTCTGAGCCTCAAAGAACGGAAATTCAGATGTAAATGCAAACGGTTGCAGGAAGTAGTGCAAAATTGCATTTGGCAGTTGGTTTAAATTAAGCTTATTTGCACCAACATTACTTACTGTAAGCTGGTATGATGTTCCAAAATCAAACGGTGAACCAAAACGTGCATTGTTGTACCAGAGCAGTCCCACACCGCCAACTATTATAGGCAACATAAAAGATGTTACATATTTTATCTTTTCGTTCAGTTTGTAATCCTTGTTTGCAAGAACTGCTATAAATACAGGTGCAAGTATTAAAGCTGATACCGCAACACTTGGACGGCAACCAACACACAACACAAAACTTAAACCACTGCCTGCAAACAACAGAAGTACCCATTTTGATTTTTCTTTAAGCTTTTTGTATGCAAGCAAGCCAAGCCATACACACAATAGCATAAAGCATATACCTGAAGCTTTTGCAGGAAAATAAATATCAGAAAAATCCAAAGCATAGTATATTCCACTGAAAGAAACTGCTGAAATCATTCCTATAAGCAGAAGTAAAAAGTTTGGCTTTTTGATAAATAATTTTACAAAAGTCAGAATTGTTGTCATCATAAACACGATTGAACATATTGAAAATACAAAAATATTCAAATTAAGTGACGGCAACATTCCTGTTAAAAAGTAACAAGGATAATAAAGAACAAAAACAGGAACAATGCCGAAATATGAATAATAGTTGCCCTCATAATAGGCTCTGTCCCAAGCATAGCTTAAACCACTGTCAATTCTCTGTTGCCAGTCATAAGGATTTTCCAAAGCCTTAAATTCTTCTGAAACAGAAACATCAATATTAAGCTGACCTTTCTGAACTGCGTCAAACATCTGTACATATGGGTCTGCTGTGTCAATATTTGCTGTTGAGTAATCTATAAACAAACCGTCTGGTGTTAAAAATAAAAACGCAGATATTGCACACATCATTATTACAGCGGTAATAACCATACTTTGGTTAAATGAATTTTCTCTGTAAGTAATTTTATATAGCCCCATACTATAAACAAGATATATACCTGTTAGAATAATTGAAAGCATAAAAAATCTTGTGTTTGAAAATTCAAACGGCAACGCTGACGAAAACTTTATATTGCTTATATCTACAATACCATCAACATCAGAAAATTCAAGCTTGAATGATTTTAATGTTTCATATGGTTCAATAGAGAAGCTTGCATAATTTGTATTTACAGAAAAGCTTTTTTCTTCTACTGTTATGTATTTTGTTTCATAATTGCCATCTGTCATAGACGCAGTACATACAAAATTACTGTCACTGCTCGACAAATCCATTTCAACAGCACCCAAACCACTCTGCTCAACATTTATTATAATATTGCCATCAGCATAAACGGAAACATTACTACCATTGATAATAACTGTATCAGATGTTTCTGTGGTTATTGAAGTTGGAATAAATTCAACTTTTTGCGTGTCAAAGCTTTTGGCATTGAATATAAAAACCTCAAGTAACAGCGGTATAGCACAAACTATTGCACATCCCTTTACAATATACCTTGTCTTTTCCTTTGGTAAAAACGGACAAACAACAAAGCCTGCAAACACAAGTAATGCAACCAGAACAAACGAACAAAAAATATGTGTACTTTTTACTGTAGTGAATAACATTATATATAACACTAAAAACACATAAGCCAGTATATTTATTCCTCCAACAAAACATACCTTCGATAAAAAAGCTTTTTTATCGTCACTGAAAGGAGTTTTTCTGCCAAGAAATAAATATCCGCCTATATAAAACACAGCTGTAACAACAAGAGTTGCAATTATTTCTGTCATTTAAAACCTCACCAACCTTATATAAATATTAAACTTTTGTTAATTATAACATAGAGATTTTTCATTTACAACATAATACTAATTCACATATCGAATCAACAGATTGAATTACATTAAATAAGAAAAACCGTCATACTAAGGCTAACATTAACTAAAGTATGACGGTTTTTTATGTTGATTATTTTTATTATAGCTTTATGCCAAATTCCTCAATTTTAGGGATTAAACCTATTCTTGGCTTATCAGGGTCAGGTAACTGTGTGAAATCGTATGCAGGGTAATCGTTGCCTTCTACTATAGCAGGGCCATTTGGTGTAAGGCAGACATCCCAGCCCACATATCTAAACTCAGGAATAACCATTGCAGCTTTCTTTACCATATCCTTAACTTCCTTCATATATGGAAGTTTATATCCTACAAATTTAATGCCTGTGGCAGGGTGTGCATCATAATTAACAAGGGCAGATGTATGACCTTGACCAATAATTTCACCTTTGTCCAGGTCAAAGTGACAAGCTAAACCACCATTTTCAAGGTTGTCAACAAATCCACCATTATTGCCCATTTTGAATACAGCGTAAAGAATATGTGCCTTGCCCTCATTAACCAGTGTAACAACACGCAGGCAGTTCAGAGAATTGGGATAAATCTTCGCAGCCTGTGGGTGCTGTACTATTACTTCTTCAATTACACCAAAGTTCTTTTCAGGTAATTTTACATATTTCCATAGTTCTTCTGTAGTTGCAAAATCAGCTGTTTTAATTTTCTCAATTCCTTTTCCACTCTCACCTATATACGGCTTTGCAAAGAAATATTCCTTACCTTCAACAAATTTTTCAAAGCGGTCATAGTCTATCTTGGCAACATCAAGAATTTCTCTGCCCATAAACTCTGCAAACTTCTCATCAAAGAGATTTTTTTCATCGAATATATGGGAATATCTAAGGTCATTAAGAGTAGTAACTAGCTTTTTGTTTTTCATACGAGTAAGATAGGTTTTTCTTTCTTTAGCTTTCATATTGTAAAATTCAAAGATGATATAATCATTATAACCAGCACCATATTTCAGAGTACAGCCAATCATATCAAAAAACAAGCCGACTTTATTTTTACCTGTTTTTTCGTGAATCATATCTATTTTTTCAAACATCTTTTTGAACTTTGCACCACTCAAAACACGAGCAACATATTTTATATTCATACAATATCTCCTTAATTTTTAAAACACTCAGTTTTACATAAACTAAGGCAGAGGTTTGCCTCTGCCTTTTTTAACAGCTAAATTTATTTGATTTCAGCCAGACAATCTTCCACTGCACTCTTTAGCTTTGCAAGACCTTCAAGCAGAACTTCCTTTTCAATTACAAGTGGTGGCATAAGCTTAACAACAGAATTTTTTCTGCCTGCACATTCAACAATAAGCTTTTTGTCAAATGCAATTTCTGTAACTCTTTCGCTTAATCCCTGTACAGGAATACCGTCAAATTCAATACCCCAAATCATACCAATACCTCTCAGCTTCAAACGGTTATCTAAAGGAAGAATTTCCTTTTCTACATATTCCTTTATAATTTCACCGCTTGCCTTTGCCTTATCTTCAACATGCTCATTAAGCATATATTCAAGACCGGCTTTAGCAGCAACAAACGCAAGCTGATTACCACGGAATGTACCATTATGCTCACCAGGTGTCCATTTGTCAATTTCAGGCTTGAACATTGTAAGAGCAAGAGGCAGACCATAACCACCTATTGACTTTGACAGAACCAGAATATCAGGCTGAATGCCTGCTCTCTCAAATGAGAAGTATGTGCCTGTTCTTGCACAGCCAACCTGTATATCGTCTATCATAAGCAAAATATCATTATCATCACAGAATTTGCGTAAACGCTGTAGATATTCAACATCAAATACCCAGATACCGCCCTCAGCCTGAACTGTTTCTATTACAACAGCGGCAGGCTTTTCAACAGCTGAATGGTCATCATCCAACAATCTCTGCATATATTCAATAGTATCCATTTCAGGGTACATATACGGAGCAGGAATATGTGTAACATCGCCCAGCTTAACACCTGCACCCTTTCTTGCACCTGTGTCTGTTGTAAGTGCTAATGCACCCAATGTCATACCATGGAAGCATCCCATAAGTGCAAAAACATTGCTTCTGCCTGTTACTTTTCTTGCAAGCTTCAAACCTGCCTCAACAGCGTTTGTGCCTGTAGGACCAGGAAACATAATTTTAAAATCAAGTCCTCTTGGTTTTAAAACCTTTTCTTGCATAAAGTCGATAAATTCACGCTTTGGAGTTGTATACATATCAAGAGCGTGCATAACTCCGTCACTTTCAAGATATTCAATAAGCTTTGGCTTGATGTAGTTATTGTTATGACCATAGTTTACTGCACCTGCACCACAGAAAAAGTCGATATATTCATTTCCAAGTTCATCAAAAAGCTTTGCACCCTTCGCCTTTGTAAAGACTGTAGGGAAATGTCTGCAATATGAACGAACCTCTGATTCATACTTTTCAAATGTCTGAGTATTCAAGACTTACATCCTCTCTCTATCTCTCAAATTATATTATTATCAATCCTAGTAGATTTGATTTTACCCCTAATAAATTCGTTTGTCAAGCGAATAGAATGAATATCACATTTAGTACAAAAATAGAAAAAAACAATAAAATTTTCACTGCAAATTGTCGTGTATAAAATTTAAGTAAAGTAAAAGGAAATAAGTAAATATGTGCTTTTGCACAGCAAAAAAACAAGCACAAAAAACTAAAGCCTTAAAATCCATCTGACAAAATCAGTAATTTTAAGGCTTGCAAAAAACATATTATGATTTTTTTACATTAAAAGCATTCATTCCGGGATATATACCACTGTTGCCGAGTTCTTCTTCAATACGCAACAGCTGATTATATTTGGCAACACGTTCTGACCTGCTTGGAGCACCTGTTTTTATCTGACAGGTATTAAGTGCAACTGCCAAATCTGCAATAGTTGTGTCCGCTGTTTCGCCCGAACGGTGAGATGAAATAGCTGTATAACCTGCTTTGTGTGCAAGTTTTATAGCCTCAAGTGTTTCAGAAACTGAACCAATCTGGTTAAGCTTTATCAAAATTGAATTGCCACAATGCTGTTCTATACCCTTTTTAAGTCTTTCTGTATTTGTAACAAACAAGTCATCTCCGACAAGCTGAATTTTATTACCGAGTTCTTTGGTAAGCTTTTGCCAGCCGTCCCAATCCTCCTCGTCAAGTGCGTCTTCAATAGATATAATAGGGTATTTTTCTACAAGCTGTTTCCAGTGTTCTATCAGGCTTTCGGAAGTAAATTTTGTACCTGCCTTTGGCAAAATATATTCACCTTTATTTTCACCTTTCCATTCGCTTGCGGCTGCGTCCATAGCTATCATAAAATCCCTATTGGGTTCATATCCTGCTTTTTTTATTGCCTCTAATATATATTCAATAGCTTCTTCATCGTTTGCAAGGTTTGGTGCAAAGCCACCCTCATCACCAACCGAAGTTGCAAGACCCTTTGCTTTAAGAAGTGCTGACAGTGCGTGAAATACCTCTGCACACCAGCGTAAAGCCTCTTTAAAGCTTGAAGCACCAACAGGCATAATCATAAACTCCTGAACATCTACAGTATTACTTGCGTGAGCACCACCGTTTAGAATATTCATCATAGGAACAGGAAGACGATTGCCAGAAAGGCCACCTAAAAACTTATACAGCGGAATACCCATAGCTGTAGCAGATGCTCTGGCTGTTGCTATAGAAACAGCTAAAATTGCGTTTGCACCAAGCTTTGATTTATCCTTTGTACCGTCTGCGTCCATCATAGCTTTATCAACTGCGTAAATATCAGATGAATTCAAGCCTTGCACAGCACTGTTAATGGTTGTGTTGATGTTTTTTACGGCTTTTGTAACACCTTTACCAAGGTATCTGTTTTTATCGTTATCTCTTAGCTCAAGTGCCTCAAACTCACCTGTAGACGCACCGCTGGGTGCTGTTCCTCTGGCTACAGTACCGTCTGCCAGTGTTACTTCTGCCTCTACTGTAGGATTTCCTCTGGAATCCAAAATTTCTCTGCCTGCTACTTTTTCAATCTGCAAATAATCCATTATAAAATCTCCTTTATTTTAAACTTTCGGACATTATTATTCTTGCCAATTAATTTGCAGTTAAGCAAGCAGATTGATTTTTATATTTTAAACAAAGTTAATCTTCTTGACATTCAAATTCATATATTTTGTTTAATTCATCATTAAACTTTGAGTTTTTATTTCTTTCATCGAATTTATCTGCAAGAAATTTTGCTTTTTCATAGAAATAATCTTTTAAATCTGTAACAGAATATGTAGATGTTTCTTTATAAATTGGGTCAAGCTTATCGGGAAATTTAAATCTTATATGTTTTTTACCGATTCTCTCAAGCTGTAGCATAAGATGATAAGAAGCACGATAAAAAGCAAAAAGCTCCAGACTATTTCTGGAATCATAACATACAGTGAAAGTCTTTTTGAACACCTTTAGTGCCTTTTCTACATTAGAATAGGCAAAAACTAAAATACAAGCTCCTTTACAATCGTTCAATGCCTTTACATTGCCATAATCCCTGTTAATTACACGATAGCCCTTTTCGGCATAATCATTTGCACTTTGAATATCTCCATTTTCAAAACACCATTTTGCAAAACTGACATATGTTATATGTGGAATTTCTGAACAACTATATCTACCTGTAAAAATAACTTCTGCTTTTTTCAGTGCTTTTTCATAATCATTTTCAACAAATAAAATATATGAAATTTCTCTGTCAAGCTCGCAGGCAGGACAATCGCTGAGGCCATCTCTACTACATTTCAGCATTTTTTTATGATAATCTTTTCTGTCAGTAAAGCCAAAATTATTTTCTATTCCTGACTCAGCAATAAACTCCTCAAGCTTTTGATAATATGAACGCTTACTATAATCGAATCTTGTACAGAAGTCTTCATACTGAGTAAAAATACTTGCAATTTGAGAAAGCGAAATTTGATAATATTCAGCCATATGCTCAATCATCCATTTATAAGCCCACATAATATCGTGTTTATGTATAGCGTGATATTCCGGATATTTTTCAAACAAAGCCAGATATTCCGGGAATATAACTGTTATCTGATAGGCATCGTAATGTCTTGTACTCTCTCGCATAAGCTGGTAATAAAGCGAAAGGGCATTTGCTATATCCTGCTGTTCTAATGCAACATCTATTGCACGCTTTATTCCTTTAAGACGTGCTTCACCGTGGTCAAGAAAAGAAAAATATTCTTGTGCATATTCGTATAACTGCATTTTCTTACCTCCGTTCTTTATTTATTCCTGTTTAGATTTTTAGTATTGTTTAATTTGTAGGATATTCAAAATTATATGTTTCATTTAATTCATCGTTATATTTTGAATTTTGGTTTCTTTCGTCAAATTTATCGGCTAGTTGTTTTGCCTTTTCATAAAAATAATCCTTCAAATCTGTAACAGCATATGTAGAAGTTTCTTTGTAAATGGGGTCTAATTTATCAGGGAATTTAAATCTTATATGCTTTTTACCACTTTTTTCAAGCTGTAGCATAAGATGATATGAACCAAGGTAAACGCTGAAAAGGTCATAACCGTTTTTAGAATCGTAGCAAACTCCAAATGTCTTTTTGAATGCTTTAAGAGCCTTTTCCACATCAGAATATGCAAAAACCAATATACAATTACCTTTAAAGCTACTTAAAGTATTTTCATTACCCAAATCTCTGTTAAGCAAACGATAACCTTTATCTGCATAGTCTTTTGCCTTTACAATATCTCCGTTTTTAAAGCACCATTCTGCAAATCTAACATATGTTACATGCGGAACTTCTGCACATCTGAGTCTTCCTGTAAAAAGAGGTGTTGCTTTATTGAGTGCTTTTTCGTAATCATTTTCAACAGATAATATATATCTCAAATCACTATCAAGTTCACAAGCCTGACAGTCGCTAAGACTATCTTTTGAGCATTTAAGTGACTTAATGTGATAATCCTGTGGAGTAGTAAAGCCAAAATTATTTCTTATTCCTGTGCTTATAAGAAGTGATTCGAGTGTCTGGTAATATGTACGCTTATTGTAATTAAATCTTGTACAGAAGTCCTCATATTGTTTGTAAATATTTATTATATTAGAAAGAGGAATCTGATGATATTCGTCCATATTAAAAACTACCCACTTATAAGCCCACATAACATCATGCTTACATTCATTCTGATACTCAGGATACTTTTCAAACAAAGCAAGATATTCAGGAAATATAATTATTGCGTAATAGCAATCATCGTAAAATATACTTTCGCTGACATATTCGTTGTAAAGATATAAGGCATTTTTTATATCCTGCTTTTCCAGTGCATTATCCAATGCACGTTTTATTCCTTTTAGTCGTGCTTCACCATGTTCCAAACCTGCATAAAATTCATCTTCATATTCATATAAATACATTTTTCCACCTCAAATTAAAATTCCATAATTCTGCAAAGATTTTCGTTAAGTACCTTCATTTCATCGTGCAACAACGGAAAATGTCCTGACAATAATGACTGAACATAAACTATTTCTATATAACAACGAAGCTTATCTTTATCTTCCATTTTCATCATTTTGCGTATGATAAGATTGTTTGTGTTAAGATAAAGACACGATGTTGCTTTAGCTGTTGCTTCTTCTTGAAATACAGACAGCATTTCTGAAAAAATATTATTTGCACTTTCCATAGAACGCTTTATCTGTCTTGCCTCTATTGCTCTTTCATTCAATGTATAGAGTGACGGAATTTCAAAAGGTTCAAAAGCTTTTATAGCCACACGACATTCATATTTTCTAAGCACTTTTTCTGCAAATTCACACAAACGCTCAACATCTATATCATTTTCAAATTCAGAATCATAAAGCATAAAATCAATGTCGGTATCTGTAAGCTTATCTATCAATGTAGTAACACTGTTCTCGGCAATTTTTGAAATAATAGCACCTTCATAAACATATCCTGCATTAATAAGCAACAATGAACGCTGTGTATATAAAGGAGCAAGCTGTTTAAACTGATTTACATCACAGGTATAAAAGGCATTTCCGCCAAATTCTGAAATTTCTTTACCTGTCATTTCACCCAATGAAGTTTCAAAAATAATGTATGGCAACAAAACATCATCAAGACCATCTGTTGAAGCTATTACAGACTTTACTGCAAGGTTATGTATTCTTACAATACTATACAGCATTTCTTTGTTAGTTTCGTCAAGCTCCTGCAAATAGTCAGCTATACACTGTGAAATTTCGTTTCTTGCTATATTCAGCATTTCATCTTCATAAAAATCCTCACGGGACGAAGTTGGCTTTAGATTAGTGGTATTGATAATACATCTTATAAAAAACGCCCATTCGGGTAGCAATTTATCTCCGCTTTCTGTTAAAAGCATATTTTTCAGATATATTCTGTGCATATTGTGAACACCTGCTGAAACAGGATAAGGCACAACATATGCAATACCATTAAACAAACCACTTTTGGATTTCAACCTAAAGCAATCAAGAAATTCATCACCCAAAAGTGCTTTACCTGCGTTTAAGTATACCTCTTTGCTTGTTTCTTTTTCAAAATCAAAGTCAAGATTAAGCTTTGTTTTATTTTCTCCGTTAATTAAATAAACAGGGTGTTTAAGGAACAAACCAAAATAATACACAAGGTTCGCAATAGCCTCAACTGTGAAATAATCATCAATAACATCACTTTCTTTTTCCAGCTTATTGTTTTTAATAATCATTTCAGTACCAACATTCATCTTTTCATCAACAGATTTTATTGTATATGTACCGTCTGCCATACCGTTCCATTCCAGAACAGTATCAGGTGTAGTATAAGAACAGGTACGCACACAAATAGAATCTGTTACCATAAAGCAAGACAGCAAGCCTATACCAAATCGTCCTATATAGTCACCATTTGAACGACTGTTTTGTATGTCGTATTTTGATGACTGACCGATTACAGAAAGGAATCTGTGTATTTCATCCTCTGTTAAGCCTGTGCCATTATCACGGAAAATAATCTGCTTACCTTCGTCAACCTCAATTTCAATTTTAGCATTGTCGGCTGAATATTCCTTATCCTTGGTTAGTCTTGCACTTATAGCGTCTGTGCAGTTCTGCAAAAGTTCACGCACAAAAACATCGGGTGAACTGTAAAGATGGTTAGAAAGTATATCTATCATACCACCTAAATTAACTTTAAATTTAAAATTATTGTCCATATTATCCTCCAAATTATGATATAAATTATTTTAATAAATTTAAAATTTATCTGTCTCTTTCTTCAATAACATGAATAGTTTTTCTTTCATTGATAATTTTATTTATATGTTCTTTTATAAATGTTGGTTTAATTTTACTATTTTCAATTTCTTCAATTGATAGCCAAACCAATTCTTCTCCTTCATCTGTCATATTCTTACATAAATTTAAATCATCTATAATTTTCATATAATAATAAAATTCTATTGTATGGCAATCAAGTCCATCTATTTTTCCACCAATACCTTTGAAAAAGTTTTCACATACAACTGCAAGATACTCTACACACGTTCTAATACCGGACTCTTCAAAGACTTCTCTTTCAATACAGCTTTCTGAGGTTTCTCCTATATGCACTCCACCGCCAATCATATAATAATAATCACCAATAGCACTTTTAACAAAAAGCATTTTATTATTATGAATTAAGATTCCTCCTGTGCGGTATCTAAACCATTTATTTCCTTTCTCAAATCCACAATCATATTTCATATAGCCCTCCAAAATTCAAATTTATCTTTCTATAGTTAAGATATAACTAACTTATATCGAAACAAAATCAACAAAATAGTCCATATTTTATAATTATTATAATACAGTTTTTCTATTCGTCAACGAAACAGTAGCTAGATAAAAAAATGGGTTGCAGTAATTTATTTTTACTGCAACCCATTATATTACTTAAAGTTTATTTTCAGCAAATTAAAGCTGACCTACAATGTCTGCAACCTGTGACAATGCACTGTCAATTTTACTTAGGTCTTTTGCACCTGCCATTGCAATGTCTGGCTTACCGCCACCATTACCACCTGCAAGCTGTGCAACAGACTTTACGATTTTGCCTGCAACAGCACCGTTCTGACGAGCGTCTTTACCGCAGGCACAAGCAATAGTAGCCTTGCTGTTGGCAACACTTGCTGCAACCAATACAGCTGTAGGCTCTTTGTCAATAACACTTGAGCAGATTGAACGCAATACATCTGCGTCTGCACCGTTTAATTTTGTTGTCATTACCTTGAAATTACCTACCTGTACAGCATTATTCAAAAGACCATCAAGTTCACTTGATGCAAGCTTATTTTTAAGCTCTGAAATTTCGTTATCCTTAGCCTTTATAGAAGCTGAAATATGTTTTGCACCCTCTACAATTTCGTAAGGATTGTTAATCTTCAGAATATCTGCTGTTTCTGCAATAGTAAACAACAGCTTATTATGTTCAATAACAGTGTTAATACCTGTTACAGCCTCAATTCTTCTTACACCTGATGCAACAGATGACTCAGATAGAATTTTAAGTGTACCGATTTGACCTGTATTTGTAACGTGTGTACCACCGCAAAGTTCTGTTGAGAAATCGCCTGCTTTTACAACTCGAACAATATCGCCATACTTCTCACCAAACAGTGCCATAGCACCCATCTTTTTAGCTTCTTCTATAGGCATTTCTTTTGTTTCTACAGGCATAGCCTTTAGGATTTCGTTATTGCAAAGTCTTTCAACATCTGCAAGTTGCTTTGGTGTAAGTGCTGAGAAATGTGTAAAGTCAAATCTAATTCTGCTCTCGTTTACAAGCTGACCAGCTTGCTCACAGTGATTTCCAAGAACCTTACGCAAAGCAGCCTGCAAAATATGGGCACCTGAATGGTTACGCTTGACATTGTTGCGAAATTCTTCGTCTACAATACACTTTACAGTTTCGCCAACAGACAGCATACCCTCTGTAATCTCTACATAATGTACAAAACAGCCTGTCTGGTCTTTAACGGTGTTAAGAACCTCTATTGTGCAGGTGTCGGTTTTCATATCACCAACATCGCCAACCTGTCCACCGCTTTCTGCATAGAAAGGTGTTGTATCAAGAACCAAAGCAACCTTATCGCCTACTGTAGCATTTTCTACACGCTCACCTTCTTTGATGATTGTAAGCACCTTACCATTGTCTGTAAGTGTTGTATAGCCTGTAAAGTTTGTTTTTGGCATATCTGTTAAATCTACATTATCACTTAACCAAGCGTCTGCACCAGCATTTTTACGAGCATTTCTTGCACGTTCCTTCTGCTCTGCAAGAAGTTTGTGGTATCTCTTTTCATCTACACCAATGCCTCTTTCAGCAAGAATCTCTTTTGTCAAATCTATAGGGAAACCGTATGTGTCATTCAACTTGAACGCACTTTCGCCAGAAAGCTCTTTTACGTCCTCTTTGCTAATGATTTCATTAAGAATTGTCATACCTAAATCAATAGTCTTGCTGAATGCCTCTTCTTCCTTTTTGATAACCTCGATAATAAGGTCGTGTTTGTCAGCAAGTTCAGGATAAGCACCCTTACTGCAATTTATAACTTCCTCTGCTACTTTGTAAAGGAATGACTCCTTATAGCCTAACAATCTGCCGTGTCTTGATGCACGTCTGAGAAGTCTTCTTAATACATAGCCCTTACCCTCGTTAGAAGGCATTACACCGTCACTAATCATAAATGTTGTACTACGGATATGGTCTGTAATAACACGAAGTGAAACATCTGACTTCTCGCTTTCTCCGTATTTTACACCAACAATTTCAATAACCTTATCCATTATACCCTTAACAGTATCAACAAGGAACAGATTGTCAACACCCTGCATAACACAAGCAAGACGTTCCAAACCCATACCTGTATCAATGTTAGGGTGGTCAAGAGGTGTGTAGTTTCCGTTACCATCATTGTCAAATTGAGTAAATACAAGATTCCATACCTCTACATAACGGTCACATTCACAACCAACCTTACAGTCAGGACTTCCACAACCTTTTTCTGGGCCTCTGTCAAAGTAAATTTCTGAACAAGGACCACAAGGACCTGAACCGTGTTCCCAGAAATTATCCTCTTTGCCAAGGTGAACCATATGTGATGGGTCTACGCCAATTTCTTTTGTCCAGATTTCATAAGCCTCGTCATCTTTTTCGTAAACTGAAACATAAAGCTTTTCTTCGGGAATTTCAAGAACCTTTGTGAAAAACTCCCAAGCCCATGCTGTAGCCTCATGCTTAAAATAATCACCAAATGAGAAGTTACCCAACATCTCAAAAAATGTACCGTGACGTGCTGTAATACCAACACGCTCAATGTCAGGTGTACGAATACACTTCTGGCAGGTTGTAACACGCTTTTTAGGTGGTGTAATCTCTCCTGTAAAATATTTCTTCATAGGTGCCATACCTGAGTTAATCAACAGCAGGCTGTTATCGTCTTTTGGCACAAGTGAAAAGCTTGGCAAACGTAAATGTGCCTTGCTTTCAAAGAAAGAAAGATATTTCTCTCTTAGTTCATTTAATCCTGTCCACTGCATAAATATTCTCCTTTATACTTTTAATATACCAATTATATGTGATACCCCATATTTTAAATAAAGTCGGGTTAATTACAAAAGCAAATTCTAAGCATAAAAATTCCTGACTCTAAAAAACGCCCTTGCCCCATAAAACTTGGGACAAGAGCGAATATCTCCTGTGGTACCACCCAAATTGCACACAAAACAAACACATAAGCTTTATGTGTGCCACTTGATTTAACCGTTAACGCCGGTGTACGTTGCTGTTCGTCACAGTAATAGCTACGGGGTGGCTTCGGTAAATGAAACATAAACATCTTTCACCACTGATGTTCTCTCTGTAATGCTCTTAGACACCGTTTGTCCCATCATCGCCATAAATATTCATATAAGCACAACCATATAAATAATTGTACACTGTTATGATTTTACTCCCTGTTTCTGTTATTGTCAAGAATTTTGTTATATTTACAAACATATTAAAGTAAAATTTAAAAATTTTTAAATTTTTTAAATTTACTGTTGACACAACTGTTATTACTGTATATACTGTTTATATACAGTAAAGGCGGTGATAAAATGAACATAT
Organism: Acutalibacteraceae bacterium; assembly: GCA_036306965.1. Classification (GTDB taxonomy): domain Bacteria; phylum Bacillota; class Clostridia; order Oscillospirales; family Acutalibacteraceae; genus CAG-964. The sequence goes on from JAXJYN010000055.1 coordinate 31,921, forward strand.
TTATTGATAATAAAAGTAGTTCTCCTATATATGAGCAGATTTTCACACAAATCAAAACTCATATAATAACAGGGATATTGCAGGAGGATGAACCCTTACCCTCTATACGCAATCTTGCAAAGGATTTACGAATAAGTGTAATTACCACAAAACGAGCCTATGATGAGCTTGAGCATAGTGGATTTATTTATACTATTGCTGGAAAAGGTTGTTTTGTAGCACATAAAAATTCAGAATTAATAAAAGAAGAAAATTTAAAAAGTATCGAGGAACATATACAGGAGATTGCACAGCTTGCTAAAATAAGCAAGCTGAGTAAAAACGATATTATACAAATGTTTAATTTGATTTTTGAGGAGGATTAATATATGAATGCTATTGAGATAAAAAATCTTACAAAAGAGTATGACGGATTTAAACTCGATAACTTAAACCTTACACTACCTATGGGTTGCATTATGGGACTTATAGGTGAAAACGGTGCGGGTAAAAGCACAACTATAAAATTAATGCTTAATATGATTAAGAAAAACAGTGGTACTATTACACTTCTTGGCAAAAATACAGAAACAGAGCTTAAAAATATTAAAGAAGATATTGGTGTAGTTCTTGATGAACCCGGATTTCCTAAATGCTTAAACGCAAAGGAAATTAACAATATTATGAAGCACATTTTTAGAAGCTGGAGTGAAGATACATTTCTGAGCTATATAAAAAAATTTGATATCCCCGATAAAAAGCTTTTTAAGGACTATTCTTCGGGAATGAAAATGAAGCTTAGTATAGCAGTTGCACTTTCTCATAACGCAAAATTACTTATTCTCGATGAGGCTACCAACGGTTTAGACCCTGTTATGCGTGATGAAATACTGGACATTTTCAATGAATTTACCAGAGATGAAAATCATTCAATTTTAATTTCCTCTCATATTGTAAGCGATTTGGAAAAGATATGTGATTATGTGGCTTTTTTGCACAAGGGCAAGCTTATATTATGTGAAGAAAAAGATTTGCTTACGGAACAATATGGTATGGTTCTTTGTGCAAAAGAAGAAATAAGCACAATCAATCCAAATGCAATTATTGGTAAAAAGGAAAATCCATATGGCGTAAGTGCCATTGTCAAACGCACTGTAATACCAAAAGGAATGAGCTTTAATTCTGTAAGCATTGAAGATTTATTTATATTTATGGTTAAGGAGGAGAAATGAGATGAAAGGATTAATATTGAAGGATTTGTATATGTCATTTAAATATTGCAAAGCAATATACATTTTTATAGTTTTCTTCTCGATAATAGCTATTTTTGATAATTCAACAATATATTGGATTCTTTTGCCGGTTATTTTGTCAGGTAATATTCCTGTATCTGTATTGGCTTATGACGAACAGAGCAGATGGAATTCTTACAGTGACACTCTGCCTTGCTCACGCACACAGGCAGTTTCGTCAAAATATATACTTACACTGTTTTCTGTAGGCGGAATATGGGTTTTACTTTCGGTTGTACTGGCGATTTCAGAATTAATAAGAAGTAACTTCATATTTACTGACTATATTGTAGCAATAACGGGTGTTCTGGTATTAGGAATGATTCCACCTGCCCTTATATTACCTATAATTTTTAAATATGGCACTGAAAAAGGCAGAATAATGTACACTGTAGTTATTGCGGTTTTAATCGGTGGTATATCAATACTTGCCTGTTTCCTTAATGATACAGCTCAAGCACCATATACAGCAGGAGTGTATTTTAGTGAAACTCTTATTACTGCAATAATAGTGATTGTTACTTTCATAGGTTCGTGGACTTTATCTGCAAATATTTATAAAAAACGTGAGTTATAATAATCAAACAAAATAATATAACTTACAAAACAATATTATCATTTAATAAAAACAACCGATAGTGCATAAATTGCATTATCGGTTGTTTCTGTTTTAAGGAAATTATATTTTAATTTTCGACAGCACCTCACCTACCGGTGCATTTATTACCAAATCAGCTGTATTGTCTACATTTGTTTTGCTTTTATTTATAAGTATAAGATTTTTTCCTTTGAAATAGCGTATCAATCCTGCGGCAGGATATACAGTAAGACTTGTTCCTGCAATAATCATACAGTCAGCGTTTGAAATTGCTCTTATACTACCTTCTATGGTTTTATCATCAAGACCTTCTTCATACAATACAACATCGGGTTTTATAATACTGCCACACTTTTCACATTTTGGAACACCTGTAGTTTCTGCAATATATTCACCACTATAAAATTCACCACATTTCATACAATAGTTTCGGTGTACACTGCCGTGTAGTTCGTAAACCTTTTTATTGCCCGCCTGTTGGTGCAAGCCGTCTATATTTTGTGTGATTACTGCACTAAGCTTGCCGGCTTTCTCTAGCTGTGCAAGAAAGAGATGTGCTTTGTTTGGCTTTGCTGTAAAACAAAGCATTTTATCACGATAAAAATCAAAAAACTCATCAGTTTTTCTAATAAAAAACGTGTGACTTAAAATTTCTTCGGGCGGATATTTATACGTCTGATTATAAAGACCGTCAACACTTCTGAAATCAGGTATGCCCGATTCGGTGCTTACACCTGCACCACCAAAAAATACAATTCTGTTACTGCTGTCTATAATCCCTTGAAGCTGAGTTATTTTCTCATTTTCCATTTAAAACACCTTGCTTTATTTTTTCTTTTTAAATCTAATTTTAGGAAACGTAATTTCTTCATTGTCAGGTATTTCAACCTTATTCATAAGCAAATTCATAAAGGTAAAAATACCAACTGCAACTGCAATACTGACTGCACAGTAGATTAAAAACTGAAAATTCATATCTATAAAACCAAAAATATTGTCAATGCCCATAATATTATAGAATAAATACTTTGATAAGGTTATTCCAAGCACCATACCTGCTGTAGAAATTGTAAACATTATTGTGCGGATTAGATTAAACGGATAGCTTGTTTTGTAAACCACCATTAATCCTACAAAAGCAGTTACCGCAACAGCAAGAGTTGAAATAAAGTCCTCGTGTAACGAAAAAACATTGCCCAGTATTGTTACAAAAACAACAGAAAGTGCTACCGTTACACCGCCGGGTATAGCTCGTTTAAGTATATTGAGCAGGAAGTTGCCCTGTATTCTGTTTTCATTTGGCTCAAGTGCAAGTACAAACGATGGAAAGCCTATACAGAAAGCACTTATCAATGTCATTTGTATTGGCATAAACGGATACTGCTCACCGTAAAACACAAATATAACCGATAACAAAGTTGAGAAAACTGTTTTAACCAAAAACAAAGATGCTGAACGCTGAATGTTGTTTATAGAACGTCTGCCCTCTGCCACAACCTTTGGCATTGAGGCAAAATTGGAATCCAACAATACAAGCTGGGAAACACACCTTGCAGCTTCACTTCCGCTTGCCATTGCTACCGAGCAATCTGCCTCTTTAAGAGCAAGCACATCATTTACACCGTCACCTGTCATTGCAACTGTATGGTTATGTTTTTTAAGAGCCTGCACCATTTGTAGCTTTTGCTTTGGTGTAACTCTGCCAAAAACTGAATAATTTTCTACAGCATTATAAATATCTTCTTCTGTTTTCAATGTGGTTGCGTCCACTACTCTGTGTGCATCCTTCAAGCCTGCCTCTTTGGCTATGGCTGAAACTGTATTTACGTTATCACCTGAGATAACCTTTAGCTGTACACCTTGTTTGTCAAAATATTCAAGTGTTGCTTTTGCCTCTTTTCTGATTTTATCTTTGAGTACAACAATACCTACAGGCTGTAAATTGTTTGGCAATTCTCTATTATTGAAATCATTTGGCGAATAAGCTACAGAAATAACCCTGTAGCCGTTTGGTACATCTTTGGTTATTTTTTGAATTTCTGAATTTTTACCGCCAAACACAAACTCTTCAGCACCCATTACATATGTGCCATTTTCGCCAAAGTTTATGCCTGACCATTTTTTATCTGATGAAAAGGCAACAGTATGATTTACTGCAAAATTTGTATTGCCTGTAAATTTATCTTTTATTGCGTTTATTGTAGGATTGCTGTCGGGAGAAAATCTTGAAATTGCATTTAGTATGTTTTCAAACTGACTGTTGGTAAATTTTCCGGTAGTCTTTATATTTTGCACTTCCATACATCCCTCTGTTATTGTACCTGTTTTGTCAAGGCATAGAACATCTACCCTTGCAAGTGTTTCTATACAGTACATCTCCTGAACAAGAACCTTCTTTTTTGAAAGCCTTATTACACCCACAGCCAGAACTGTGCTTGTAAGCAAAATTAAACCTTCAGGTATCATACCCACCAATGCTGCAACCGTTGATACAACAGCCTCGGTAATATCTGTATAATTTGTAGCCATATACTGTCGCCAGAACAATAAACTACCAACAGGAACTATAATTATAGACATTGTTTTTATAATAAAGTTAAGTGACTTCATTATTTGAGAGTCTACCTTTTTTACATACTTTGCACCACTAAAAATATGTGACGCATAGTTATCATCACCAACTTTTTCGGCTCTTACTGTACATTTTCCACTAACAATAAAGCTACCCGAAATTAATTCACTGCCAATCTCTTTGAATACTGCATCAGATTCACCTGTTAGCAAAGACTCGTTTGCTTCACAGCTACCCTCAACCACTATGCAATCAGTAGGCACCTGTTGCCCTTGCGAAAGGAAAATAATATCGTCCAAAACAATATCATTTATTTCTATTTCACATATTTTTCCGTCTCTTAACACCTTAACCTTTTCTGCGTTTACTATTGAAAGTTTGTCTATGGTTTTCTTTGCTCTTATTTCCTGTACTGTTCCTATAAGTGAATTGATTATAATTATTATCATAAACAAAGTATTTTTATGAGAACCTACCAGAAAAACTGCAACAGCCAGTAACAGATTGATTAAATTAAATAATGTACAAACATTATCTCTTAAAATCATACCAAACGATTTTGTTTTGAGGTTGCTTGCTTTGTTATAAGCACCCTCACTCATTCTTTTTTGAACCTGTGCTGTTGTAAGACCTGTTTTTATGTCAGTACTATATCTTTCAATAACTTTTTCAGCCATATTTCCCTCCATAACATTTTATTACCTTACTTCTATTATGATTATAGCATTTGCATTTTTTTAATTCAAGTTGCATAGTGATAAATACTCTCAAAACAACCTTTTAATTTGTTAAATTTACATAAAGTTAACAATGATATTTCCACTTGACAGCATCTTGACAACATACAGAAAATCTATTATAATATGTGCTATAGTATTTTGTGAACCGCACTTTAATACATAAAAGCGTTACGCTTTTATGTATTAAAGTGTAACCGGACAAAATTAATTTTATTTGCAGGAGGAAATTAAAAATGGCAAAAATAACAGATGCAAATTTAGTTACATACAGCCCTGAATTAAAAGTTCTTGACTGTACATTAAGAGATGGCGGACTTGTTAACAACTTTTACTTTTCTGATGAGTTCGTAAAGGATTTATATAAGACTTGTATTGCAGCAGGCATTGACTATATGGAATTTGGCTACAAAGCATCAACAGATATATTTAACGAGAATGATTTTGGTAAATGGAAGTTCTGCAAAGATGATGACATAAGAGCTATTGTTGGTGATAATGACACAGACCTTAAAATTTCTGTAATGGCAGACGTAGGAAGAACAAACCACAAGCGTGACATTCTTCAGAGAAGTGACAGCCCTATTGACCTTATCAGAGTTGCAACATACATCAATACAATTCCTGCAGCTATTGAGATTATTGAGGACGCAAAGAACAAAGGCTACGAGGTTTCCTGTAATATTATGGCTGTTTCCAAAGTTAATAATGAAGACCTTATGAATGGACTTAAAGAGGTTGCAAGCAGTAGTGTAGATGTTATATATATGGTAGACAGCTTTGGTTCTTACTATCCTGAGCAGATTTCAAAGCTTGCTGACCAGTATGTTGAAATTGGTGACAAATACAACAAGCAAATTGGTATTCACGCTCATAATAACCAACAGCTTGCTTTTGCAAACACAATTACATCACTAAGACACGGTGCTAAGTTCTTTGACTCAACAGTAAGCGGTATGGGACGTGGAGCAGGTAACTGCTTTACAGAGTCACTTTTAGGCTTCCTTAGAAATCCTAAATACAACCTTGTTCCTATTATGGACTTTGTTGAAAAACATATGCTTAAACTAAAAGCTGAAGGCAATGTATGGGGATATGATATTCCTTATTTATTAACAGGTATACTCAATGCTCACCCATCTTCTGCTATTAAGTTTATTAAAGAAAACAGAACTGATTATTCAAAATATTATCAGGAACTTCTGGACAATACTCTATAAAAAGTAATTAGCATAACGCAATCGTACAAACATAATTGTTGTTCGGTTGCGTTTTTTGTTGTATAATAAACTTTGAAAAATTAGTTTGGGGTGTGATTATAATGAAAATTTTTGCACTTGGGGAAACGCTGGAAGAAATAGATGATGAGCAACTAAAGACAAGCTGTAATTCTGTTGTTGTTATTGCAGATTCAAGTGAATGTGATAAAGCAATGGAAATTACAGATATGGTATATGACGGAGATATAATATTATCAGATGTAGCCTTTTGCAAAATTGAATCACAGCAAGAATGTATTGCAGGCACATTGTCTATTCCAAAGCTTCTGGATATTCTTGGAAGCAGATATCATATGTTATTTTTCATCAATCAACAGCACATTGTAATAATTGACGATGAAGGCTTTGCAAAAAGAATTATTGTAAGAATACGACATAAAAAGGCACGACAGGGTGAAACCAAAGAGCGTTTTCTGTATAATTTTATAACACAGTTTATGAGTCGTGACCTTGAACTTCTTTGCAGATATGAAAAAATTATAATGTCTATGGAAGAAGATATTATGAAGGGCAAAATAGATGATTTTCAGAATCGTATACACCCTATCAGACGAGAATTATTGGCATTAAGAAGCTACTATGACGAGCTTATGGATATGGGAAAGGATTTGGAAGAAAATGAAAACAGATTTTTTGCTAAAAAACAACTTAAATATTTTGGCACTATATCAGACAGAGCCGACAGACTTATGAGCAAAACCACACATTTACTGGAATATGCACAGCAGATATTAGACACCTATCAAACACAGGTAGACACTATTCAAAATAAAAATATGCAGTTTCTAACGGTAATATCAACCATATTTTTTCCATTGACTTTAATAACAGGTTGGTATGGAATGAATTTTGAAAATATGCCTGAGCTTAAATATGGATATCCCGGAGTAATAATTGTTGCAATAGTTGTTATTATTATCTGTATAATAATTTTCAAGAAAAAACATATGCTTTAAAACTTAGAAGCTAAATATTACCATTAAATAGTTTTAAAAAAACTATTTACAAATAAAAATAAAAATGATATACTGATTTTAAGAAATATATTGATGTTTTATAAAACATCAATATATTGTTTTAGATTACAGGAGGTAACTTAAAATGAAAAAACTATTAGTTTCTATGATAGCGGTTGCTATGTTAGCTTTTGGTACTGTTTCTGCTTCAGCTGTTGTAAGCCCAAGCGTAGGTGGTGAAGATAACACTCCTAAGGCTACTTCTCCAAGTGCTAACAATAACAGCAATAATAACTCAAGTTCTAACAATAGCACTACTTCACCTAAAACAGGTGTTTCAGGTACATATGCTATTTTTGCAGCATTATCCGTTATTGCTTGCGGTGGTGTAGCAACTGTAGCTAAAAGAAAGCTAAGCAAATAATTTGCATTTAAAAAGCTTAGAACCACGCTATTTTAGCGTGGTTTTTGTTTATTTAATAAATTAAGGTGATTTTATGAGTGAAAAAAAGCAAAATTCTGTATGGAAAGCTGTTTTTGTAATAGCAATCATTCTGGTTATTGCAGGACTGGCTTTTGTATGTTGGTATCTTTTCAATCTGTATACAAGCGGTAGTGAATATGAAAATATTAAACCTACTGAATTGGTAACGGAAGTTCAGACAGAAGCACCAAGTGACGGTGACACACCGGACGCACCACTTGACAATATTGCACCCTCTGAGGTTCATGACACTGTAAATGGAGGAATAAATTTTTCGGAACTATGGGAAATTAACACAGACTTATATGCGTGGATTAAAATTCCAAATACAATGATTGATTATCCTATTGCACAGTATCAGGGTGATGATGACTCATATTATCTTACACATAATATGTATAAAGAAAGTGCTTTTGCAGGTTGTATTTACACAGAAAAATTAAATAGTAAGGATTTTTCTGACCCTAACACCGTTTTATATGGACATAATATGCAGAATGGTTCTATGTTTAGAGCATTGCATAGTTTTAGAGATGAAGATTTCTTCAATGAAAATCAGTATATTTATATATACTTGCCCGACAGAACACTTACATACCAGATTTTTTCTGCATATGAATATGATGATAGACATCTCCTCTATTCTTTTGACTTCACCAACAAAGAGGTATTTCAGGAATATTTGGACTATGCACAAAATCCTACATCCGCAATGATGTATAATACACGAGATTTAGACGTAACCACAGATGATAAAATTATCACTTTAAGCACTTGTCTTGGTGATATTGAAACATCGAGATATCTTGTACAAGGAGTGTTGATAAAAGATGAGCCTGCAAAGCAATAATTCCGATAATTCTGAATTTAAAAATAATATCAGCAATTCAGAAAATATTTCCAACACAGAACAACCCGAAACCACAGACGAAATAACAGAAACAGAATATTCATCTGATGAATCTGAAATAAAAAGAAAGAAAAGAAAAAAAATTGAATTTTCTGTAAGTGATGATAATGCAAATATTCCTGTAGCCAAATATCAAAAAAAGAAAACAAAAAAAACAAAGAAAGAAAAGAAAAAGAAAAGCAAGGTTTTTGTTTTCTTTACAGCTCTTGGTACTACTATAGTCGCAATCCTGCTTATCATTGCAATAGTTCTTGGCGTATTGTTGTTAAACGGTAAAAATAGTGTGCTTAATGCAAATGAAAGTGGCCCTTCACAGGAACAACTGCCTGCAAGTGCAAAGGTTGAAGATGATTACATAGTTTATAACGGTGAAAAATACAAATACAACGACAAAGTAACCACAATTTTATTTGCAGGTATAGATAAAAACACTGATGAACATCTTGATGGTGTTCTTGGAACAGCAGGACAAGCTGACGCAATATTTGTAATGGCACTGAACACAGAAACAGGAAAATACAAGCTTATGGCTGTTTCAAGAGATACTATGGTAGATGTTAATGTATGTGACTCATTAGGCAATTTTAAAGGTACAGAGAAAATGCAAATTTGTTTGGCTCACGCTTACGGCGATGGCAAAGAAACAAGCAATGAGAACCTAAAACGCTCTGTTTCCAGACTTTTCTTTGGTATTCCTGTAAATGCTTATATGACAATAGACCTTGACGCTATCCCTGTTTTGAATGACGCTGTTGGTGGTGTAACTGTTAATGTTATTGAAGATTTATCAGATAAAGACCCTGAATTGGTTAAAGGTAAAACGGTTACTTTAAAAGGTAAACAAGCAGAAACCTATGTGCGTACCAGAGACATTTATGGTGACGAAAACCAAAACAATTTGAGAATGGAGCGTCAAAAAAGCTATCTTAACAGTTTTATAAAACAAACTCTAGCACTAACAAAACAGGATATTTCAACACCTATCAATCTGTATAACAGCATTGCTGATTACACAAGAACAGACATTGACGCAAGCAAAATTTCATATCTTGCAAGTGTATTTCTTCAGAATGGTTTTTCATCTGACGAAGATTTCATAAAAGTACCGGGCGAAACCGTACTTGGTGAAAAATATGCTGAATACTACACTGACAGAGATGAATTTTTTAAAATTATTTTAGATACATATTATACTAAAGTTGAATAATATAAAAAACAACTCCCACACAACTATGACCCGACCCCAAAAGTTAGACCTAAAAATCTAACTATTGAAGGTCGGGTCATCATATCACAAGGTGGATTCTTTAGTCAATCTGTAGTGAGAATGTTCGGAACTTTAGATATTAGGAAAATTGGGATTTATCGAAATTTCTCTAAACGGAATAACTGCTCTTCATCAATTACATCAACACCATTTTTATAGGAATAGCCCATTTTTCTGTAAATATGTTTTCTTATAACGAGTAAAAAAACAAATAATCCGAACCCTTTTCCAAATAAGGAAAATCTGGTTCGGATTATTTTTGTTTGGTGCCGGTGGTGGGACTCGAACCCACACGATGTTGCCACCAACGGATTTTGAGTCCGTCTCGTCTGCCAATTCCAACACACCGGCTCAACAATAGATATTATATTACATTGGTTAAATTTTGTCAAGTGTTTTTGAAACTTTTTTTATTATCCTGAAAAGTTTATAAGAAATATATCCAAAAGCTAATATAAAAAATTTGTTCTTTATTCACTAAAATACAATTAGCAGATACTTTTGTTTGGGTTCAAAAGTATCTGCTAAAAAACATTATGCTATGCCTACCAATATACGTTGAATCATAATTACATCAACTACACTGATTTTGCCATCACTGTTAATATCGGCAACATAAAACTCTCTTTCACTAAATTCATATTTTCCAATTACCGATTTCTGAGCAAGTACGGTATCTTTAATTGTTATTTGTCCGTCTGCATTTATATCACCCAAAATAACAGCTTTCAAAGAATTATAAGCCTGACGCAGTTCTTCATTTGCTGTTGTAAGCTGTTCGTTTGTTGGGGTTGCTCCGTCAGCCAACAGAGGTAAAGCGTTATCATATGCAGTTTTAAATATGTTATATGACTCCTCGGTATATTTATAAGGGTTGCCCTCTGCTATGCTCTTAGATAATGATACTACATAAGCTAAATCGCTATATGATTGATATGTAAGCTTATCAAGTGCAGATGTGAGTGTGTTTAATGCAGATAGGTAATTCTCATTTGTTGAATTAGTATCTGCCAATATTGTGTTTGCATTTTCTACAGCATTTTTTAATCTGTTGAATGAAACTGTTGTATAAATTGAAGTATCTTCGCTATTTACAATTTCGTTTGCTTTTTCAAGTTCTGTTTGTAAGCTTGCTTTTGATTTAAGAATAAGGGCATTTATTTTTGAATCAAGGTCAGAAATTGCATTATTTACAGTGGCAGACTTCTGATTGTTTGAATTTACAAGAGCAGTTGCAGTATCTACAGATGTTTGTAGCTGTGCTATTGTTTCTTCTGTATATAAATCTGCGTTTTCAATATAGGTATTTGCTATAGTAAGCTTTTCTTCAAGAGTAAGCATTGCTTTCAGCTTTAAAGCACGATATGCTGTTTGAAGTCTGCTTTGTGCAGAATCAACTTCTTCTTGAGTTGCAAAAAAGTCATCATAAACAGCTACTGCATTATCATATTCTGTTTGCAGGTTAGTTACTGTGCTGTCTATATAAACAGTCATATCACTTTCCATTTTAGTTTTGGTTGCAATTATCCACGTATTTAGGCTTGTTGTATCTTTACTGTCAAGTGAAATAAAAGGGATTCCGTTATGGTTGGCAAATGTTTGGGCTGTTGAGCCTTCTACACCATAAATTGTCAAATCACCTACATTTATAAAGGCGTTTTGTGAAATTACTGAAGTTGATGCAGGTATATAAATTTTTGTTAATGAGATGCAATTTGCAAAAGCATATTCATCTATTGTGTTCAATGATGATGGCAATATAACATTGTTGAGGCTTGAACAATTATAAAAAACATAGCTTGGCAAAACCTGCAAATTGTTTGCAGAAAATGTTACTGTTTCAAGGCTTGTACAACGGTTAAAAGCGGACTGCCCTATTTGCGTTACGTTTTTAGGGATATTTATTTGCTTTAATGCTGTTGCATTATAAAACGCTGTACTTGATATAGTTGTGATAGAGTTTGGCAATATAAATTGCTCTTGTGTGGTGTTATCAAAAAAAGCACTTTGACCTATTTGTACAATAGAATAACCACCCAGTGTTGAGGGTATGGTAACTACTGCATTACTTTCCTGCTCTCCACCCTCTGTTAGTCCTGTAATTTCGGCATAGCTTGAGGTTATTCTCTGGTAGTTAAAACCATTAGTAGAATATGCCGCAAATGTTGTTGTGGAAAAAGTAATCATAAACAAAGTAAGCACTGCTAAAAAAACAGCAGTAATTCTTTTTAGTTTCATAAAAATACTCCTTTCTGTGTTTGCATAATATTACAAATATAATTATACATTATGCTGTATAACAATTCAACGGAAAAATTAGACAAATCATACAACCAATTTACGAAGTGAATTGATTGTGCAATCATACAACCAATTTACGAAGTGAATTGATTGTGCAATCATACAACCAATTTACGAAGTGAATTGATTGTGCAATCATACAAC
>JAXJYN010000056.1:0-17489 GCA_036306965.1 Acutalibacteraceae bacterium
GAAGTGTAACAATTCCGTTTTCAAGCTTGAGAGTATTATTCACACAAATGGTCGTATAGCTGTTATTATGTTTTTTCTTAGACTTGAATTTCGGAAAACCTGTCTTTTGATTTTTGAAAAAGTTTTGAAATGCCGTGTCAAGGTGTCGCAGAGCCTGTTGTAATGATATACTGTCAACTTCTTTCAAGAACTCTTTTTCTTTCTTCAAAACTGTTAAATCATTTGCACATTTTGTATATCTAAATGTGATTTTTTCTTCTTCATACATTTTTATTCTTTTATTGAGGTAATAGTTATACACCATTCGTGTACAGCCGAATGTCTTTGCGAACATTGTTTTCTGCTCTGAATTTGGATATATCCTAAATTTATACGCTTTATTCAATGCTCGTCACCACCCAATTTGTTTTATTCACAATTATATCGTATCATTACATTTTTGTGATGTCAAGCCGTTTTCAGTCCTTACGGACTGACGGCAATTCATCCCCGACCTATAGAGGTCGGAGTCTTCTTGCCGAGGGAGGATAAATTTGATTGAATTGTAAACAATACTATGATATAATCAAATAAAGGAAGTGGTTAGATGGTTCATATTTATTATGGGGACGGAAAGGGCAAGACAACTGCCGCTGTCGGTCTGGCTATTCGTGCATCAGGAAATGGCAACAGTGTTTTGTTTACACAATTTTTAAAGGGTGATATAAGTGGAGAACGCAGAATACTTGAATGTATTCCAACCGTTACGATGCCAAAATTGCCTGAAAAAGTAAGATTTGTATTTGACCTTACACCCGAGGAACACGCAGAATATAAAGAAAGAGTAGTAAAGCTTTTTAATTACATCAAAGAAAATATAAATAAATTTGATATGATTATAGCTGATGAGATTTTTTCGGCAGTTGATGTAGGTTTTATCTCTCTTTCTGATATTAACGAACTTGTTACAAATTGCCCAAAAGAAACAGAACTTGTTTTAACAGGTCATAATCTGGATAAAAGTATTCTTGTCCACGCAGACTACGCAACTTATATGTCAAAAATTAAACATCCATATGATAGCGGTTTAAAAGCAAGACAAGGCATAGAATTTTGACATACAAATATTCATATTCCAATATAAAAAGCTATATAATGGCGTTGCATTGCAACGCCATTATTTTTACTTATTTCCGTTGTCAGTAATAAGACCACCTGTTTGAGAACTACTATTGTCTGAAGTATTATTGTTAGAATTATTGCCACAACTGCATAATATACATACAGCAATCAAACAAGTCATAAATAAACATATTGTCTTTTTCATTTAACTTCACCCAAACTCTCTGTTATTATAGATTTTATTTTTTCAATATCATTTTCTGTTGGTTTCATACACACTTTAAATGCAGGTGCAAGCTGTTTCATACCACAAAGCTGAAGATAAACAGCCAACATATCTGCACCCTCACCAGACCAACCATAAGAACCAAAGGTAAAAAATATTTTATCTTCTGCTGTTAAGCAATTAATTTTTGACAATGCAACAATAGCTGTATGTGGCAGATTTTTGTTCACAGTACAAGCTCCTACTGCAATATATTTTACATTCTCTACAATTTTGGCACATTCGTCGGCTGTTATTGTTTTCATATCTATTATTTCAGTCTTTATGTTTTTACTTTCCAAAGCCTCTGCCACAGCCTGTGCAAGTTCCTTTGTATATCCTCCGGTTGTTACATACAAAACAACTGCGTTTTCTTCTACTTTTTCACTACTCCATTCACTGTAATTTTTAACAACTTCTCTTACTCTGTCAGTAATTACCACACCATTCTGCGGAGCAATATAATAAATCAATCTGTCACCCAGACTTTCAAGAGCTTTTAAAACATATTTTCTGTTTGAATACATATAGTAATTATAATAGTTTTTCAGTTCTTCCATATATTCATCAACATACAACATATCCTCGTCAAGACCCTTTGGCTCACAAAAATCAGCACCAAACAGACTTCCGCTGAACAAAACACTATCGTTGTCAAAATATGTACACATACTGTCCAGTGTTGACGGCATAGGTGTTTCTATAAATTCCATAACACTGTTTCCAAGTGTAAGCTTATCTCCACTTTTTACTGTAACACAGTTATATTCTGTATTAAGAATATTATCAAGCAATGTTTTACCAACCTCTGTACATACAATAATTGTTTTAGGACTTATCTCCAACATTCTTTTAATACTTTCGCCTTGTTGTGGTATAACTCTGTTTAAAACAAGATAATCTACAGCCCCTATGTCGCACACCAAACCTAAATTATATAAAAAGTCATCAAAAAAATTACTATTTACAATATCTATCAGGCAGGTTTTTCTGTCATCTATAAGATATGAATTATATGATGTTCCATATGGACATTTTTTATCTATATGTGCAATACGCAAAAACGGATTCAGCACCCCAACATTATATACATTATCAGAAATTCTAAGTAAAGCCATATTTATCCTCCTTATTTTATAATCTTATATATCTATTATCTAAATACTCATTATATGAGAAAAAAGCATCTTCCTCTGCTCCATCTAAAAGATACATAAAACATTCTTCAATTATATCAATCCATACAGAAAGTTGTTGTGTTTGCTCTTTTGTCAATAAATCATTTCTTCCCAACATTCCATTTGGTGATATCCACACTTTTGTCATATATGTTATTCCTACAATATCCGCAACAATTTCTTTTTCAATAGTCTGTTTTTTAAACTCATTTTTCAGAACTTTCAGACATTCCATAACTTCTACAAAATTTTCTTCTGACAAAGTTCCCTTAAAAGGTCTTAAAATTCCTAAAAATCCCTTTTCCCACTTTATATTATTAATATCAGTATTTCTGCCAGAATGAAATGACAATAATTCTTTTGCTTCATTTACATTCATAATTTGCTCCTTAATTTACCCAATTCTATCAGAAGTATAATAAATATTTAAATCACCTTAACTTCAATTCCCAACACTCCATATTTTTTAATATTCTCAGGTGAATAATATTCCTCCATATCTTCTGGTTGTGCAATTTCGTCCTCTTTATAACCAAGCTGTGTTTTTTCAAAATGTTTGTAAAGCTCAGCAAAATCCGGATATTTATGCAATGCAATAACTTGTACATTAATTTTATTTTCGCTTTTAATTTCAGTAAATTCTATGACATCATCTACCGCAAGCTTTTGTCTTTTTTCATCATTCAAACGTAACTCTATTGTTTTTAAACCATTTTTTATCATCTCAAATGGTTCATTGTATAATTTCATTTTATGTATAGTCATTATTAAACCTTCCCTTATTAAATTGGGCAGGCACACAACCAAAGTCGTGTGCCTGCTTTTTAATTATTCAAAAAATGCACAAAATGCTCTGTAAGCCATATATACATCAATTTTAGATACAATCTCCATTGGTGCATGCATACATAGTACAGGTACACCAAGGTCTACAACATCTACATTGAGGTTAGCAACATATTTGGCGATAGTTCCGCCACCACCACCGTCTACCTTGCCAAGTTCTCCGGACTGCCATAGTACATTTTCACGCTCCAACATACTGCGTATTTCTGCCATATATTCGGCAGAAGCATCTGAAGTACCATACTTACCGCCACTACCTGTATACTTTGTAATTACAACACCATTATTAATATATGAGCTGTTGTTTGCCTCATATGCACTTGCATAATTAGGGTCAAATGCAGCATTAACATCTGCTGACAAGCATTTGCTGTTATCAAGCACTGTATAGCCTTTTACTCCCTGTGATTCTGCAATCTGATTTATAAAATGCTCCATAAATGCGGACTGCATACCTGTGTTACCATCACTGCCTGTTTCTTCTTTATCTACAAGTAGTGTAATTGCAGTATATTCCGGATTGTCTGTGTTTATGGCAGCCATAAGTGCAGGGTAAGCACAAACCTTGTCATCGTGACCATATGCACCTATCATACTTCTATCAAAACCAATATCCTTTGCTTTATATGCAGGAACAACTGTAAGTTCCGCAGAAAGAAAATCTTCCTCTTTAATTCCGTACTTTTCAAAAATAATGTTAAGTATATTAAGCTTAACCAACTCTGCTTCTTCATCATTGCTGAAAGGACGGCTACCAATAAGGACATTCATATCCTCACCTGTAAAAGCTTTTGACATAGGCTTTGTAACCTGCTCACCTGCAAGATGTGGCAGAAGGTCGGTAACACAGAAACAAGGGTCGTTTTCATCTTCACCAACGGTTACTGTAACAGTTGAACCATCTTTAAAAGCAACCAAGCCGTGCAAAGCAAGAGGAATTGCTGTCCACTGGTATTTTTTTATACCACCATAGTAATGTGTTTTGAACATAGCAAGATTATTAGCTTCGTAAAGAGGGTTTGGCTTCAGGTCAAGCCTTGGTGAATCAATATGTGCAATAGCAAAACGAACACCTTCACTTACATTTTTCTTACCAAATACAGCAAGCAAAATATTTTTGTTTCTGTTTATGCAGTATACCTTATCTCCTGCTGTGTATGTTTTAGTTTTGTCATACTCTGTAAAGCCATTAGCTTTTGCAATTTTTATTGAGCTTTCTACAGCCTCTCTCTCAATTTTTGCATTATTCAAAAACTCAACATAACCTTTACAAAATTCATCTGCCTTCGCAATTTCGTCTGCTGAAAGCTGTTTAATACCAAGCTCTTTTTTAATAAAAAGCTTTTCTTTAAGTTCTGTTGCTTTAGATTTTTCTTTATTTTCCATAATATTCAAATCCTTTCAAAATTAATTATCTCCGTTGTTATCATAAAAATTCTTGGCTGTTTCAACCTTTTCAACATATAAGGATGTTTCGGGATACGGTATATAAGAAAGTGTCATTCCGTCTGACGAATACTTGCTGTTTTCAAGCCAACCATCTACCGCACCAAATCCTGCATTATATGCTGCTACAGCTGTTTCTTCCACTGTATATCTGTCAAGCAGAAAATCCAGAAACAAACAACCATACTGAATATTTATCTCGGGGTCATATAAGTATGATGAGTCCATTGTTACCTCACCATCTTTATATGTTTGTAACCACTCAAAAGTTTCGGGCATAAGCTGCATTAGTCCTATAGCACCAACGTGCGACTCAGCTTCTGGGTCAAAGTTACTTTCAGCTTTCATTATTGCAAAAACAAGATTAGGTTCTATCTCATATTCCTCCGAATATTTATACACATATTCATCATAATCGTGAGGGTGCATAACCTGCCCCAAACTCTTTGTGGAACTAATAAGTATAATAACTACTACTATAACCGCAATAAGTACAATAGCGCAAGAAATTATTATTGCAACTATGCCACCAAAATAAAGTGGTCTTTTTTTTCTATGTTTAGTGGTAATTTCGGTCACCTCCTACCACAGTGAACCAGAATTTTATCCATCTGACATTGCAGTTTTGCAATATCATCACTGCCGTTTAACATAAAATCTGCTTGTTTTCTATAAAAATTATCACTTTTTTGTGCGTTTATTCTTATCTCTGCATTTTCAAATGTAAGATTATCTCTTTTCATTATACGCTCTCTGCGTACATCAACAGGTGCTATAACAGAAATTATTATATCACAAATAATATCCATATGGCTTTCGATAAGAACTGCCGCATCAAAAATTATAATTGGATTAGTTTCTGTATTTCTGATATCATCTATTCTTTCAAGAACACGCATACAAATCCACGGGTGTGTTATATTATTCAGCCTTTTTGTGTTTTCCTCTGTTGAAAATGCCCTTTTGGCAAGCAACTGCCTGTTTAATATTCCGTCTGAATTTAAAATGTCATCACCAAAAACAGTGCACACCTGCTTTAAACAGTCACTACCCTTTGCTAAAGATTGCCTACCAAGTTCATCGGCATCTATTATGTGGCAACCTTTGCTCTCAAAATATTTTGTAACTGTAGTTTTGCCTGAACCTGTAGGCCCTGTTACACCTATAACAGTGTAATCACGCAAGGTCAATCACCTCAAATCCTGCTGAACGTATAAGTCTGTTATAAACAGCCAAACCAACACCCTCTGTACTTGGGCAACGTGCATAAACTGTTTTTAACCCCATTTCATCAAGCTGACGCAGAGAATTGAAAAGATTATGAGCCTGTGAATTGTAGTCATTTTCCTCGCCCAATGATATATAAGGTACATTCAACAGTTTTATATCACTGTTATAGCACAACGCTCCTGTTTTTTCGTCCTTATGTGTGTTTATATAATTAATATATTCATCAGTATCCGCTTTTAATATTACAATATGTGCCTTTGGTGCGTAATGCTTATACTTCATACCGGGACTTGCTACAACAGCGTCAGCATCAAGCATTTCTGTAACACCTTTATCTATATTTATCTTACCTATTACAGCCTCAATCTGTTCTACAGTAATTCCACCTGGTCTTAACAAAACAGGTACTTCACCTGCAACCGAAAGCACTGTAGACTCAAGCCCTACATTACTCTCTCCACCATCTATAATCAGTGGTATACGGTCTTTAAGGTCATTATAAACGTGCATTGCTGTTGTAGGGCTTGGACTTCCCGACAGATTAGCAGACGGTGCCGCCAAAGGCACACCTGCACAATTTATAATATCTCTTGCTGTTTTATGTGACGGAAAACGTATTGCAACAGTATCAAGTCCTGCAGTAACTTGATTTGGTACATTATCTGAACAGGGCATAATAATTGTAAGTGGTCCTGGCCAAAAAACTTTCGCCAAAGCCTGTGCCTTTTCCGAAAAATCTTTTACTAAACTTTCCACCTGTGAAATATCCGAAATATGCACAATAAGTGGATTATCCATAGGTCTGCCCTTTGCTTTAAAGATTTTCTCAACCGCCTTGCCATCAAGAGCATTTGCCGCCAAACCATAAACCGTTTCAGTAGGTATACCCACAAGCTCACCGTTTTTCAACAAATCTCCTGCAAGCTTCAGTGAATTTTTGTCAGGAGATAAAACTTTAGTTTCCATTATCCTTCAAGTCCTTCCTGTAGCTGTTCGGCACGATATGCTGTAATAAGAGGGTCTATAACTTCATCAAGATTACCATTTACAATCTCATCAAGCTTATATAATGTAAGCCCTATACGGTGGTCAGTAACCCTGCTTTGTGGATAATTATATGTGCGTATACGCTCACTTCTGTCACCTGTACCAACCTGTGATTTACGCTCCTGTGCAACAGCTTGTGCCTGTTCATCTCGTTTAGCTTGTAATAAACGTGATTTAAGAACCTTCATAGCTTTATCTTTATTTTTATACTGACTTCTCTCGTCCTGACATTCTACAACTGTACCTGTAGGTAAGTGGGTAATTCTTATAGCGGACTCTGTTTTATTGATATGCTGACCACCTGCACCGCTACTTCTGAATGTATCAATCTGCAAATCAGCAGGATTAATTTCCAACTCAACGTCCTCTGCCTCGGGCAAAACTGCTACTGTTACAGTAGATGTATGTATTCTGCCCTGAGTTTCAGTTTCAGGCACACGCTGAACCCTATGCACACCGCTTTCAAACTTCAACCTTGAATATGCCCCCTGACCATTTACCATAAAGCTTATCTCTTTAAAACCGCCAATGTCAGTTTCGTTGGCATTAAGAATTTCAGTTTTAAAGCCTCGTTTCTCAGCATACATAGAGTACATTCGGTAAAGCACTGCACTGAACAGTGCTGCTTCTTCTCCGCCTGCTCCACCACGAATTTCAACAATAACATTTCTATCATCGTTAGGGTCTTTTGGTAAAAGCAAAACTTTTATATTTTGCTGGCTTTCAGCCATTGCCTGCCTTGCCTGTGCAAGTTCTTCTTCGGCAAGTTCTTTCATTTCTTTGTCAAGTTCGCTTTCGTTCAGTATTTCAAGAGATTGTTCAATGTTATCCTTAGCCTGTTTATATAGCTTATATTCCTCAACAATAGGTTCAATCTCTTTGTACTCTTTCATAATCTTCTGATATTGCTCAGGGTCAGCTGCTACAGAAGGGTCATAAAGCTTGTTGTTAAGCTCATTGTATCTCTTTTCAAAAATATCCAATTTATTCTCAAACATAAAAAATCTCCTTTTTAAGTTATTTGTAAAGTAAAACCAAGGTTACAACCTTTTCTACTCTCCCCTTTGGATTTTCTTTATGTTCTTTTCTATTTTTGAGCGTGGCACCATAACCTCTCTGCCACAACCCTGACATTTTATTTTAAAATCCATACCTACACGCAAAACAACAAAGCTTTTGCTTGAGCAAGGATGCGGTTTTTTCATTTCGAGTATATCTCCAACCTGTACGTCCATCTCTCACCGCTCCTTTCTATAAATTTTCTTATCATTATATTATAACACAACAAATACATTCGTGCAAACACTCAACACTCAACACTCAACACTCAACACTCAACACTCAATCTCAAACTTCTTAAGCTTGTTATACATTTCAGAGTCCAGCATAGCTTCTACACTTATTCCCTCTGCACAGTATTCCTCACTTAAAAGGGTAGCACTCAAGCGTATTTCAGCCACCAAACCACCTTTGTCAAATGGAATCAACAGTTTTACTTTTTTGATTTTAACAGGCAGATTATCTTCAATTACTTTCAGAAGTTTTTCAATTCCTGTACCATTCTTTGCACTTATTCTTACAGAATTTCCGGAAAAAGGCAAAATATCATTCTGTACATCCACCTTATCCCATTTATTCAGTACAGATATAACAGGAGTATCTCCACAGCCAAGGTTCTGTAAAAGCTCCTTTGTTACTTGTAAGTGCAGATGTGCTTCTTCTGATGAAGCATCGCATACATTAAGAATAATATCAGCTGTTGCTGCCTCTTCAAGTGTTGACTTAAAAGCCTCAACCAAGTGGTGTGGTAATCGTCTTACAAGTCCTACAGTATCAATCAGCATAACTGTAACACCATTTGGCAACTTTAATGCTCTTGATGTAGGGTCAAGTGTCGCAAAAAGCTTATCCTCTGCAAGAACTCCTGCGTCTGTAAGATAATTCATAAGAGTTGACTTACCTGCATTGGTATAGCCAACAATAGCCGCAGTAATAACACCATCTTTCTTACGTCTGTTTTTGAGCATATTACGGTGCATTTCTACATCTGCAAGCTGTTCCTTTAGAGTTTCCATTCTGCGACGGATATGACGTTTATCAGTTTCAAGCTTTGTTTCACCAGGTCCTCTTGTGCCTATACCACCACCTAGACGTGACATTGCAACACCTTTACCTGTTAAACGTGGCAACATATATTTTAGTTGTGCCAATTCAACCTGCAACTTACCCTCTTTTGACTTTGCCCTGAGTGCAAAAATATCAAGAATAAGCATAGTTCTGTCTATTGTACGTACATCGGTTGCTTCTTCTATATTTCTTATTTGTGTAGGTGAAAGTTCACAATCAAAAATAAGTAAATCTATATTGTTGTTTGCTGAAAACTCTGCTATTTCTTCTAGTCTGCCACTGCCTACATATGTTGCAGTTTCGGGTTTATCTTTTTTCTGTGTAATGGTAGCCACAGGTTCTGCACCTGCACTTTCAGCAAGCTCCCATAATTCGTCAAGTGATGCCTCAGCATCATAATCTCCTGTATCTACACATACCAGTAATGCTCTTTGTGGTTTAACTTCGTTTTCAAATAGTTCCATAAAATCCTCTTTTTCTTTGTTTACACATATAAATTTTAAACGGTTACCTTATAATCATTTTTTCGCCAAATAACCCTCTGTTATCCATAATTTTACCAAGCAGTAGTAAAATGTCAACTATACGAATGTAAATTAATTATAAATTTAAGTGTAACATAATCTGTACCATACCTATTGTAACCGATTTAACGCCGTAAAAACAGCAGTCAATCTAATTCTCTATAATTTTTTTGAAAAATATGTTTAACTTATGAATAATTTGTGATATTATATAAGTTAATAAAAAATATTTATGTGTTTTACACATTCTACCTTTGAAAGGTTGTAAATGCAATGAAAGACAATTATGACATAATTATTGTAGGTTCGGGAGTTGCAGGCTTATATAGTGCCTTGCAGTTTGACAGCAAATATAATGTGCTTGTAATTTCCAAGAAAAATGCAGAGCTTTCAAACAGCTCTCTTGCACAAGGCGGAATTGCGGCTGTACTGGACAAGCAAAACGACAATTTCGGCTTACACATTGAAGATACTCTGATTGCGGGTAAATACAAAAATAATCCTAAAGCAATAGAGGTTCTTGTAAGCGAAGGTCCGTCTGATGTTCTTAAACTGCGTGAATTAGGTGTAGAGTTCGACTCTGCTCCTGATGGTACTATGCTTATGACTCTTGAGGCTGGTCACAGCAGACACCGTATTGTTCATCACAAAGACTTTACGGGTAAAGCTGTTACTGATAAGCTTATCGAGATTGTAAAAAGCAAAGAAAATATTGATTTTATTGAGGATACTCTTGTGTTCTCGGTTGACAAAGTGGAAAACGGATTTTACATAGGTATGCTCAAAGATAATAAAATCAAAACTGTTTCCTGTAGCTATTGTATTCTTGCAACAGGTGGTATTGGAAGAGTGTACAAATACACCACAAACAGTGCTATTGCCACAGGTGATGGTATTGCTTTTGCACGTAAGCTTGGTGCAAAAATTATGCACCTCGACAGAATACAATTCCACCCTACAGCGTTTGCTGCAGAAAAGGACAGAGAGCGTTTTCTTATAAGTGAGGCTGTTCGTGGTGAAGGTGCAGTTTTGCTTAACTGCTTTGGCGAAAGATTTGCCCACAATTATGATAAACGTGGTGAGCTTGCTCCAAGAGATGTTGTAAGTGAAGCTATTATTCGTGAATCTATCCGTACAAACAGCGAAAAGTTCTATCTGGATATAACTCATAAAGACCCTGAGTTTGTAAAAGAGAGATTCCCTATGATATACCAAAACTGCTTAGAAGAAGGCATTGATATAACAACACAGAGAATACCTGTTTTTCCTTGTCAGCACTATTTAATGGGCGGTATTGACGTTGACCTTAACGCAAGAACATCTGTTGATAGACTGTATGCAGCAGGAGAATGTTCTCACACAGGTGTACACGGTGCTAACCGTCTTGCAAGCAACAGCTTGCTTGAAGCACTTGTATTTTCAAGACGTGCCGCTTTGGATATAATGAAAGAAATAGAAAATGGTAATCAAGGCGTTATAACTGAAAACGCACCTGTATATAATATGGGTACAGTACCACTTCCAAAGGGTATAAGAACTGAGATAAGAAGCACATTACAGGACGCTTACTTTGTAATTAAAAAGCCTGAAAAATTTGAAGAAAGCTACAGACGCTTCAATGACATTTTAACTAACCTTGAAACAACAGACTATCAGCTTACATCCGACTACATAGAGGCTAAAAGCCTTGCAACCGTTGCTCAGGAAATTATGCTGGAGGTTACACGCAAACAGCAGGAGGACTATTAATTATGGTTAACCAGATATATATTGACAACCTTATAAAAACCGCTTTGCTTGAGGATATTAATTATCTTGACACTACTACCGATTATCTTATTCCTTCACAGCAGGAAGGCAAAGCTGAATTTCTTGCAAAAGCCAGTGGTACATTGTGTGGTATTGATATAGCACTTAGAGTATTTGAAATTTTACAACCTGACTTCAAGTGTGAAGTTTTTATTCACGATGGCGAAAAGGTTGAAAAAGGTGATATTATAGCAACAGTAAGTTGTAAAACACGAACACTTTTAAAAGGTGAACGTACTGCTCTTAATCTATTACAGCACCTCAGTGGAATTGCTACAGAAACAGCAAGGTGTGTTGAACTTGTAAAAGGCACAAGAGCATCTATTGCAGATACCAGAAAAACTCTTCCCGGTATGCGTCCTATTCAAAAATACGCTGTAACTGTAGGCGGTGGCAGAAATCACCGTTACAATCTTTCTGATGCGGCTATGCTTAAAGACAACCACATTGATGCAGGTGGTGGCATTACAAATGCTGTTTCAAAGTTGAAAGAAAAGCTAGGGCATATGACAAAAATAGAAGTTGAAGTTCGCAACCTTGACGAACTCAAAGAGGCTATCAATGCAAATGTAGATGTTATTATGCTTGACAATATGAGTCCTGAGCTTATGGCGGAGGCTGTAAAAATAACAGATGGCAGAGCATTGCTTGAAGCATCAGGTGGAATCACAAGCGAAACAATCCGTGCAGTTGCAGAAAGTGGAGTTGATATTATTTCAATAGGTGCTTTAACCCATTCTGTAAAAGCATTTGATATTTCTATGAAAATTACAAAGTAATACAATCAAAAAATTAAGCAAATAGAACGACACTTATCAATGATATAATTTGATAAGTGTCGTTTTTGTTTTGTACAGTAACACATAAATTGGCAACGCTAACGGCATTTATTAAGGAGTTAAATTATAAAAAAACAAAAGCGATGACAACATAGCCATCGCTTTTGCTATAAAACTTTCAATTCACTTAACACAAAACAATTATGATGTAAAATCTTGTATCCAATAAGTCAAGCCGTCCTTGATATATATTCCCACACCTAGCTTTGTATAATGAGAGTTAAGAATATTTTTACGGTGATTATCAGAATTATACCATGCGGTTGTAACTTCTTCCGCAGAAGTCTGATAACAAGCTATATTTTCACCACTCCATTTATATGGATATAAATCAGTTATTTTACTTCCGTCCGGTCTTATATGTGAAAAACAGTTGGTTCTTGAAATTTCTTCTGCTCTTGTATTTGCCAAAGTTTGTAAAGAGGTATCAAGTGTCAATGGCTGTAAACCATTTGCTCTTCTTTGTGCATTGGTTTTATTAAGAACTTCATTTGCTATTTCTTGCTTTGTTCCAAGCACTCTTACAGTACAGCTTCTTGTCAATCCATTGATAGTAGTTGCTGTAATAGTTGTTGTTCCTTTGGATTTTGCTTTGATAGTACCGTCTTTAGTGACAGTTGCTACAGCAGTATTGGCAGAAGTAAAATTATTATCATATACAGCACAAGTGCTTGGCATAACCGCCTTTAACTGTATGGTAGAATCTGTAATAAGTGTTACATCAGTATAATTAAGCTTATATTCACTTGTAGTTTTAGGCAAAGCTTTAACTGTTACAGTACAGTTACATCTTTTTCCGTTTACTAACTGTACATAAACAGTTGTTGTACCTATATTCTTCGCTGTTACAATGCCACCAGATTTTGTAATAGAGGCAACAGATGAATTATTTGAATAGAAATATCTGTAATATGCAGCTGTACCAGAAGGAATAGTTGAATTAAGGTCGCAACTCTCACCCACACCAAGTGTAACATTTGTTATATTTAAACCCACACTTGTTGCCAATGGTTTTACAGAAATTGAACAAGTTGCTGTTGCACCATTTAAAAGGCGTACACCAACTGTTGTTGTACCTGATGCTTTTGCAGTTACAACACCATTGCTGTTTATACTTGCAATATTGGAATTATAAGAAAAATATTCAAACTCGTGTGCATATGTCCCTGTAGGAATTGACGCTTTAAGTGTGTATGTTTCAGAAATACCTAATGTTAAACTTGTTTTATTAAGCGACACAGATGTAGGCATTTCTTTAACAGTAACTTTACAGGTATCTTTAACACCATTATATAATGTTGCCTTAATTGTTGCTGTTCCAACCGATTTTGCATCAACATAGCCATATTCATCAACAACTGCAACTGAAGTGTTACTTGAAGAATATTTTACCTCAGAGGCATATGTATTTGATGGTACATTTGGAACATCCGAATCAAGCTCATAATATTCACCAATACCTAATGTCAGTTCAGATTCGTTAAGACTTACTGATGTAGGAGCATTTACAACTTTAACTGTACAGTAACTTTTTACTCCATTCGATAAAGTAACATATACTCGTGTAGTTCCTGCTTTCTTAGCTGTAAGTTTTCCTGTAGTTTTTCCTATAGTTGCAACCGTAGAATCTTCACTATAAAAATGTCTTGAATACGCACCATAACCATTAGGTACACTTGATGATAATGTTATGCTTTCACCTATTCCTAATGTTACGTTAGATTCGCTTATACTTACACTTTTTGCCATAGGCTTTACTGTTACACGACATTTCGCACAAAGGTCATTGTATGTTTTGCACACTATTGTAGTTTTACCTGTACCTGTAGTTTTAACACAACCTCGCCAATCAACAGTTGCAACAGATGAATTTGAACTACAATATGGAAGGTAATTTGAAGCTGAATCTGATGGTGAAAGATATGGTGATAAATATATACTTTCACCCAATCCTACCTCGGCTACTTCTTTTGTAAAAGAAATGCTTGTAGGTTCTGACTTAATTCTTATTCCTACATTTGCTTTTGCACCATTTGGTAATGATACACTAATTGTAAAACCATCCATAGTTTTAGGAATAAGGTTAACTACATTTTCATCTTGTATAATATCTACCGCACTACTTGTTGAAGTTATATTCATATCTTTCCATGTATAAACATCGCTGTTAATATTAACAACAAAATGACAAGTTTCACTAAGTCCACAGGTTATAGAGGTTTTATCCGTTGTTATTGTACCGTTTGCAGTTGTACTTGTTGCATACACCTGCAATGTTGAAAAAATAAAAATAAGCACCACAACAGCAATAGTCGACAAAGCTATTGAAGCTTTTTTCGATTTTGAAATAGTAATTTCCTCCATTATTATTTACCTCCTGTTTACATTAAACTTAACGCGACTATAACGGTTGTTAAACCGCATTAGCAACCGTCACAAAAGCTTTTATTATTCATCTCTTACCTTTATTTAATTTTACTATATATAACAAAAATTTTCAATAATAGTTAAATATTTTTATTAAGTTCTCTACAATGCACAGAAGTATATTTATCAAATCAATAAAAATGACCAAGTTTTTTTAACAATTCACAATACAGCATTATAAAATTCAGTAATCTTTTACAACACATTGATTTTATTATTAACTTTCCTTTATCTCTTTACAGATTATAAAAAATATTGTACCATTATTGCAGTTCAAATTAATAAGGAGTAAATAATAAATGAAAAGAATTTTTAAAACTATTATTTTGATTTTTTGCTTTTGTTTAAGCTTATTTACAGTTTGCAGTTGTAGAAATTCCACTAAAGATAACACATCATCTACTGAAGTTACTTCAACCAACAGTAATTGCTCTATTGAAGCACAACAAGGTATAACCACACTGCTTGAAAACTGGGCAAATGCTTATGCTACACATAATCTGCTTATGTACAATGATTGTGTAAGCGAAAATCTTGAATATCCCGACACATCTGTTAACGAGGTATATTTAACCCAAAATTATTTTGATACTGTAACAGCCTGTGAAATAAAAAATATTGATTTTGAATCCTGCAAGGAAACCGAAACAAAAACATACACTATACCTGTAGAATACACAATAACATACAACAATGATTTTAAAGAAGAAAACGGCCTTACAAAAGGACAAAACAGCATTTCTGCAACTATGGTTATTAAAGAAAACAGTGCAGGTGAATTTTACATAACAGAAATCAACTGATTTATGTTACACAAAAATCGACATATACAATAGGCTAATAGCTAACTGTATATGTCGGTTTTACAGTTTTATGCAACAATAAATTTCTTAACAATTCAAACTCTAGTTGCCTTAAATCAGAAATAAAAATATAGCTCCAGACCTACTTATTTCAGTAATTCAGGGTTTTGCTGTGCTATAGGTTTAAGCTGTTCCTTTACACCTACGCACGGCTTGCATAAATCCCACGAAAAAAACACAACAGTAAATCCGTTGTGCATAATACAACCAAATTCGTCAGAATTTGATTGTGGGGTTGTAAAGTCTGTAAAATTATTAATATCTAATGCTTGCATTTCATTTTATCACCTCCAGTTCAGGGTATAAAAAAGCACCTAACCGTAGTTAAGTGCTTAATTAGAATATTCTTTTATCATTTTTCACTGCTTCGTGAAGCCTTGTAACAAGCAGTTAAAACATTACTTCCTTCGCTTGTTCAAATTCTTCATCAATAAGTTTTTTCCATTCTTTTGCAGCTTCCTTTATTTTATTAGGTGCACTATCCTTTATATGCCAATCTAATCCTTCCCACTCACGATAAGGGTCAATCATCTTATCCAACTCTTTTACTCTATCAGATAAAATCACTCTCATAATAAAACTTACCTCCCCAATATTTTTCTTACCCTGTATTCAGTGTATGCTTCATCAAATTTCCCGCCTTTTATAGAACTAGTAGCATAGTCACTTATATCAAATACATCATATCCACTTTTTCTCAACTTGTCAAGTTGTTTTTTAGCGTTGTTCTGAACAAAATTCTCAAAATGGTTATAATTTTCTGCTGTAATTTCCCCGAATTTATTTCTAAAATTCTGGGCATCCGCCCAATGAAACAACTCATGTACAAACATGCTTCTATCATCACTTGGACAAGCGAAACCTTTTACTATTTCTGGCACATTATTTTTCCCATAAATAGCAAACTTCATATCAATAAATAATGAATTATCAGCTGCTCTATATGCTGCAACGGCATTTTTATTCATTTCTTTACTGCTTATGATGTAAATAGTTGGAAGATTATCATTTTCCGAAATATTCATCATTTTCAATATTTCTGTTATCTTTGTGTCAACTTGATGTAATTCCCTACGTTTAATAGATTTACTTCCCTCTGAAATATATATATTATTAACTGTGTTTTCAGATTTATAAGCAATAAATTTAGAATTTGGTCTGGTAACTTCTTTATTTTCATTCTCATTCAAAACTACAGGTTTATAATCTTTTGAAAATTCATCAGGTGAGTTAACAATAACATGCTTATTTTTTGAATTTGCAACAGATTTAACAGAGTTTTCAGGCTCTTTGCTGTACTTCTCCACATAATCGTCCATCCATTTATCCCAATCATCAACTGCAATAGTAAAGCTACATCTGCACCAGCTGTGAAGCCGTTTTTAATAATATATAATTATTACTTGTACATATATCACTCCTTTCTAATTTGGGGTATAAAAATACCGTCCTCACTTGTGTGGGACGGTTAAATTAATCGTATTGAAATGGACAATTTTTTGTGATTTCTCGGTCTATTTCTTTTAATCTTTGGGATATTTTCTTTTTTTCTTCCTCGGTCGTATTAGGGTCACTAAATTTCTCTGACAATTCAATTTCTTCATCTGTTAAATGTCTCATCATAATAATCACCTCATTAATTCAGTAAGTATCACATACACTATTTTGAAATAATCATCTTTAGGCATTGCTTTGCTCCTTTTTAATATTAGTTAATTAGCATTACAATATTCCGTATTTAACGAGGATATCTTTTGCTGTTTTTGCATTTGCTCGTTTTATATCAA
>JAXJYN010000057.1:0-1523 GCA_036306965.1 Acutalibacteraceae bacterium
CTGCAGTCAATTAATAAAAACACCTCCTGAAGACCTGAATTAGCTCTGACAAAAATATTTTTTGGAGGTCAACATTATGGCAAAAGTTAATATCAACTACACACAACAGGGTGATTATCTTATCCCTGATTTAAAACTTTCCGAACAAAAGGAAGTTGAAATCGGTGTTTTCGGTCAGCGACACAAAACATTTCTGCTCAACCATCACAAAATCAGATACTATAATTTACTTACAAGCTGTAAGCTCGCAGAATATTTAGCTGATGTTGATATCAGAGCTAACGAAATGTTTTTTCGGTTAGTAAATCAAATGGCAGTAAACGAAAACATCACCGAACAGATAAAAACAGAAAATCCAATGCTTTGGATTCAGAGTATGAATAACATCCGAAACAGAGCAACCGAAATCGTAAACAACGAAATAATCTATACCTAAACGAAACAACGGCAAGGAGAAACTTATAATCTCCTTGCCGTTTGCTGTTATGTGGATTTTAATGTATCTATACAAATCTAATTCAGAAAATCTACTATCATCTTTTTTTCATCTTCTGTCAGGTTACTCATGTGTCCTCTGTTTTTCAGTAGATAGGTTGTGCAGTTTTGTATTATGCGTTCTGCTCTTGGAATAACACCTTTAGCCGGAAACAGACAATCTTTATCTGCTGCCATTACTAATGTAGGAGCTTTGCATTTGCTTATATATTTAGCTGAAACATTGCTAGGCATACCTGTTTTTACCTTTGAGTAATTTATGCTCAACTTTGCTGTTTCATAAATCTCTTGTGTTATATTCTCTTCTGAAACTGCCATTGGGAGCATACACTTTTTCAGCCATTTGTCTTTATGAGTAATCCAATACATAATCATCGGAAATATCATACTCATACTGTTAATAGCAGGTGCGTTTTTAATACCTGATGGCACATAAAGTACAGCTCTATTTACCTTTTCAGGGGCGACACACATGGTTTTTGCAATTATTCCTGCTCCAAATGAACCACCAAAACAAGAAATCTTTTCATAGCCTAACCCTTCTATTACTTCTGACACCCATTTTCCGTAATCATAGTTATTAGGGGACAAGCTGGTTTCATCGCTTTTTCCGGGATGTCCAATCGTATCAACGGCGAATATATGAAAGTCATTCATTAAGAAATCACAAAACAGCAAATTATAAGCCGTAGTGGCATTACCACCATGAAAAACAAGCAAAGGTTTACCTGACATATTGCCTGTTTCTACAAGATGTGTTTTTCCAAATGTGGTTTTTATATATAAATCTTTATATTCTTTGTCCAATCGTTCCATCTGCTTATTATATAAAGACAAGATGGCAATTTTACCTGTTTCTGATTTATAGATACTCATATTGCTCAAACCCTACCTACGATGAGATATAATATATTATACCATTTGCTTTATATTTTGTCTATCGCTTAAATCAGGGTTTTTGAACGAGTGAACAAATTATGAACAAGCTGTATATTTATCACATATCCGAAACAAAAACGGTATATTTA
>JAXJYN010000058.1:0-46021 GCA_036306965.1 Acutalibacteraceae bacterium
AAGCACTGTACCGTCTTTGTACATAAAATCACCCGGTACAGATTTTATGCCCATTGTGTTCTCTAAAAAGCCTGCATAATCACCATCTTTTATAAAGCAAATATCCTGACTGTCAGGCTTACGGGCATTGATTAAATTATGCTTTTCTGCCAACGCTCGTGATTCCTCTTTTGTCATACCGCCAAGCGGAAAAAGAGTGTGTTTAAGCATATCCTGTGTAAGAACATACAGCACATAGGTCTGGTCTTTTGTGCTGTCAACTGCTTTTTTTATCAGCACCCTGCCGTTTACATCAACCTCTCGCTGAACATAATGCCCTGTTGCAATATAATCATACTCAAGCAGTTTTGCACGTTCTATCATTTTTGAAAACTTTATATACTTGTTACAATCTATACAAGGGTTTGGAGTTTCGCCCATTTCGTAGCTTTTTGCAAACTTATTTATAACATTTTCTTTGAACCGGTCACCAAAATTAAACACATAATGCTTTATGCCAAGCTTATAGCATACAGTTCTTGCGTCCTCAACATCATCAAGAGAACAGCAGGTGCGTGTTCTATCGTTTATTCCAATATCATCATTATTGAAAAGTCTAAGCGTAGCACCGTCTGTTTCGTAGCCCTGCTGTTGCAAAAGCAAAGCTGCCACAGAGCTGTCTACACCACCGCTCATACCAACCAATACTCTTTCTGCCACATTATCACCTCGTTTTATTACCTACCACACACTTATTCTTTCATTTTCAGGTACATACATACCATCACCATCTTTGATATTAAATGTGGCATAAAATTCATCTATTTGCTGTAACGGCACATTCACCCTGTATTTTGACGGAGAATGGGTATCATATTTTATTAGATTTTCCAGTGTTCCATCTGAATATTTTTCTCGCCACAGCTGTGCATAATCAGTAAAGAATTTCTCATAATTGGGATTTTCCATATTTTTTAAAACCTCTATACAGCACTGAACACCTGTCAAGTCAGCTATATCTTCACTCCTTGTCTGAACTGAGTTAAGCTCCAAACCGTCCTTTTTTCCTTGCTCTACCATAAAATTTTTTAGCTGAGTAACCTTTTCAATATAGCTTTTGCGGTCATCGGTATTCCACCAGTTTTTATAGTTTCCGTTTTCGTCATATTCACTACCTGTAATGTCAAGCGAATGAGAGATTTCGTGTGCAACTATTGTACCTATACCACCCAAATTTTCTTCAAAAGAGTTTTCTCGGCTGTAAAAAGGTGATTGCAATATACCTGCATTTATTATAATAGAGTTACTTCTAACATTATAATAAGCATTAACCTCCATAGTGTCAAAAATAATTTTATCCTTTGTATATTCAGTTTGTAAAATTCTGTTTTGCTCACTACGTTTGGCAAGTAAACAATTCTCACAATTTTCTGTATAGGAGTTGTCGTCATTCACATTTGCGTTTTCGTAGCTAATAATCGTTTTTGGGCGAACCACAACAACATTAAGATTCTCAATTTTACGTATAGCCTTGCCCTTGGCATCACCCGACAAATAGCTTATATCATTTATCTTTTCCTTATATACAGCAGTTATTTTTTCAACAATTTCATTTATATTATCAATATCCACATCCTTGATATTTTCTTTTAAATAAACATCTGTTAGAACATCTTTCATATAGTAGTCAGCTACATTATAAAATTGTAGTCCTGTGATTGATTCTGAAGAAGCTGTAGTTCCTGTTATTGTACACACAACTGTTGCAATAAAATACGCCTTTAAGCTTTCAACATTTTCTTCTATAAAAATTTCACCATTGAGCAAATCCATATAAGAATCTGAGCAAATAATATCCTGATAATCGCTGTTGTAGCCAAGTCTTGTAAGTAAATCTGGAAAATCCATAGCAAAAATAAAGTCACTATTTGAATCGTGCAGAGTATTGTCATTTTTACTTAGGCTTTCAGCAAAGCATTGTGCTATTTTGCTGTCAATATCCACTGCTTTTTCAGCTATATCCGTTGCTTCTTCATCACTGTATCCGGCATTTATCAACAGATTTTTAACTTGTGCCACATACACTTGTCTGCTTTCATCATCCAATATATACGGATTATTGGACAATTCCTTCCCTGTAATTGACCTTGCAGTAAGCTTTAAAGCATATTTTTCCTTTGTATTTGTTAATTCTAGGTTAAACAAGCCATTGTAAAGGGACATTTTTTCATCCTTGTACAGCTTTTCAAGGTCGGATAACGACTGTACCTTGCTTATTTTTTCCGTATATTTATGGGATTTTTCTTTTAATTCGTCGCTTAGTACCTCTTGATATTGATTATATAAAACCAAAAGCTTTTCTTCATTCTCATTTAAGTCCGATTTTTCGGACAAGTCATTTATATATTTATAATAAAACTTATAAATATTGGTTTGTGCATCAGTAAAACAGCTTGTATTTGTACTGTTTGAAGATATTTCGGCTGAATTAATCCACTGTTCGTTCACCGCTGTGTAAAAATCATTCTGTTTTTCAGTTTGTGGTTGCGATGATGTTACACTGGAACTGTTATTATAATTATTAACAGTATTTTCACCACATCCATTCAAGACTGCACCAATAAGCAAAGCAGACAACAACACAGCTGTTACTCTATTCAACACATTTTTTCTCATTTTTTGCTCCATATTCCCATACTAAAATCGGAATTTAGTTTATTAGTCCTTCATTGTTGTAACTAGAACTGCTTTTTGTGCGTGAAGTCTGTTTTCTGCCTCGTCAAAAATTTCGTTAGCGTGTGCTTCAAATACATCAGCTGTAATTTCCTCGCCACGGTGTGCAGGCAAACAGTGAAGAACCATACAATCTTTGTTTGTAACGCTCATAAGCTCTGCATCTACACAATAGCCATCAAATGCCTTTGCACGTAGCTTTGCTTCTTCTTCCTGACCCATAGATGCCCATACATCAGTATAAACAACATCTGCATTCTGAGCAGCCTCTTTTGGTGAGCGGTACATACCAAATTTATCACCATATTCCTTAGCAAAATCAAGAATTTCTTGTGGTGGTTCGTATCCCTCTGGGCAAGCTATTGTAACACTCATACCTGTTTTTAAACCGCCAACAATCAAAGAGTTAGCCATATTATTGCCGTCACCTATAAAGCACATTTTTAAACCGTCAAGAGAACCTTTATACTCACGGATTGTCATAAGGTCTGCCATAACCTGACAAGGATGGCAAAAATCTGTAAGACCGTTGATTATAGGAATTGAACCATGCTCTGCAAGTGCCTCAACCTCACTCTGCTCAAAAGTTCTTATCATAATACCATCAAGGAATCTTGATAATACTCTTGCTGTATCCTGTACAGGCTCGCCACGACCAATCTGCATATCGTTAGCTGATAAGAACAGAGGATAACCGCCCAACTGGTACATACCAACCTCAAATGATACACGGGTACGTGTAGATGCCTTCTCAAAAATCATACCCAGTGTTTTGCCGGCAAGATGCTTATGCTCAATACCGTGCTTCTGCTCATATTTAAGCTGGTCAGCAAGATTAAGCATTTCAATAATTTCTTTTCCGCTGTAGTCAAGTAATTTTAAAAAATGTTTCATTTTAATTCTCCTTATATTCAGTACAGTGAATAATCATTCACCGTCTATATTAAATCATTTTAAATAGTATTCTCAAAAATTTCAAGTCCTTTATCAATTTCTTCTTTTGTAATTGTCAAAGGAGGTAAGAAACGAATAAGATTTTTAGCTGTAAGCACAAGCAAACCGTTTTCTACACATTTTGAGGCTACCTCTTTGGCATTATCCTTTTCAAGTACAACACCTATCATCATACCCATACCACGAACCTCAGAAATACCTTTCATAGCCGACAGCTTCTCACGCATATAATTACCCTTTTCGGTAACAGCATTTAAAAACTCCTTATTAGCAACTCTGTTTACAACTTCAGTTGCACCTGCACAGGCAATAGGATTACCACCATAGGTTGTACCGTGTGTACCTGCTGACATAACCTCTGCAAGCTTTTCTGTACATAAACAAGCACCCATTGGCAAACCACCGCCAATACCCTTTGCTGATGAAAGAATGTCAGGCTGAATATCAAACTGCTCATAACAATAAAATGTACCTGTTCTGCCCACACCTGTCTGAACCTCATCTATAATCAGAAGTAAATCATTTTCTTTACAGTAATCAGCAAGCTCTTTTACAAATGATTTTTCAAGAGGGTTAACACCGCCCTCACCCTGAATAAGCTCTACCATAACAGCACAAGTATTCTTGTTAACCTTTGACTTTACACTGTCCATATCATTTGCCTTTGCAAAGCTAAAGCCTTCTGTAAATGGGAAGAAATAGTTATGAAAAACGTCCTGACCTGTTGCAGCCAATGTAGTAACTGTTCTGCCGTGGAAAGAGTTTTCTAAAGTAACAATTTCTGTTCTCTCCTTGCCATATTTCTCAAAGCTGTACTTTCTTGCAAGCTTAATAGCACATTCGTTAGCCTCTGCACCGCTGTTTGCAAAAAACACCTTACTAAAGCCTGTAACAGAACACAGCTTTTTAGCAAGCTCTGTTTGAAGTGGGCTATAGTACAGATTAGAGATATGTTGTAATGTTGCCGCCTGTTGTGAAACAGCTTTAACCCAACCATCATCGCTGTAACCAAGGCTGTTTACGCCTATACCGCTTGTAAAATCTATATATTCCTTACCACTTTCGTCCCAAGCCTTTGCACCCTTACCCTTTACAAGTGCTACATTGAAACGTCCGTATGTATGCATAATATTCTGACTATCATCATCTTTTATCTGCTGTAATGTCATAATATCACTCCCTCAATTAATCATTACTTTTTTCGTATGAATAAACGTAAATATCTTCTCGGTTTTTAAATCCTAAACTGCCCCAAAAGCTTTGTCCTGCTGAATTATCACGATATGTAAAAATGTGAGTTTTTACAATACCTTCTTCTGCAAGCTTTTCAATAGCTTTTGTAGCCATTGCCTTGGCTATACCTTTGCGTCTATATTCGGGCAGTACAGCCATATGGTGTATAAAACCACGTCTGCCGTCGTGTCCTGCCAGCACAGTGCCTACTATTTTGCCGTCTGCTACTGCAATCTGGCTTAATCCGCTGTTCCGTTTTAAGTAGCGTTCAATTTCTTCTCGTCTGTCTGCCTTTGACAACGCTCTTTTTGAAGTAATCTGCCACATTGCAAAAATCTCGTCATAGTGGTCTATGGTCATTTCTTTAATCTGTACTGACATAATTCACCTCGAATAAATATTTTAAGTAGATTTAGCTTCGCTTGTAAATGCGTACTTGTACGCATTTACTGCAATCAATTTTTTGGCGAAAACTTACAATCTATTTTTTCCAGCTTTGCTTTTTTTAATTTTTTATTCTGCTTCGCTTGTAAATGCGTACTTGTACGCATTTACTGCAATCAATTTTCTGGCGAAAACTTACAATCTATTTTTTCCAGCTTTGCTTTTTTTAATTTTTTATTCTGCTTCGCTTGTAAATGCGTACTTGTACGCATTTACTGCAATCAATTTTCTGGCGAAAATTGGTTGCATTTAATAAAACATTGTGCCAATGCCCTCATCGGAGAATAGTTCTATAAGGATTGAATGTTCTATTCTGCCATCTATAATGTGGGCACGTTTAACGCCACGTCTTACAGCCTCTACACAGCAATCAATTTTAGGTATCATACCACCGCTGATTATTCCCTCTTTTTTCAACATAGGTACTTCACTTACATTTACAACAGGAATTAATGTGTCCTCATCATCTTTATCTCTCAGCAAACCACGAATATCTGTCATTAAAATTAGCTTACACGCACCCAGCTTTGCTGCTATCTGTGCTGCCGCAACATCTGCATTTATGTTATAAACGTGTCCGTCATATCCGCCCGCAACAGTTGAGATAATAGGGACATAACCGTTAGAAATAGAGTCGTTAATAACCTTTTCATTAACTTCTCTTATTTCACCAACATAGCCTAAATCCTCGGCTGTAGCAAGCTTATCTGCCATAAGCATTTTACCGTCAAGGCCACACAAACCAACTGCCTTACCACTGTGGTCATTAAGACACTGTACAAGGCTTTTGTTAACCTTACCTGCAAGCACCATCTGAACAATTTCCATTGTTTCTTCATCGGTAACACGCATACCATTGATAAACTCACTTTTTTTGCCTGTTTTATTAAGCATTTGGCTAATTTCAGGGCCACCACCGTGTACAAGAACAACATTTACACCTACTAAACGCATAAGTACAATGTCGCTCATAACCGCACTTTTAAGCTCAGGGCTTATCATAGCATTGCCACCGTATTTTACAACAATGGTTTGTCCTGAATACTTCTGTATATACGGCAGTGCCTGTGTAAGCACATTTGCTCTTTCTTCGTTAGAAATCACCATTTTTACTTCCCTCTTTAATTATTTTTAATATTTATATATTTCTGAGCATTAAGTCACAATGTACCCTAATGTCCACGCAAATCCAATTCATCAAATGGGGATATTCCACTTCCCCACGAATATATAATGTAATAATTTTCTGATGACCAATCCTCATTTTTAAACTTTAGCGAGGTATGGTGAACTATCCATTATCTAACCTGCTTCATAGACTTCGTAACCTACTATCTCCACAGGCGTTAATTTGGGCAGTCCCTGCCCTATGCTAGTTCTGGCTACCTTAACTCATCATCTAAAGTTGGTAGGTTAAGGTAGCCTTATTTCAAAGAAAATTATAAGCAAGCTTGAAAGCTTAAAATGCCGGTGGAATTATCTCAAGTCCTGTTTTTTCGTCAAGACCACATACAATATTCATATTCTGAATAGCCTGTCCTGCGGCACCCTTAACCATATTGTCTATAGCCGATACAGCTACAAGTGTACCTGTGCGGTTATCCATATGAAGCGAAACATCTCCAAAATTAGAATACTTAATATTATGAATATCTGCAACCTGTCCCTTTGGCAAAAGTCTTACAAAATACTCGTCAGCATAAAACTCCTCATAAACCTTTCTTACCTGTTCCTCTGTAACACCCTCTTTAAGTGTTGCATATACAGTTGACAGAATACCTCTGTTAACAGGCAATAAATGCGGTACAAATGTAATTTTTACAGGCTTTTCTGCCAAATGAGAAAGTGTTTGCTCAATTTCAGGTGTATGACGGTGACAAGCCACTTTATATGGGTGGAAGCCCTCGTTCAAATCTGTAAAGTGTGTAGTTTGTGAAAGACCTCTGCCCGCACCTGTTGCACCACTCTTACAGTCAGCAATAATTCCCTTTGTTTCTACCAAGCCTTTAGCTACAGCAGGGCCAATAGCAAGTGGTACACCTGTTGTATAACAGCCAGGGTTAGCAATAGTTTTCTTTCCCTTTATATTATCTCTGAAAAACTCCGGCAAAGCATAAACAGAATTTTTATGTAGCTCTTTATCTGTATACTCTCCACCGTACCATTCTTTATAGTCGTCTTCATTTTCCAGTCTGAAATCAGCACCAAGGTCAATAAAAATCTTGTCCTTGTCAAAACAGGTCTTTGCAAGCTCCTGTGACAAGCCGTGTGGAAGTGCGGCAAAGATAACATCACACTTTTCAACAACCTCGTCTGCGTTTTCGCAAACCATATCATTCATATTATAATAAGCAGGATAAACCTCGCTTATAGCCTTACCCTCAAAGCTTACTGAACTTATAGCTGTAACCTCAGCTTGTGGGTGTGTCATAAGTAAACGTACAAGTTCTGCACCTGCATAGCCTGTCGCACCAATAATACCAACTTTTATCATCTTTATCATCTCTTTCTCCAGCCTTTAAAAAGACTGGCTCTAAACTTTAAGCTTGCTAAATTTTTTCTTTAAAAAATTTTCGCTTGGGGTTTTGTAACCTCAAATTCTATTTTTAATCATCTGTAATCGTTTTATGTTATATAAACTCGACACCTAACTTCTCTAATTTCTTAAAACAATTATCTCTGTTTTTTTCAGATATTGTTCCTACGGCTTTTGTATTAACAATAACCTTGTATCCTTTTTCTATCGCACCAATAGCAGTTAAAAAAACACAACCGCCTCCGTCTACACCTATTAACTCAACAGTGTCAACTTTATTATCTGATAAAAAATTATTTAAACCGTTATTTGTAAATGCATTACCGGTATATTTTTCAAACACATAGTCAGAAACAACACTCAATTCTTCAACAAGTTCCACTGCTTCAGTTTTTTCATAAGCTTTGAATGGAGCAAACCTGTTTATAAGATTTTTCTTCATAACATTTTTTATGTATACTATAAGATTATCTTTATTATCTGCAATCACACGGTTAACCTCTGTAATCAGATTATCTCTGTCATATTTAAAATAAGGCGAGTGATTTTTTCCAACACATATATTCTGCATATCTATTACTAAAACTGCTTTAATCATAATTATTCTCTCACTACTCTTAAAGTTGTTTCAAGCTCTCTCTTACTTCCTTTACAGCATTAAGTACGTTTGCAGGGCCACCATAAGGACTTCTTTCGTTTACACACTTTTCAAGAGAAATTGCATTATAAACACCCTCATCAAATATATCGCAAACTGCTTTATATTCCTCCAAAGGCAATGTTTCAAGAGTAAGACCCTTTTCTATGCACACAGCAACAAGTGAACCTGTAGCTTTGTAAGCATCTCTGAAAGGCAAGCCTTTTTTAACAAGGTAGTCTGCACAGTCGGTTGCGTTTATAAATCCACCTGCGGCTGCTTTACGCATATTTTGAGAAATAACTGTCATAGTATCAAGCATTGGTGTAAATGCTGTAAGACACATTTTAACTGTATCAACAGCATCAAAAATAGCCTCTTTGTCCTCCTGCATATCCTTGTTGTATGCAAGTGCAATACCCTTCATAGCTGTCAGCAAGCCTTGCAAGTCGCCAAATACTCTACCGGACTTACCACGAACAAGCTCTGCAATATCGGGGTTTTTCTTCTGTGGCATAATTGATGAACCTGTTGAGAAAGCGTCATCAAGTTCAATAAACTTAAACTCCCATGAACACCACATAATAATTTCCTCAGAAAATCTTGAAAGATGAACCATAATAATTGACAAAGCCGATGCAAGCTCCAAACAAAAATCTCTGTCAGATACACCGTCAAGGCTGTTGCGTGTCATACTGTCAAAGCCTAAAAGCTTTGTAGTAATAGTTCTGTCTATAGGGTAGGTTGTGCAGGCTAACGCACCACTTCCAAGAGGGTTTACGTTCATTCTCTTTTGTGTGTCATTCAAACGGGAAAGGTCACGCAAAAGCATTTCTGCATAAGCCATAAGATGATGACCAAATGTTATAGGCTGTGCTCTTTGCAGATGTGTATATCCGGGCATAACTGTGTCGGCATACTGCTCTGCTTTGTTGCAGATAACATTGATAAGCTCTGTAACAAGTGATTTTAATTCATCTATCTGATTTCTTAGGTAAAGTCTTACATCAAGTGCAACCTGGTCATTACGGCTTCTTGCTGTGTGCAATCTTTTTCCTGCATCACCAAGTCTTTTTGTAAGTTCTCCCTCAATAAATGTGTGAATATCCTCTGCTTCCATATCAATTTCAAGCTTTCCGCTTTCAATATCGGCAAGAATCTCTTTTAAACCTTTGCATATAATCTCTGACTGCTCTTTATCAATTATACCGCACTCACCAAGCATAGTTGCGTGGGCAATACTGCCTGTAATATCTTCTTTATACATTCTGCTATCAAAGGATATAGATGAGTTAAAATCGTTTGTTGTTTTACTTATTTCCTTTTGAAATCTGCCTGTCCACAGCTTCATTTGTTTCACCTCATAAATTAGTATATGGGACGAGCAACCAAAATCACCCGTCCCTTAACATTAAATTGCTATATTTAAACCCTATGTAAAATTACTTAATTAAGCCTTTTTTTGCTCTTACCTCTATTGGTAGACCAAACAGGTTGATAAAGCCTTCAGAATCGTTCTGGTCATAAACTTCATCCTCGTCAAATGTAGCAATTTCCTCATCATACAATGAATATGGAGATGTTACACCTGCATCAATGATGTTACCTTTGTAAAGCTTTAGCTTAACTTCACCTGTAACTGTCTGCTGTGTGCTGTCAACAAAAGCTGACAAAGCTTCTCTTAGAGGTGTG
This sequence comes from Acutalibacteraceae bacterium, assembly GCA_036306965.1. Classification (GTDB taxonomy): domain Bacteria; phylum Bacillota; class Clostridia; order Oscillospirales; family Acutalibacteraceae; genus CAG-964. The sequence goes on from JAXJYN010000058.1 coordinate 10,209, forward strand.
TACCACTGACCATAATATACAAGCTCTGCAAAACGGTTAGCTACAAGCTCCTTGTAGTGCTGTGTATCTCTGTCAAGGCAAATTTCCTCAAGCTTTGCGTGTGCAGCGTATAGAATAGTACCGCCCGGTGTTTCATATACACCTCTTGCCTTCATACCAACAAGTCTGTTTTCAACCATATCTGTAATACCAATACCGTTAGCACCGCCAACTTCGTTAAGCTTTTTAATGATTGAAACGCCGTCCATCTTTTCGCCGTCAACAGCAACAGGAATACCCTTTTCAAAAGAGATTGTTACATAAGTTGGCTTGTCAGGAGCCTGCTCGGGTGATACACCAAGCTCCAAAAAGCCCTCTTTGTTATACATAGGCTCATTAGCAGGGTCTTCAAGGTCAAGACCCTCGTGTGACAAGTGCCATAGGTTCTTGTCCTTTGAATAGTTTGTTTCTCTGTTTATCTTCAAAGGAATATTCTTAGCCTCAGCGTAAGCAATTTCCTCTTCTCTTGACTTGAACTCCCAAGTTCTCCAAGGAGCAATAATTGTCATATCTGGTGCATAAGCTTTAATAGCAAGTTCAAAACGAACCTGGTCGTTACCCTTACCTGTACAGCCGTGACAGATAGCGTCAGCACCCTCAGCCTTAGCAATTTCAACAATTCTCTTAGCAATTACAGGTCTTGCAAATGATGTACCCAAAAGATACTTGCCCTCATAAACAGCACCTGCTTTAATTGTAGGGAATACATACTCCTCTACAAACTCCTTGTTCAAATCTTCAATATATAGCTTAGAAGCACCTGTAGCAATAGCCTTTTCTTCAAGACCCTCAAGCTCTGTACCCTGACCAACATCACCTGAAACTGCAATAACCTCACAGTTGTTGTAGTTTTCTTTCAACCAAGGAATAATGATTGAAGTATCAAGACCACCTGAGTAAGCAAGCACTACCTTTTTAACATCTTTTTTCTTCTTTGCCATTTTAATGACCTCCTAATATATTTGAAATCGTTTGATTTATTATCATAAGTAATATTATACTCACCTTATACAAAAAATCAAGAAAAATTTGTATATTTATTCAATAAAGGTGTTTTTTGTAGCATTGTACATTTAAATTTTAACATTTGTCGTAATTTATAAATAAATTATCCACATTTTCAACCGTTTTTTCAACATTCAAAAGCAAACCTAAATTTTATAAATATACATTATTCAAGAAATTTTGTATATTTATTCATTTATACAGTCTATTTTGTATATTCAATATACAGTGTTATAATAAATATTATGGGTTTATTAAGTATGAACGGTTTATATTTTTAAATATAAAGGAAATGTCTATCTAATCAATATTTGTATATTAGTTAAGAATATGTTACAATACTTGTAACTTAAAATAACTTAACGCAAAACGACTTAAACATTTGGAGAAAGTATATAATGAATGAAATAAACAAAACTCTTTACATACCATTATATGGAAAATCAAGTGTAAGTAAAAAAGGTATAATTATTAAAGACAGTAAAGCGGAAGAAATATGGGAAAAAGAAAAATTCCCTCTTAAAGGTAAAGCAAAATCGAAATGGCTTACATACTATATGGCTATGAGAGCAAGGGTGTTTGATGACTGGACAAAGGAACAGCTAAATAAACATCCTAATGCAATCGTTCTTCACATTGGTTGTGGAATGGACAGCAGAATAAAAAGAATTGGCAACATTAAAAGCCTATGGTACGATATAGATTTTCCAGAAGTAATTCAGGAACGAAAAAAATACTATAACGAAACAGACAATTACAAAATGTTCTGTGCAGACGCTTCAAAAACCGAATGGCTGTCTGAATTTCCAAAGGCTGAAAATGCTATCGTAATTTTGGAGGGCATTTGTATGTATCTCTCAAACGAGCAGGTAACCCAATTATTTATTGCATTGCAAAAGCAATTTAATCAAGTAAACCTTATGGCAGACTTTTATACTGTTTTTGGTGCAAAAGCGTCTAAATATAAGAATCCTATAAATGATGTTGGTGTAACAGTTACATTTGGACTTGATGACCCAAAGCTTCTGGAGAAAAACAATGGAATCCGCTTTGTAAAACAAGGCAATATGACTCCCAAAAAACTTATTGCAGAACTGAAATCAAGTGAAAGATTGTTTTTTAACACTGTATTCAGCAAAGGACTTACCAAAAAAATATACTTACTTTTTGAGTATGAAATAATAAATCAACATTAAAATTTTACAAAGCAATAATAACAGCATAATTAAGCTGAAATACAAAAGGAGAAATTTATATGAGCAACTTTAGAGAAATTAAACCAAACGAAATTACAGAAAATCCATTTAAGCTAATTGGCACAGATTGGATGCTTGTAACTGCCGAGGAAAACGGCAATTGCAATATGATGACAGCAAGCTGGGGTGGTGTAGGCATTATGTGGAATAAGCCTGTTGCGTTTACATTTATAAGACCACAGCGTTACACCTTTGGTATGCTTGAAAACGGCGAGTATTATTCTCTTTGTATTTTAGATGATAGCTACAGAGATATACTCAGACTTTGCGGTACAAAAAGCGGACGTGACATTGACAAGGTAAAAGAAACTAATCTTACAGTTGAACACTATGATGGTGTGCCTTACTTTGCAGAGTCTAAGCTTGTTTTAATCTGCAAAAAACTGTATGCACAAAATCTTAATGAAGAAAGCCTAATTGAAAAGTCACTTTTGGGTAACTACAACGCAGAAGGCACAGACTGGCACAAAATGTACATCAACGAGATTACAAAAGTGCTTGTAAAGGATTAATACAATGAGCAAAACCGTACTTGTTACAGGAGGCTCAAGAGGAATAGGAGCAGAAATAGCAAAGCAATTTGCCCAAAACGGATATAACGTTGCAATAAACTACAACCACAGTGACGATAAAGCTTTGGCTTTAAAAAATGAAATCACAGCAAATGGCGGTATTGCAAAGGTTTTCAAGGCAAACGTAGGTGACTACAACGCAGTAAAACAAATGACAGAGAACATTTACGCAACATTTGGTTTTATAGATGTACTTGTAAATAATGCAGGAATTTCTCAGCAAATATTATTTACCGACATAACACCCGAGCAGTGGGCAACAATGATAAACACCAACCTTACAAGCGTTTACAACTGCTGTAATTGTGTTCTGCCCAAAATGATAAACCAGCATAAAGGCTGTATAATAAACATAGCCTCTATGTGGGGAGAAACCGGCGGAAGCTGTGAAGTACATTATTCCTCTGCTAAGGCAGGTGTTATAGGACTTACCAAAGCACTTGCAAAAGAAGTCGGCCCAAGTAATATAAGAGTTAACTGTGTATCTCCGGGTGTTGTTATGACAGATATGATGTCATCATTTACAAAGGAAACACTAGATGAACTGACAGATGAAACACCTCTTTGTAAGCTTGGCAAAAGCACAGACATAGCAAATGCTGTACTTTTTTTAGCTGATGAAAAAGCGTCATTCATCACCGGTCAAGTGCTGAGTGTGAACGGCGGAATTTTAATTTAACTTTTAATATAACCGGTAATTTCTCAATAAATTGCCGGTTATTAAATTATAATTAGAAAGAAGACGAAAATGAAATATATAGAATCGGAATCAGAAAGATTACTTTTCAGGAAATTAAAACAAGATGATTTTTCTGTTGTATATGATTGGCTCAGTAATTTAGAAAATATGAAATACAGGTCAAGTGAACCTAAAATAGAGGGTGAAGCACGCGGCTATTTGGATTTGGCAATTTAATGCACAGAACAAGACGATTGTATTAATTTCAGATACGCAGTTATATTAAAGGAAACAAACTTATTGGTTCATGTGAATTAGCTTTTACAGATAAAGACCCTGCTGTCGCTTTACAAAAAGAGTGCAAAAAATTACATTTAAAATCAAAACCTTGCTTGCAATTATCATAAAAATATTCTAAAAATGCTCGATTTTTGTACCTACATATATTATAATATAAACACAGTAAGAGAGACAGTAAATCATTCTTACAAGTAAGGCAGGCAAGAACCGGAAAGGAGAAAAAATGGACGATATAAATTTAGGTGAACTGTTAGTACAAACGGCAGAAGAAAATCAAACAAGAAAGATTCTTGAAATTCTTAGAGAATGTAACGATTTAAAAGAAGCCGAAGAAAAAATTAAAGTCCTGCTTAATAAATAAGCAAGACTCATACCCAAGAAGCCAAAGAGGACTGTACTTGCCACCCTTCTCAACGCAAGATTATTATAACAAAAATTTATTATCGGCAAGAGAAAGGGATTAATACGGAAAAGAAAAAATGGGACGACCAACAACAGAACCCAAAACAGAAACTATAAAAGTAAGATTGTCAAAAAATGATATTGATATTCTTACCCAATGCCAAAATATTTCAGGAAAGTCTAAATCAGAGATTATCCGCTTAGGAATCAGTTTGGTATTTAATCAATATTCGCAAAAATAAAACAATAACGGCGTATGCTCATCAACCAAAATTTGCACACACCGTTATTACAAGCGACAGGTTACTCTGTTTGGTTTATTATATCATTTGGGATAACTTCTGTCAAATTATTAAATTTAGATAAGAGTTTTATACCTACTGAATTAGCTTGTGAATTACATCGTAATCATTGGAAAAAGGGTTACGGAACAGAAATAGGAAATAAAAACAGCCATTGATTCATATTTTTTAACAAAAGCATCATAGAACATAACAGCAAACCTCCCATTCAAGAATATTTGAATGGGAGGTTTTTAGGTTGCAATTTATCAAAATAATATCAAAGTGATAATGTACTTGTACTTTTTTTCTTTTTCTGTGGCTGAACTCTTTTCAATTCATAACACTCATCGCACAATGAAGCAACATCAGGCGAATGTGTTACCAAGATTACACATTTTCCGTTATCAGCAAGACTTCTGAAAATATCCATAATTTCTTGCTGAGTGTCAGTATCCAGATTACCTGTAGGTTCGTCAGCCAGAATAATATCAGGATTATATGACAATGCTCGTGCAATCGCTACACGTTGTTGCTGTCCACCCGAAAGATGTAAAACACGTCGGTTTGCCTCGTCCTCGTCAAGCCCTACACCTTCAAGCAATTCCATTGCCTTTTCCTTTTTATTTACATTCTTAACTCCTGCAATATCCATTGAAAGAATTACATTTTCCACTGCAGTAAATTTGGTTATTAAATTGAAGCTTTGAAAGATAACACCTATATATTTACTGCGAAATTTATATTTATCAAGCTTTTTTATATCGTTACCATTATATAAAATTTCGCCTTTATCCGGAGATGCAAGACCCGAAAGCACAGAGAGAAGTGTTGTTTTTCCTGCACCTGATTTTCCTACTATACCATAAATTTTCCCTTTTTCAAACTCAAGTGACAAATCCTTGAGAACAGGAGTTTTTCCATAGGAAAAGCATATATTTTTAAGCGATAATACAGACATTCAATCTCCTCCTTTAATCTCTGTTAGCAAGTATTTTCAGTGGTTCATATCGCATCACAAACAGCATAGATACTGCACCCGATACCAATGTAAGCAGTATGGCAATACCCAGCATTTGCAGAACCACGGTAAAGTTCATTGCAGAGTTGATTTCGCTTACATAATTCTGACTGCTGTTTCCAAAAAAGCCTCCAAATCCACTGCCTTTTTCGCCCTTGTCACTTGGCATATCACCATCAGGCATATTACCCTGTTGCATATCACCTGAACGTCCAAAGTTTTTCTCAATTTGTTGTGACTGTGATTGCTGAGAAGAAATCTGATTTTCAAGCAGTGCATTTGTTACAGGAACAGAGCTTACCGCACCTATACCAACACCTATTATAACCGAAACAAGAGTAACCATGAATATCTCTGTTATAAACTGAAGTGCTACTTTGCCTTTTTTCATTCCCATTGCTGTAAGAACACCTATTTCGTATTTTCTTTCACGAATATTAAAGATATTCAAAACAATAAGAATTACTGCACCAATAATTAAAATTACCAGCAAAAACCAACCCGCCATAGTGCTTAATGTGTTAAGCGGTGTTAGGCTGTTTTCATATGAACTAAGGTCTTGTGAAGAAACTGTATAGGAATCATCAAGTCCCATATCTCTTACATCTGTTTCAAATGCTTCATATGCGTCTACATCTTCAAAAACATATGTAGCATTAAGTGTACTTGTTATACTTGTATCTGAATCCTCATCATTGCTTTCTTCAGACTTGTCTGCAATAGCTTGCAGTGCTGTATAACTCATATAAATTTGATTAGCAGGGTCACTTGATGTCATTCCCATAGGTGAAAAACTACTTTCATTTGATGAAGAATCTGTATATATACCAACTACATTAAGTTTATATACTTCATCCTCATTATTGGGGTTGGTAATCTCAACTGTATCACCAAATTCAAGCTCATTAAATGTTGCTAATTCTTCAGAAATAATACAATCAAGATTATCTGTTCCTTCTTCAAAAATTGCTCCGTCAGAAATAGTAGAAGTACCATTTATAAAATCTGTCATAGCTGATTCACTGCTGTAACCTACAATTTGAAAATCGCTTTGGCTACCCATAGAACCGCCCATCATTCCACCACGCATATTGCCCATATCATTTGGAACATTCTGCCCATTACCTTCAGAAGATGTTGTGTTGTCTGAAGTGCTTGATGATGTACTTTCGGTTTCTTCTTCTGTTTCAGATGTAACAGGTTCAAATTCATCACTGCCATTTACAGACGCTGTAGCAGAATAGTAAAAATCTTTTACCGAGTCTGCCTCGGAATATTTTTCATATTCTTCAAGAGTTAGCCCTGATGACTCCCCCATCATTTCTTTAAACTTTGAACGGTCAAAGCCACCGCTTTCTTTTTTATCAGAAGCGGAAGGCTCACCATCAGGCTTACCCATTTCACTCATCATAGATTGTCTGTCAAACGAAATAGTACCTGTAATAGACAAATTTTCCAACGCATCTTCTCTTGCACTTTCTGCTGCTTGTCTTATGGATAATCCTACACAGGCTGAAGTTGCAATAACCAGAACTATAATGCCTATCAGCACATTTCGCCCTTTTGAACGACTGATACATTTCAAAGCATTTTTTACAATATACATACTTACTTCTCCTTATCATTTTAGTCCTTAAATATGTTATATCACAAACCTTAAAAAAACCTTAAAAAATATAGTTTCACATTTATTTTACAATAATAAAAAATCTCTTTTTATTTGCACACTAAAAAAGCCAGCCACCCATAAGAGTGGCTGACCAAAATAATATCATCAGAAATCCAATAATATAACTGTTATTATTTTGAAGTAATTTTCCTTCGTGCTGTTACAACTGTACCTGCTGCAAGCATTAGTATACCAAGCAGAACTGCTACCGACGAAGCTTCACCTGTAGCAACCTTACCAGTTGTGCTTGATTGGCTTGATTGGCTTGACTGGCTTGACTGGCTTGATTGTGTGGTTGCAGAAGATGATGTAGTTGTTGCCTGTGCAGATGTTTGTGTAGCATTTGTTGCACTTGTTGAAGTTGTACTCTCATCTATTTCAACATCTGTTGTTTCTTCAGTTGAATCTGTAGCCTCACTTGTACTTTCCTCTGTTGGCTCATCTGTTACAGGAGTGTCTGTAGGCTCGTTTGTTGGTGTTTCTGTTGGTGTTGTTAACTCTTCAGTTGGTGTTTCTGTTGAAGTTTCTGTTACCTCAGCTGTTGGTGTTTCTGTTGAAGTTTCTGTTGCCTCAGCTGTTGGTGCTTCTGTTGAAGTTTCTGTTACCTCAGCTGTTGGTGCTTCTGTTGAAGTTTCTGTTGCCTCAGCTGTTGGTGCTTCTGTTGGAGTTTCTGTTACCTCAGCTGTTGGTGCTTCTGTTGGTGTTTCTGTTGCCTCAGCTGTTGGTGCTTCTGTTGGTGTTTCTGTTGGTTCTTCTGTTGGTTCTTCAGAAACTTCTTCGTGTTTAATCTCAAATGTATCAATTACACTCATATCATTTGTACGATATGTTGTAATTTTGAATGAGTCTGCTGTTACTTCAATGTTTGAGAATGAAGGTGTTTTTTCCTGAGATTTAACTGCAGCATAGTCAAACTCTACATCTTGAATATTGTAATATTTTGAACCTGATGCACTGTTTGCTGTTACATAAAGTATACCTGATGGATTAGTTACGCTTGATTGAACTCCATTGGTTGTATCAGGTGTAAATTCGTTCATCATATAACTTCTTACATAAACGTGGTCGTGTCCCATAAGAACAACATCAATATCAAGCTCTGTAAATACAGGAACAAGAGCATCTCTTCTGCTTATTATTGAATCTTCAAGTGCGTGGCTTGCTACGCTGTAAATTGAATGGTGGAACGAAACAACCTTCCAATCAACATCAGGATTTGCAGCGATTGCCTCCTCCATAAACGCTTTATGCTCTGCAATACTTGTATTGTTTGAGTTTAGGTTTAAGAACAGTGTATTGTTATATGTGTACCAATAGTCACCACCTGCTGTTGTTTGTCCGTAAGTAGTTCCGCTGGTTGATACTGTGTTAGGATTGTTAAAATGCTCGCTGTAAGCAACACTTGAACTATCGTGGTTACCTACTACTGTTGAAATAGGCAGTGATGTAAGTACTGAATGTTCAAGGAAACCTGCATACTGGTTTTCGTTGCTTGCTGTGTTAACCTGATCTCCTGCTGATAGCAAGAAATCTGTTTCTGGGAAGTTTGCAATAGCTGTGTTAAGTGTATTTTCCCAACCCTCTGTGTCAGATGTTTCTTCACCTGCACCAATCTGAGGGTCACCTGCAAGAATAAAGCTGAATGAATCTATACTGCCTGTTGTAAATGTGTAAACAGGTGATACAGTTGTATCATTTACCAAACGGTAAACATATGTTGTGTCTGCCTTAAGACCTGTAAGTGCAGCCTGATTGCTGTAGAAACCTTCATCATTTGTTGCAACAGCTGTTGCTGAAACTGATGTGTACTCTGCAGGGAACTCGTCACCGTTCTTCTCAGCAAATTCAACAGTACCTGCTGATTCGGCATCTGAATACCATGTAACATTTCTTTCTGTTTCGTTTGCACCTACATTAAGTGTTACTGCTTTTTGAGTAACAGTTTCAGGCTCTTCCTCAACTTGCTTATCTGAATGAATAATTTCAAATGTATCAATTACACTCATATCATTTGTGCGGTATGTTGTAATTTTGAATGAACCAGGAGTTACTTCTATATTTGAAATTGAAGGTGTTTTCTCCTGTGACTTAACTGCCGCATAATCAAACTCTATATTCTGAATGTTGTAATACTTAGAACCTGATGCACTGTTTGCTGTTACATAAAGTATACCTGAAGGGTCTGTTACACTTGACTGAACACCATTTGCTGTATCAGCTGTAAAGCCATCCATCATATAACTTCTTGTATAAACATGGTCGTGTCCCATAAGAACAACATCAATGTCAAGCTCTGTGAATACAGGAACAAGGGCATCTCTTCTGCTGAGAATATCACTTTCAACTGCATGACTAGCCACACTGTAGATTGAATGGTGGAATGAAACAACCTTCCAGTCAGCGTCAAGATTTGCAGCGATTGCATTTTCCATAAATGCCTTATGCTCTGCAATACTCAGGTTGTTTGAGTTAATGTTAAGGAATAATGTGTTGTTATATGTGTACCAGTAGTCACCACCTGCTGTTGTTGCACCGTAAGTAGCACCATCTGTTGAAACAGTATTGGGGTTGTTAAAATGCTCGCTGTAAGCATCACTTGAGCTGTCGTGGTTACCTACTACTGTTGAAACAGGAAGTGATGTAAGAACTGAATGTTCAAGATAACCTGCATACTGGTTTTCGTTGCTTGCTGTGTTAACCTGATCTCCTGCTGAAATCATAAAATCTGTTTCAGGGAACTTAGCAATAGCTGCATTAAGTGTGTTTTCCCAACCCTCTGTATCAGATGTTGTTTCACCTGCACCAATCTGTGGGTCACCTGCAAGCAGGAAGTTAAATGAATCTGTATCACCTGTTTTAAAACTGTAAGTTTCAGAAGTTGTCGTGCCGTTTACAAGACGATAAACATATTCTGTGCTTGGTTTTAAATCAGCAAGAGTAGCCTGATTGCTATAAAAACCTGCATCGTTTGCTTCTGCAACTTCAGCCGTTACTTCAGAATAAGCTGTAGGAAATTCGTCGCCATTCTTTTCGCCATACTGAACTGTACCTACTTCGTCTGTTTTTGCATACCAGGTAATGTTTCTCTGTGTTTCATCTGCTCCAACTGTCAACGAAATTGCTTTCTGATTAATTTCTGTTGACTTTTCAGCAAGAACGAGTGAAGATATTTCAAAATATATATCTGAACTGCTTTCATCAACTTGATGAAGCTCAACTGCTATTGTGTTTGTACCTGCTGTAAGATATGAAGCGTCAACTTCAAATGTATTATATGAATCAGAGTTACCGTCACGACCTGACGCACCATATGAAAGATTTGTTTCATATCCACCGTCTGGTGTGCCGAGTGAAGCAACCTCTTCACCGTTTATATATATTATTACTGCATCGTCATATTTAAGTGTACCTATAAGATCCAGATTTTCGGGAGTATTGTCAAGCTCAAAGCTTGTTCTGAAAAAGAATGCAGGAATATCTGTTTCGTCTTCTCCCTCTATGTACTGATTAAGAAGTACCTCGGGAAGACAGCCATTAACATAATTAAGTTCACCGTATTTTGCACCAAACTTTGCTTGATAACCTGCACTTGTTTTCCATGCACTGTCATCAAAATCTACTGTTGTCCAGCTTGTTCTTTCGCCTGTACCTGCTGGGTCTGTGTTGTCGTCAAGGTACTTCCACTCTGTGTTAAGATTAATAAGTTCTGTACCTACTGTTGCACTATTTCCTGAATCCTTCACCGAAAGCTCTGTCGCAAGAGCACTTGGCAAAACTGTTGCTGCTGTTCCTGCAACCAAAACCGCAAGACCAACTGCTGTGTAACGCTTTAAGTTACTCATAAATTTTCTCTCCTCCATAATAATTACTTTTTGGATTGTTTTTTATCCTTTAATTTATGTTTGCCGTATCCAACTGCACAAACGGCTGCACTAATCGGAACGGTTAACACCACCGAAGCACTGCCTGCAAGTCCTTTAGCAACTTCCAGAGCAATGTAATCAGATGATAACAGTTGATTAAACTGTACACCATATGAAATTAAAACTATCAATGTTGCAAGCGAACTGCCTGCAAAAGCAAGAATCAATGTATTTGTCATTGTACCAATCATATCTCTGCCTATATTCATACCTGAGTGGAACAGTTCTTTTGCTGTTATTTCAGGATTAAGCTCTTTTATCTCGCTAAGTGAAGCACCAAGCGAAACCGCAACATCCATTACCGCACCAAGTGAACTTATCATAATACCAGCAAAAAGCACACCTTTTATCTGTAATCCTGTTGATTGTGATATAAGCACAAGCGACTCTGCCTCATCCATAGAGCAACCCGAAATGTTAAGAGCTGTCATAAAGATGTAATAAATAAGTCCTGCCGAAATACCTCCCACAGTAGCACCTATAATATTAAGGACCGTTTTCTTGCTAAAACCACTTATACAAAAACAGGTAACTGCTGTACCTGAAACAACAGTAACTATAGCTGATATAACAGCATTATTACCATCATAAAGATTTGGCAAAAGATAACACATTACCATACAAAGTGTAAAAATAAGTCCCAAACAACTCATAAAACCTTTTTTTCTGCCAATTATAATTACCAATAAGAGAAATGATGCTGAAAGAATCCATATATAATTATTTCTGTCATAATTATATATAGTGTAATACGGTTCTGCATTTTCAGGCATATCCGCACACACAATTACTCCGCTTCCTTCTTTTACTACAACATTATGCTGAACTGTAACATAATTATCTATTTCTACCACTTCGCCTGCTGTATCACCTTCAAGAATTTCAACCTTTAAAGTCTGTTTACCTGTAAAGTATTCTCCGTCAGTACCAGACATTGTAAGTTGTTGGTCAACTATTTCGGTAACAACACCACGCACATAATGAGTTGTTGAAGTTTCGTAACGGTGATAAGAATATTCTTTTGACTGAAAGCTCACAAATAATATAATCATAATCACAAAAATAATACCTATGAAAATATATTCGGCTACACTTTTATTATCTGGTTTTTTTAACTTTAATTTCATATTCACACACCATTCATCTGTTTTGCGAGCCTAAGTTTATCACCTTATTTTGTATTTTTCGTCTTAATCTTGTAAAATAAACGTCAAATGCAAGTAAAAACTTTCTTTTAACAAAATATGAACTAAAAGTTAACAACCAACAGGATTTATTTTGTAAAAATAACAAAAACTGTACCACAGGGATGTTAAATATCCACTATAGTACAGCTTTACTTTTCTAATACTCAATACAAATAATTATATTATGATTTATATTTTTTCCAAAAAATTCACGGGGACTTCCTTTATGAGCCAAACACCATTTTTTGAACAGTAAAATTTGTATCCGCTTTGCACCATTTCGCCACTTTTCACACGGTAAACAACAGGCTTTCCGTGACGCTTGCCAACCTTAATTGCCGTTTCTTTATCACTTGACAAATGAACATACAAGCGACTTTTGGGTATAAGCCCCATTTTATCAATATACGAAACATATTTTTCTCCTGTTCCGTGCCAAAGATATTGTGGTGGTGTAACTACCTCCAGTTCTACATCTACAGGTATAGAATGACCCTGATTTGCCCTTATCAATGTTTTATTCTCATTGAACGAATAGCGTTGCTTGTCATCGTTTTTTACTATTTCTTCAAGCATTTCCATATTAAAATCCTTGGTTCTTGCAATTCCTTTAATCAACTCATCAACATTTGCCCAACCGTGCTCATCTAAAGTTATTCCTATAACCTCCGGTTTATGACGCAGTATAAGGCTGATATATCTGCTTAATTCCACTAATCCCATATATATCTCCTATATAAATTCAAAATTAATTTTCAATCATCTTATAAAGTAGCACCATACTGTTTTAACAACTCTATAATTCTGGCACAATCTTCCTCGTCAGCAGGTGGTGTATTGTAATCCGGAATATACTTGTATCTGGTGTTTTCGTATTCCAACAGTTTTTTTCCGTCAGAATCAACCACATTTGGATTTGCACCATATTCAAGCAGAATTTTAACTGCTTTTACATCACCTGTTCTACACGCTGAAATAAGGTATGTATGTTTAGGGTCTGCACCCTCAACATCAGCACCATTTTCCAAAAGCAAATCCACAACATCGTAATGCTTATTAAATAATGCACCATAAAGAGGAGTATTACCTTGTGATATTTTATCAGGATTCGCACCGTACTCAAGCAACAGCTCTGCCATTTCATATTTTCCACCGTTACAGGCAGCGTCAAGAGGTGTTTCACCACCTGATGAAGTTTCTATATTACCTCTGAAAAGGTCATAATCGTTTGAATCAGGATTTGCACCATCCTCAAGGAGCTGCTCAAGAAGTTCATAATCATCGTTTCTCACTACATTAACCATATAATATTCTTCTCTTTTCTGGTCTTCAAGCTGTGCCATTGTGCTAGCACCAACAACAAAAACAGTAATAGCCAACGGAACTACAGTCATTATTGCACCAAATATCATAAAAACATTATAAAGAGTTTTGCTTGTGTTACGCTTTTGTGCTTTCTTCCTTTTTACATTACCTACTATAAGCAGTATAACTCCTGTTACAAACGAAATAAGCATTATTCCGACAATAATTAATAAAATTACAAACCCAAGGAAAAACGCAACTCCCACAAAAATTCCTCCTATATAATCCTAATTCATTATATATCCTTTGCCAACTTTAAGCTGACTAATTCACTTAATATATTAAACCTTCCATTTTTAAAATATCATCTAAAAAAGATTGTATTTCAGTGTACAATACCTCCAGCACCGTTTACAGTTTTGTGTTCCATTGTTCACCTCAAAAATCTTAAAACATTACTTCTCAAAATGAGCAAGCCTCATCTTCTTTTTTCTGTCTACAATAATCATAACAAGTGCTGTAATCAGGAATATACAGCTTACCCAAGTCGCTTTCTCAAATATACGGTGGCTGAAAAACGAACCAACAACAGCACCCACCAAGAAAGAAAGATTGATATACATATAGCGTAGGAAATGAGTAAGATTTTCTTTATCCTTTGTTGCAAAATATTTGTGCAAACGCTCTGCGGCACTACGAAGATTACCTGTACACATTGTGCAGGCATATGGTGTGTTATATACAACACGGAAGCTTTGTACCTGTATAGCACTTAAAAAGGAAATAAGTATAGTAACACATTCGTTAGGTATATTTGTTGGTAAAAAGCCTACCACCGTAAGCATAACAATTTCTGCTGTTAAAATAATGGTTTGAATGGTAATTACTGTTGTGCGTACTATTTTTGTATTAAGATAATCAGTAATAAATACACCAAAAAAGTATGCTACAACAGGAAGCAGATACATAAGACACCTGCTTATATCTCCCTCTACCAGCTTCATACCCATAAAAATTATGTTACCTGTTTGTGCAAACGCAAACACACCGTCTCTGGTTATGTATGTGTAGGCATCTACAAAACCACCCACAAAAGCCATAATTAAGCCTATTCTCATAGTTTTGCCTCGTGGCGTCATTGCCTTTTGCTTTATATCCATTTCACCCACTCCTTAAAAAATAAATTGCTTTTAAACTGCTATAAGTGCAATTTATGCTAAACTCAAATAAAATGTGCGTAATTTATAAATATTAATCCTTATATTTCAAGTCATTTACAGTCCAGTTTTCAAGCACCTTGCACATTAATTCGCCTTCAGCCTTTGCAAGCGGAAGGTTATGGTCAAGATAATTTCCACATTCCTCTTTTTTACTACCTGGTATTTCGCCCTCAAAATCCCTTACAAATTTAAAAGATTCCTTTACAAGGTCTATAACCTGTTGTGGTGTAACATTATCTCTTACAATAAAGTAACATCCGGTTCTACATCCCATAGGCCCAAAATATATTATGCTGTCAGCATATTCACTGTTACGCACATATGTTGCAAACAAATGCTCAACAGTGTGCAAAGCATCTGTAGGTATAAAATCATCGTTATTAGGCTTACGCATACGAATATCATAAGTAACAATATCACCGTCTATTCTTGAGGTATACAAACCCTCTGTAAGTGTGTCGTGATTTATTGTAAAGCTTGCAATTTTTTTCATTATTTAGTCCTCCTTGATTAATTCCTTTTCTTTTTGTTCTGATTTTTTCTTATTGTAAATAAACATTACTACAGCCATTGCACAGATTATAAAATATCCTACCCAACTTAACCAGTCAGGAATTTGTCCAAATACAAAAAAGCCTAGTGTAGCTGCAAAAATAATCTGCGAATAGTCATAAACAGAAACCTCTTTTGCAGGTGCATAACAATAAGCAGAGGTTATTGTAAACTGTCCGCCTGCGGCAGAAAGTCCTGCAAGCAAAAGCACAACCAGCTGTGCAAGCGTCATTGATTCAAAACCAAAAATTAAGAACGGCAGTGTTACCAAACAGGAAAAGCCCGAGAAAAAGCATACTATTATTGCACCCTTAACGCCCTTTTGACCTAACATTCTTACCAGTGTATATGCCAAACCTGCACACATACCACCAAATAAGGCTATAAGTGCAGGTACGGTATCTGCATTTGCAAAGCTTGGCTTAACAACGCACATAGCACCCGCAAACGCTCCCATTACTATTAACATTTGCACAGGCTTTATTTTCTCTTTAAGCAAAAAATAACTGAATATAATTGCAAAAAACGGTGACATTTTATTGAGTATAGAGGCATCCGCAAGGTCAAGCTTTCCTAGAGCATAGAAGTTGCATAAAATTCCTATAGTACCAAACAACGACCTTAAAACAAGCGGTGTCATAGCACCTTTTGGCAGTGACAGGTCTTTTCTGTCTTTTAGTAAAATTATGCCCGCAAAGAAAAAAGCAATTAAATTTCTGAAAAAGCTTTTTTGTACTGACGGCAAATCACCTGCCAACTGAACAAACATATTCATTAACGCAAAGAAAAACGCTGACAGAATAATCAATATTATTCCCTTATACAGCGGTTTCATATTTTTCCAAACATTCAAATTATCGCCCTCTTATAACATATTTACCAAAATTATAACACACTTCTTGTGCAAAGTTCAATGAGTTAAGAATGATGTTGATTTTACTACACAAATCACTTTCAACAACTTCTAATTCAACAAAGCTTCATTCCATAAAATGTAGTTTTTAACAACTTTTCATCTCCATTGTCAAATTTCACTCTTATTATATAATCACCTTTGTTTTCACTTGACTGGGTGACCGTTCCCTCTCCAAAGTTTTTGTGCAAAACCTTGCAACCCACACTGTAGCTTTGTGGAATTTCTTCAAGCTGTGTAGGTGTAAGGTCAATTTCTTCTTTAGAATAAAAACCGTTTTGGTATTCAATATATCTGCCGATTGCACAAGTGAAAATTCTGCCATAGCGGTTCATTTTGCTTTTACCAACACCGTTTACATTTAAGAAATCCAACAAAGTAACAGGCTTTTTTATGCACATATCCTGTAACGAAACACTTGAAAAAATAATGTATGCAGGCACACGCTCCTGCTCAGCAACTTTATTGCGTATATCTCGCAAATAATTATACATTTCTTCATCATAGCTTTTATCAGAGGTATTAGCAGGTAACTTTGTGCTTTGCTTTTTAACCTTGTTGCCCTTTTGAACCTTCATCATAACCTTTTCTTCACCCTTTAGCACAGCTAAAGATTTTGAAGTAAGTTTTAAAATAGGAAATTTGTCCTGTGTTCGCAGTACATAATCTTTTATTACCAAAAAGTTAATCATCCTCTTTACATCTAACTCAGTATAACTTTTTAGCAAACCATATGTAGACTGCTTGTCAAGCCCCCATTCAAGTATTTTTTGGTTTTTACTTCCACGCAAAATATCTACAATTATTTTCATACCAAAGCGTTGCCTTGTTTTTGTAATGCAAGAAAGAATTTTCTGCGATTCTACAGTAATATCAATCTCCTCAAAATCCCCATTACAATTTGAACAATTACCGCAATATTCACCGTGAGGCTGACCAAAATATTTAAGTATAAAGCCACGCAAACATTCTGTTGTGTTACAGTAGTACGACATTCTATCAAGCTGACGTAGCTTATGTTCTACTACAACTTGGCACAATTCATTGTCCATTTCTTCGTTTTCAAGTGATTTTTCTATCAAAAATTTATTTGTTAAAATATCCTTACCACTGTACATAAGTATACATTCTGCACTATTGCCGTCACGTCCTGCTCTGCCGGCTTCCTGATAATAGCTTTCTATATTCTGAGGCATATTATAATGAATTACATAGCTTACGTCTGATTTATCTATTCCCATACCAAAGGCATTTGTTGCAACTATTACCCTGCAACGGTCGTAAATAAAATCTTCCTGATTTTTCTTACGCTGTTCCATCGGCATACCTGCGTGGTAAGGTTTTGCTTTAATTCCGTTTTCAATCAAAATATCACACACTTCTTCAACTGCTGAACGTGTATTACAGTATACAATACCACACTCACTCTGCTTGTCCTTAACAATAGATAACAACTGGGTATTTTTATTACTTGGGTGCAGTACCTTAAAGCTAAGATTAGGGCGGTCAAAGCCTGTTGTAACAACATACGGGTTATCAAGACTTAAAATTCGTTCTATATCCTCCTTAACTTCTATAGTTGCTGTAGCTGTAAAAGCTGAAATTATAGGACGTTTATTCAGCTTTTCTATAAAATCAACTATACGAAGATAATCAGGGCGAAAGTCCTGACCCCACTGTGAAATACAGTGTGCCTCATCTATAGCTACCATAGATATGTCAATATTTTTACACAAATTAATAAAACTACTTGTTAACAGCTTTTCGGGTGCAACATATATAATTTTGTATGCTCCGGTCAAGGCACGTTCCATAGCAAGGCTTTGCTGACGCATAGTAAGATTGCTATTAAGATAAGCTGCTTTAATTCCCATATTAACCAGTGCCTTTACCTGGTCTATCATAAGTGAAATGAGTGGAGATATAACAATGGTAATGCCACTTAGCATAAGCGATGGCACCTGATAGCACACTGACTTGCCTGCACCTGTTGGCATAACACACAGTACATCTTTACCATTTAAAATACTGTCTATAACCTTTTCTTGTGCTCCTCTAAATTCACTATAACCCCAATAGGCTTTAAGTAATTCGCTTTTGTCCAATGTTTTCACCTCCTATAAAGAAATAATCCTCTGCACTTACCATACCACCGCAAAACCCCTTTGTCAAACAACAGCGACAAAGGGGTTTTATCAATTTATTTGCTCTATTACTCCACCATACTTTGGCTTAAAACACCATATTTTTCATAGTTGGCTGTTTTTACAATTTTATTTTCTTCGTTTACAAATACCACCTTTGGCTTATGGTCTTTAACCTCGTTATTTTCAAGCTGGCAGTATGACATAATTATGATATGGTCACCCTTCTGCACACAACGTGCTGCCGCACCATTAAGACATATCATACCTGAATTTGGTTCGCCTGCAATAGTATAAGTTTCAAAACGACTGCCATTTTCTATGTCTACAATCTGTACTTTTTCATACTCATATATGCCTGCTGCCTCCATAAGTACAGGGTCAACAGTTATACTGCCTATGTAGTTAAGCTCTGCCTGCTGAACTACTGCACGATGGATTTTTCCCTTTAACATTGTAACCTGCATATTATTCAGCCTTTCGTATATTATTTTTCAGCACCGTTTTCAATAATAAAATTATCAATCAATCTTGTTTTTCCTATATAAACAGCTACAGCTGTAAGAATATCTCTGTCTATTATGTCAATCAACTGAACATCAGGGAAGCTTACAACCTCTACATATTCAATTTTTGCAAGAGGCTCACTGCTTATAACTTCTGTTATTTTGTCAACAACGGTTTTTACATTTGTTTCTCCGTTTAATACAAGCTTTTTGCCTTCCTCTAAGCCCTTATGCAAAATAACAGCCGCTTTACGTTCTTCTTCGTTTAGATAAGTGTTTCTTGAGCTTTTAGCCAAGCCGTCAAATTCACGTATAATAGGACAACCAACAACTTCAATATCAAAGTTCAAATCTCTTACCATTCTTTTTATAACGGCAAGCTGTTGAGCATCCTTTTGTCCAAAATAAGCTCTGTCGGGTGCTGTAATTAAAAACAGCTTTGAAACAACTGTACATACACCTCTAAAATGAATTGGTCTGCTTTTTCCGCAAAGCTCATCAGATGGACCTGTAATATCAACAAATGTTGAAAAATCAGGTGCATACATATCCGCAGGAGTTGGATGGAAAATCAGGTCTGCACCTGCATTCTCACAAACCTTTGCGTCCCTTTCAATATCTCGTGGATAGCTTGCAAGGTCCTCCTTTGGGCCAAACTGAATAGGATTTACAAAGTCGCTTACAACTACTCTGTCATTTTCTTTGCTTGCTCTTTCTATCAGGCTTGCGTGACCTTCGTGCAAGTAACCCATTGTTGGTACAAGCCCCACTGTCAGACCCTCTTTTCTCCAAGCCTTTACAATTTCTCTTACTTCTTCAACAGTACCGACAATTTTCATAATAATCTCCTTTACACTCAATATAGTTTTTCTATAACTTCATCATCTATTTTATAGGTGTGTTCCTCCTTTGGGAACTCACCATTATTAAGGTCGTTTATATAATTTTTGAATGCCTCTTTCATAATACCGCCCAAATCTGCATATTTTTTGACAAATTTAGGTGTAAAGTCTGAGAACATTCCAAGCATATCCTGATATACAAGCACCTGACCGTTACAGCCTGCACCTGCTCCTATACCTATAGTTGGAATTGACAGCTCATTGCTTACCCTTGTTGCAAGCTTTTCGGGAACACACTCCAACACCACCGCAAAAGCACCTGCCTTTTCTATGGCTCTGGCATCATCAAGAAGCTTTTGTGCTGTTTGTTCTGTTTTACCTTGAACCTTAAAACCGCCAAAAGCATTTATTGACTGTGGTGTTAGTCCAAGGTGAGCCATTACAGGAATACCAGCGTTTGAAATAGCTGTTATTTGCGGGCAAACCTCAGCACCGCCCTCAAGCTTAACTGCGTTAGCTCTGCCCTCTTTCATTAACCTGCCTGCATTCACCACGGCATCATACACAGAAGTTTGGTAGGACATAAACGGCATATCAGCCACAACCAGTGCATTTTTTGCACCTCTTGCCACAGCTGATGTATGGTGTATCATATCCTCCATAGTAACAGAAATAGTATCTTCATATCCTAATATAACATTGCCTAGTGAATCACCCACAAGTATAGCATTTATACCTGCTTCATCCATAAGCTTTGCAGTGGAATAGTCGTAAGCTGTAAGCATACTTATTTTCTTACCGCTTGTCTTACTCTCCTGAAATGTTAAAACTGTATTCTTCATTTTAATAGCATCCTTTCAATACACCTGTATTCTTCCAAAAGCTGTTGATTACCGCTGTTCTTATTTTCTGCAATTTTAAGCACCTGATTACCCAGCAATTTATAAATTTCCTCATATTCACCGCTTAATACACCAAGGTGTTTCTCTATTGTAGAAACATCTCCACGTTCAATAGGGCCTGTAAGAGCTTGAGAAACACCATTTTCAAGTGCATTATTCAAATTATTGCTCATAAGCGGTGTAAGCACCGTGTAAGCATCAGCCTCAGAAAAGCCACAACTTTTCAACATATTAACAACAGAAAATAAAAGTCCCATAAGGTGATTACTTGCCACAGACACCGAAGTATGATACAAAGGTTTTTTTGTTTTATCAATAACACACACTCTGTTGCCAAGATTTTCAAAAAAGCCTTTAACTTCACTTAAAAATACAGCATCACCTTCTGCTGTAAAAACAGCCTGATTTAAATTTTTGTAAGACTCAAACTTGTTGCTGAACGCATACACAGGGTGAATACTGCCTGTATATGCTCCGTAGTCGTTTGCACCTGTAAAAACATCAGATGATAATGAGCCACTAAAATGACCTATAATCTTATTTTTAATTAAAGCTTTGTCAATGCACTCCCATACATTGCCAATCTCTTTATCAGATACAGCAATAAAAAAGGTATCGCTTGACGCAATTAAATCCGAAAGACTTTTAAAAGCCTTCGTGCTACAAAAATCGGCAGATTTTACAGTATTACTATAAGTACGGCTGTAAAAACCCGATAAACTATGCTGTGCCGAATATTCAGTAATGTACTTTCCAACAGAAGTACCAACTCTACCGGCACCAACAATGCCAATTTTCATGCTATCACCTCCGTATAAAGTGTGACAACATATCTTTCTGATGCAGTTTCTGGCGAATACTACTCAACTGAAATAATAGCACATATCTTGTTTTTCGGCAACCGATACCGCCAAAAAAATATAGCCAAACATATTCCCATTTGTAAAAATTTAAGGTATATTTTTACATTCCTAATAAAGTTTATATTTGGTTATATTTGGTTATATTTATCTATATTTTAAAAATACTATAATAAAGCACACTACCTCCTGTGTATAAATTACAAGTTAAAGTAAAATTTATAGTGTATTTATATATATATTCACTAAATTTAAGTTTTTTAAAAATTTTTTCAAAAAAGTGTTGACTTTTTAAGATAAATGACATATAATAAATAACGCTGACTGACACAGACAGCAAAAAGAGAAAAATATGGCGGAATAGCTCAGCTGGCTAGAGCATTCGGTTCATACCCGAAGTGTCGTAGGTTCAAGTCCTATTTCCGCTACCAATATGGCCCGGTGGTCAAGCGGTTAAGACACCGCCCTTTCACGGCGGTAACACGGGTTCGATTCCCGTCCGGGTCACCAAAAAGAAGTCATCTTAATAAGATGACTTCTTTTTTTATATATAATATAGGGGATGTTTGTCGATAGGTTGAAATAACCTTAAAATTCTTGTTGCGATTTACTAAGTCTAATTTGGTTATATACACTTAATGAATATAAAATACCTACTATAGCAACAGCTATAAACAGAAAAATTAAAAAAATATTGATGTAAAGCGGAATACTTACATCTACAAAGCTTGAAGTAAAAAATAATATAAAAAATGCACTGCATTATGCAGTGCATAAATGTGTTTATTATGTAGTTTAAATCAGTATAAATCATTCTTTACAGCAAACACTGCAAGCTGGGTTCTATCCTTTAAATTCAGTTTATATAACAGGTTTGAAATATTATTTCTCACAGTGCCATCAGACAGATACAGCTTTTTGGCTATATCCTTGTTGCTAAGTCCTTGTGCTACCAATATAATTATTTCTTTTTCACGCTCTGATATATTCAGATTTTCTGTATTTACAGTGCTATTTACCTTTTTTATTTTATTAAATACAGTTGTTTCAAATACATTTATATCTGCCAATGCACTTTTTATTGCGTGTGTAATTTTCTTTTCATCTACACTTTTCAGAATATATCCATCTGCACCGCTTGCCAGTGCCTCATTAACAGTTTCAGCATCATCAAAGGTTGTAAGCACCAGAACTTTAACATTTGGATATTTTTCTTTAATCAGCTTTGTAGCTGTTGCACCATCGCACACGGGCATACGCATATCCATAAGCACTAAATCAGGTTTAACTTTTTCACATAAATCAAATGCTTCTTTACCATTTTCTGCCAGACCACACACCTGTATTTCATTGTCCTGTTCAATTATTGTTTTTAAACCTTTACGCAATAATTCAACATCATCTGCAATAATAACTTTAATCATATTACAACAAGTAACTCCTATTTTTCCCAAAGATCATATGGAAAACATTCAATAATATTCTTTCTCATATTGTCTAAATCCGGTAAATCCGCTGGAGTCATTTCAAGTGCTTCTTCTACAGTATTCGCAACAGGAAAATTGTATCTGCCTGTACTATAATACCAATCTTTATATTTAAAATCATTTAATGACTTTTCACATAAAAAAATTGCAGGTATACCATATGACTCTGCAAGAATTATTCCGTGAAGAGAACTTGATATAACTAACTTTGAGCTTACTATACTGTCTATAAATCCCTTATAATCACAAGTTAGAGTATTAACGGTATTAGGATAATTGTAATTCAAAGAATGATTTGGAATTACTATATACTCCTTGTCCTGTTTTATTTCTTTAGGCTCATATATCATCGGCAGTAAAATAGCTGGGTCACCATAAATTTCAGGGCAATCATACCCATTTTTTATCATAAGTTCTCTTGTCAATGGACCTCTTACACATCTTATATCAAGATGTCGAAAAAGCCTCCACCAGAACAAACCATTTTTTGTTTCATTACCTCTTATTAATCCACTTCCCCATATAGTTGCATTTTGATATCCTCCTGTTATAATAGACCCAATTGCGTACAAGTGAATAGTCTTTTTACTTTTATAATCATCAGGTAAATTATATAGTTTTTTCATATAATCAAAAACAACTGTAGATAAAAAGTCACCCACATTTTGTTTTTCACTATGAATATCCCACCAATGCAAATTTATACTATTTTTTATAGCCTTATTCTTAGTATCACTTAAAATAATACTATTACGCTTACATATAGAAGTAACAATTATTTTTAAAGTATCAAAATCCATATATCCACCTTCCAATTTTAATAGGTAAAAAGATTATACCATCAGCTTATATTTAATTCAAGAGTTGTTCACATAACTACAGGAATTTCAATATGCACATTAAAGCCTTCATCTGCGTTTGAAGTAAATTCTATTGTACCGCCCAAATCATATACTTTCTTTTCCATACCGTTTAAACCCATATGCTTGTTGATGTTATCACAGCCACTACCATTATCTATAATAAATACAGTTATAGAGGCATCTCTGAATTTTATAATAACATCTACCCTATCGGCATTTCCATGTTTAAAGGCATTTGTAATGCTTTCTCTTACCGCACTAAAAAGAGTATTCACCGCAAAGTAATGCTTTTCTTCTTCTGTACCTATTATAGTCAGCTCCACCTTATCTTTTATATCGCCCAAATTTTCAATAAGCATATTCAACTTTGCAACCAAGCTTATCTTTTCGCTTTCGGGCAAACCTGAAACCACTGTGCGAACATCGGCAAGAAGATTTTCTGACAGTGCAAGTGCTTGCTCCAGTGTGCCTTTATTATTCTTATCCTCATTCATCATTGCAAGTTTAATTAACGTCATAACAGACACCAAACTATGACCTAAGGTATCGTGCAAATCCTGAGCAATTTTTCTGCGTTCTTTTTCAACTGCCAGTTGTTGCGAGATAAGATTCATTTCAACAAGCTTGGAGTTTGCCTCAATAAGTTTATTGTTCTTTTTCTCAAGTTCGTCAAGCATATTGTAATATTCGGTAACATTTGACATAGCCACTGTACAGCCTATAGTCTTACCTTTTTCATTGTACACATATGATTTTTCTATATGATATATATGCCTTTTGTTATTGACCTTAAAATTAACCTCTGTTTCTCCGGCATTCTTACCACTCAATAGCTTTATTAAATTTTTTTTGCTGTCTTTTTCAGTATATAACAACAATACATTTAAAAATCTTGTCATATCTGTTTTATAAACCTTCAGCTTTACTTTAAATACTTTCCAAAAGGATTTATTCACATAAGTAATCACACTGTTGTCATCAAAAATGAGAATATGTTGGTTAAGCCTGTCTATAATATGCTTTATACCATTCGGGTTAACATCCATAAGGTCGTATTTATATATTGCAATTATAATAAGAATAGATGACAGCGAAAATGAAATAGGTGTTAAATCGTGTTCTTGCTGAAAACCTACAAACACAGATAAAAAGTTTATAATAACAGGAATTATAACTGCTAATGAAATTAAATATATCTGTTGTTTTCTTACCTTATAGGATTTTATATTTTTATAAAGTAAACGTGCCATTCCTGCAAAAATAAATATATATGTGACAAATACAGTAAGATAAAAACCTATTCCGCCAACTCTTTCCTGATATTCATATTTTTCAAAGAATAATCCAAAAATCGGATTCAACAATAACAATACATAAAGCACTGTTGATGGAATACACATAATAAACTTCAACAGTTTATTTTTAGCTAAATCGGAATCTGTATAATAAAGTGTGAATATAAAAAATTTCACACCTATATAGCATACTGCAAAATAACCTACGTCGTTTATAATCGTCTGTTGAACTATATTTTCGCAATATATTTCAAGCAAATGGCTTACTGCCCAAATTACCAGCATAATCTGACAACCCATAAAATGTTTTATCATTTTATTCTTTTTTGACGATATAACCAATCCCGTAGCACTTGCCGTGGTTATAATTATTGCCATTATATCCAACAATTCATACACCATAAACATTTACTCCTTTTGTAACAAATATTGACAAGATAGTTATATCATATAGATATAGTAAAGTAAATTATAATTTTATCCATAATATTAAAACAGCAGTTACCTTTTACAGGCAACTGCTGTTTAGTTTTATTGGTTATAAAAATGATGTAAGTATTGCAAAATAATGCAACACACTTCCACCAACAGTAAATAAATGCCATATTGAGTGAAAATAACGTATTTTTTTGATAGCATAAAATATTACACCCACCGAATACATTATTCCTCCTGCCAGTAACAGTATGAGTGATAGTGATGACATTGATTTAATAAGTGGTACAATAGCAACTATAATTGTCCAGCCCATTACAATATAGCACACAACTGAAATTTTTCTGAATCGTTCAAGGTCTATTGCATTAAGTACAATACCCACTATAGCTGCTGCCCATATAAAGCCGAACAACACCCAACCCAAAACACCTCTTAAAGACACCAACGTGATTGGTGTATATGTGCCTGCTATAAGTAAAAATATAGTTGCGTGGTCCATAATACGCATTACGTGCTTTGCTTTTTCGTTTGTAAGTGCGTGATACAGTGTTGACATTGTATAGAGAATAATAAGTGTAGCACCATAAATGGCACTGCTTACTATACCCCAAGGGTCAGAATATATTGCTGAAATTACAATAAGCACCACTGTACCTGCTATAGCAAGCAAAGCTCCTACACCGTGAGAAACAGAATTAAAAATTTCTTCGCCCAGTGTGTATCTTTTATTTAGTGGAACCTCATTGGTTTTATTTTTTGGTTTACCCATAGAACAACTCCTTATAAAACAGCAAGAGTAAGTTCTGAGTTATCGCTTTCTGCTTTATCATTAACAACTTTTATCTTTGTAAGTTTCTGGCTGTAATTCTTTGACATACCATCATCCATATACAAATCGAATTTTGCATTGTCACCACAGTATAGGAGCTGTAAATTGTTCATATCCAGTTCTTCAACAGACAAAGCAGGCATACATAACGGTAACACAGCATTTTTCTTAACAAATAAAGGAACTTCATTTAAAGCAACATTTATATAATGATGTCCCTTTGCTACTTCTTTTTTGAATACTACCTTGTCACCACTAAGCTTTACAAACAGCATATCTTCAGGCAAATATACATATCTACCCTTCGCATTCTGCTCATATACAGGAGCAATCATAATACTGTCACCAACCATAAGCTGGTCTTCTACCTGTGTGGCAAAGCTATCATTTGTATAATCAAAAGCAAGTGGTCTAAACATCATACCATCATTTAAGCAAGCTTTCATATACTCGCTATACAAATAAGGTACAAGTCTGTAACGCACCTGTAAAATATCACGGAACATATCTGTATTGTCAAACTGGTAACATTCCTGATCTCTTGTACCAAGTGCTGCGTGGTTACGCATAAGAGGTGTAAACACACCAAAGGCTGTCCAACGCAATACCAAATCCTCGGTAGCATTAGCACCAAAGCCACCTATGTCAGAACCAATATACATAAATCCGCACATATTAAGTGAAGGCATTTGCTTTATTGAAAGCAAAATATGTGACCACCATGACTGGTTATCACCTGTCCATATTCCACCATAGCGGTGCATACCTATAGATGAAGAACGTGAATACATAAGAGTACGCTTGTCTGGCTTTATTTCGTCAAACGCTTCTGATGCACTCTTAGTCATATAGAAGCCGTACAAATTATGAACATCATCGTGGCAAACCCACCTGCCGTTTATTCTATGGAAAAACTCTGTGTAGTCAAGTAGATTTGAGAATAAATCTCTGAACTCAAAGAACGAATTAATATCCAGATTTTTGTTTTTATACTCAAAAATCTTCTCCCAAGCTTCATCAAGCTTTTTCTTTGAATAGAAAATAGCAGGCTCGTTCATATCATTCCAAAAGCCTTCAATTCCCATATCTATAAGAATTTTATACTTACTGCCAAACCATTTGCTTGCTTCTTCGTTAAAGAAGTCAGGAAAATGTGTAAGTCCCGGCCATACTGCTGAAACATAATCCTCGCCTTTTCCGTTTTTACAGAAGTAGTTATTTTTAACGCCTTCCTCGTAAACATTGTAGCCTTTCTGAATTTTCACACCTGCGTCAATAATTGGTACAAGTCTTATATTCTGCTTTTTCATTTCAGCTACAAAATTCTTAAAGCCGGGAAAACGCTCATTATCAACTGTAAAGTCCTTATAATCCTGCATATAGTCAATATCAAGATAGATTGCGTCTAAAGGCATATTGTTGCTACGATATTTTCGGGCAACCTCTCTTACAGCACCTGTATCCATATAACTCCAACGGCTCTGCTGATAACCAAATGCCCACATTGGTGCAATATAGCTTTGTCCTGTAAGATGACGCAATTCTTTTACAATCTCCAAAGGTGATTTGCCTTCTATAATATAAACTGCAACATTCGGCTTTGTAGTTGTAATTACAAGCTTATCAAGGTGAGTATAACCAATATCAAATGTAACCTTGCCGGGATAATCTACAAACACACCGTATATACTATCCTTACTGCTTACTATAATAAAGTTATGTGCTCCATAAAGTGATTCCTTTGTTTCTGTATGAACAGGGTCATCTGCACAATAACTGACATATTTCCAGCCACGCTTGTTTATTCCTCGTACAGTTTCACCCAGACCATACACAACGGCGTCCTGTGAAAGATTAGCTGTAAGAGAAAGCTCACGCTCAATTTCAACAGTAAAATACTTTAAGTTATCAGAACAATCAGTTACATCATTAACTATTGCACCTGTAACCATAGGCTCTCCAAAAACAAATTTATTTATCATAGTAAATATTCTCCTTTCGCACACTAAATATACTTTGCACTTTAAGTAAATATATTATATAATAAAACCAATATAAATTTCATTACATTTTTGAAAATATTTTTAAATTTTTTGGAGGAATTGACTTTGAATAAAAAAGTAATTATCAGTGCAGACAGCACTTGCGATTTATCCGCTGAGCTATTAAAAAAGCATAACATTTTAACCACACCTTTGCATATCATTCTTGGAGAAGCCACATACGAAGATTTGGTAAATATTACACCTGACGACATTTATGCACATTTTGAAAAAACAGGACAGCTACCTAAAACTGCTGCTGTAAATATGCAGGAATATATTGATAAATTCAAACCATATGTGGACGAAGGCTACGAGATAGTGCATCTTAACATTGGTGGTGCTTTGTCAACATCTCATCAGCAATGCAAATTGGCGGCTAGGGAACTTGGTAATGTTTACCCTGTAGATTCCTGCAACATTACAACAGGCACAGGTTTGCTTGTGCTTGAGGCTGTAGAAATGGCTGAAAA
The DNA here is from genome assembly GCA_036306965.1 of Acutalibacteraceae bacterium. Taxonomy (GTDB): domain Bacteria; phylum Bacillota; class Clostridia; order Oscillospirales; family Acutalibacteraceae; genus CAG-964. The sequence continues at coordinate 39,214 of JAXJYN010000058.1, forward strand.
AGGGTTAAGCGGTGCAGAAATTGTCGAAAACATAAAAAAACTTGTACCAAAGGCTCACAGCAGCTTTATTGTAGACAAGCTTACTTATCTTCACGCAGGTGGCAGATGTTCTGCGGTTGCCTTACTTGGTTCTAATTTGCTGAAAATCAAACCTTGTATAGAGGTAAACAATGCAGACGGAAGTATGAATGTAGGCAAAAAATACCGTGGCAACCTTAAAAAGGTTCTGGAGCAGTATGTAAATGATAAGCTGTCAGCATATGACAACATCAGCAAAAAGCGTGTATTTATAACACACGCAGGCATACCACAAGAAACAGTAGACACACTTTACAATATGGTTAAAGAAAGAAATTATTTTGACGAGGTTTTAATTACTCGTGCAAGCTGTACTATTTCTTCCCACTGTGGCCCGGATACTATGGGTCTTATATTTATGACAGAGTAATTTTTATATAAAAAACAAATAAAGCATATATCCTGCTGTGATTTTCACTGTGGATATATGCTTATATTTTTGTTATAAATTTTTTATATTGAATATTATTCGTATCTTAAAGCTTCAATAGGGTCTAGCCTTGATGCTTTTACTGACGGCACTATGCCAAAAATAATACCTACAGCCATTGAAAAGGCAACCGATACAATTATAGCAGCAGGACTTACCGATACACCCATACCGCTTATCATTCCTACTATAGCTGCAAAGCCTATTCCAAGCAATACACCTATTATACCACCAACGCCTGTAAGCACAACTGCTTCTGTAAGAAATTGTGCAAGTATTCTGCTTTTTCTAGCACCTAATGCTTTTTTTAGTCCAATTTCTCTAGTTCTTTCTGTAACCGAAACAAGCATTATATTCATTACACCTATACCACCAACCAAAAGTGAAATACTTGCAATACCTATAAGCAATATAGACATAACAGTGGTAATCATTTCAAGCTGTTCGTAATCCTCCAAAAAGCTTGTTGACTTATAGGCATATTTGTCACTGACAATACCTTCATTCAGTACATCGGCTACCATTGTGCTTATTAAAACAGTGTCATCTAAATTTTCCACTTCAACCAATAAATTCTGAACATCATCATAGCAGGCAAGCTGAGCCCATGAGGTTGATGGTACATATATATTACTTCCTGTGTATTGCAGTTTCATATAATAATCATATAAAGATTTTATAGAATCCTCTATATTAGGCTTGTCAACAATACCCACAACAACCAACACTTCTCCGTTAACTGTAACTGTTCTGCCTAGATATTCACCGTCAGTAAACAATGTTTCTGCAAGTTTTTTATCAATTACAGTTACATTGTTTTTATTCTCGTAATCTTCCTGTGTTAAGAGTCTGCCTTGTACAAGATATGAACTTATCAGAGAAAAATAATCTGCTTCTACTCCATATATATTACAGGTTGTACTGTTAGAATTATAGTTTATGGTTGCATAATCATACTCATAAAAAGGAGTTGAATTAATTACACCATCTAATTGGTTTACAGCATCAATATATTCCTGTGAAATAGTTGTAATACCTTCAATAGAACCGTTATAAACAGCACTGTACGCCTCACCATATAACTCTGTACTATCAAAAACTCCTATAGTTATAGTATTTTCGCCATCACCTACAAGCTGGTCTTTCATCATATCACTTACACCCTGTATTATTGAAACAATAGCAATAATAGATGATATACCTATAATTATACCCAACATTGTAAGCACAGAACGCATTTTATGGGAGAAAATTCCCTTGAAAGATAATCTTATATTTTCAATCATACTTTTATTCCCCCATTCTATTAAAATATACCTGAATTCAATAATGCTTGATAAGTTGTATCAACCACAGGCATACCCTCTGCAATATCTCCATAAGGGAATGCCACCCTGTCATCAGATGAAAGTCCTGATGTAATCTGAACGCTGAAATCATAATAGGTTTTTCCTAATTCAACATATCGTTTTTCTATAACATCATTTTCATTTGCCACCATAACATAGCTTTTTCCGTTTTCAGTACGAATAAAGGCTTTATCAACGCTGACAAATTCTTTATCACTGCCGGTATCCAATAAAACAGTAATAGCTTCGCTTTCGCTATCAGCAACATCAAAAGTATCTTCCAGCTCTATAGTAACATCATAATACGAAACCGTATCATCACTCACCATTTCATTATTCAATGATGCCTCATCAGAAATTGCTGTAACAACACCATTACACTCGTCACCTGTTATATTGTTTATAGCTGTAGCCGACATACCAACCGAAACAGATGGCAAATCACTTTCGGTTACTGAACCAATTATACTTGTTGCAGTATCATTCTCAATTATTATATAAGCCCCTTTTTGAACTGCTTCTTGTGCTGATTTAGCTACAAAAGTTACGGTACCGTCTACATTAGCAACTTCCTCGCCTTCTGTAAGTCTTTTCTTTTCGGTTTTCAAATCAATTTCAGCTTGTCTTTTTTCAAATTCTTTTTGTTTTATTTCATTCTCTTTTTCCGAAATCATATCTTTAAGTTCTGCCTGTGTATAAACATAATTATCGTTTGCGGTAATTTCTCCGCTGTACGACATATTGTTTTCTGTGTAATCATATTCATCAGAAGTATAACTATCTGCATACATATCTTCAGAATATGTGCCTTCGGTCTGAATATCCTCGTCTAATAAATATGACTCATCAGCAGTATATGTAATAAGTGTTGCAAACAGGTTCTTGCCCTGTTCTACTTTAATACTTCCGTTCTCAGATATTGTTACATTCTGACTACATTTCCAGTCGGCTATATCACTGTCAGTAAGTTTTGAGCCGTCTACAAGCCAGCTATAAAGCATTTTTCCGCTTTCATTATAAATATGGAACACTGCATATTTGCTGTTTGCTTTTGTGTTACCTCCTGTATTTTCTGTTGGCTCAGTAGCATTTGTAGTGGCAGTTGTAGCAGAAGTTGCAGTAGTTTTATTTTCACCTGCAAGATACTGCATATATTGCTTTAGCACAACTGTATCTTCACCTACATTAAATACAAAAGGTGAAGTTTCGCTTCCATCACCTTCAACAGGAGTAGTGCTTGTTGAAATCTGCTTTTCATATTCAAACAGCTCAACCTCAGGAATTTCAACCACAGGTATATTACTTTCTGTAGGAGTTGTGGTTGTTTGTGTAGCAGGAGCATTTTCTGACGGAATAAGTCCTTTTAATGTGTTCAGTTCGTTATTTGCAATTTTAATCTGATTTGCATATACATTTATATTATTTTCGATTTCATCAATATAAAATTGTAATGATACTGTATCGTATGTAACAAGAACATCACCTTTTTTTACTGTATCTCCTTTTTTCACCTTTACTTCATCTATAGTAAAATCTTCGTCAACAGCTACTTTCTGGGTAGAACCTTTTTTTACTTTTCCGTCAATTATAAACTGACCAAATTCATAACTCATACCCATCATTTGATTAACAGGAATAACCTCCGCAACAGCACTACTACCGCTATTTAGTGTTATCATTGTAATAACTATACCTACAACAAGCAAACATACCAAAGGTATAATAATTATTCTTTTTTTAAACCTCTTTTTCTTACTCATTTTCTAACCCTCCAGTAATGTCCTGTTTTATTTGGGCATTACTTTTATTGTCTGAATAGAACAACTCGCCATCACGAATATAGACTATTGAATTTGCACACTCTGCAATACTCTTTTCGTGGGTAATCATAACTATTGTCATACCTTCTTTATTAAGCTGAGAAAAAAGCTCCATTACCTGATCGCCCGACTTTGAGTCCAAAGCACCTGTAGGTTCATCAGCAAGCAATATTCTGGGTTGAGTAGCAATCGCTCTTGCTATAGCTACTCTTTGCTTTTGACCACCCGAAAGCTGTGTGGGCAAAAATGTCATTCTGTCCTCCAAGCCTACCTTTTTTAACGCATTTTGTGCAATTTCTCTGCGTTTTTTTCTCTTTACATTGCCATAAAGCAGTGGCAGTTCTACATTTTCAAGTGCGGTTTGTTTAGGTAAAAGATTAAAGCTTTGGAACACAAAACCTATACCTTTATTTCTTATTTTGGACAATGAAGCGTCATTTTGACGTGATATATCTATTCCATCAAACAAATATGAACCTTGTGTTTGTTTATCAAGACAACCAATAATATTCATAAGGGTTGATTTACCTGAACCTGACGGACCCATAATTGCAAGATAGTCACCCTCTGCAACCGATAAATTAATATCCTTTAATACAGGCACTTCAAAATCATCTGTAAAATAATTTTTATAAATTCCCTTTAACTCCAAAATCATTGGTTACTCCACCTCCACAGATTCCATTGACTCATCAGTAATATCATCAAATATAGTGGTCATACCCTCTGCAAGACGGTCTTCAGGAAATGCTATTAAATCATCTGTTGAAAGTCCTGACAAAATTTCATATGTAAAATTCTCTTCATCTAATTCGCCAAGCTCTACCGAACGTTTTTCAAGCAGACCGCTTTCATCAGCACACCACACATATGGTTCTGTGTCAATATCGCAAATAAAAAATTCCGGTACAGAAGGATTACTGCTTGTTTCGCCTTCACCCTGTTCTGTGCTTAATTCTACAGTAACGTGCTGACCAACTATAAGACCATCTGCACTGTCCAGTGCAATATAAACAGGGTATTTAGAATCTGTTTCGGCTGTTCCTGTAAGAGAATCACTGTTTTCGCTTGGATTTGTGGTATCTATTGACGAAATTGTACCTGTCCATGTTTGACTTTCATCTGTTCGTGAACGCACTAGAATAGCTGAACCCTCAGAAAATGTTGTTATATTTTCTTCACTTATCATTGATTTAATTCTGTAATCATCGTTAGTGGTTATTGTTATGTAGGCATCGTCAGAAAGCAATTCACTTGTATCTGAAGAACCTATACTTTGTATTTTGCCATCAACACTAGATGTTACTACATTGTTGTTGATGGATTTATTCAGCTTTTCAATTTCTTTTGTTTTGCTTTCAACTGTATACTGTGCCCTTTTAAGGTCAATTTTCAATGAAGAAATCTCATTTTCAAGACTTAATCTGTTGTTTTCACTAGCTGAATTTTTTTCATTTTCCAGTGAAGAAATCTGAGAATTATATGATGTAATCTCAGAATTTGCTTGGTCTAAATCCAACTGGCATTGTGAAAGCTGAGTTTTCATATCTTCAACATCATATGCAAAAAGCTTGTCACCTTTTTTTACTGTGTCACCCTCTTTTACATATGTTTCTTTTATAGTTTTGTCACTGTCCGCTTTAACTGATACTGCTTTTTGTGTCTCAACAACACCGCTGTACCTGTTAGATGTAAATGCTATATCTGACTCTGTTAAACTTGAAACAGGTGTTACATATGCAACATTGCTTCCCATAATGGACATAGCAGTTGATGGCATAAGAATACTAAATCCTACAATTACCGCTGCTATTACCACAACTACAATACTGATGATAATAATTACTTTCTTCTTCATTGTGTTCCCTCCGAAATTGTATTATTTATACTAGCACAATTATATATATTGATAGTACACTTGTCAAGTAAGTATTACATTATTTGGCATTCTTACATATATATTACATTTTTAGGGAATTTTATCGTAATTAATCACTAATACTAAACATTCTTTAAGCTTAATAACTGCAAAAGCAAAGGGCAAAACTCAGCTTAAAAGCTAGGTTTTGCCCTTTATGTATTAATTAAAACTAAAATTACTCAACAATAATCTCGCCGTCTACTGTACCTGCAAGACCTGCTGCATTAGACTCATCTGTATCAACATGAGCAGCAGGAGCAAAGTTATCGTTTACTCTTACAACAACATCACCAAAAACAAGGTTTCTTCCGTTACCACCAACTTTTAGTGAAACAATCTGCTTGTCCTTTACACCAAATTCTTCGGCTGTTTTTGTATCAAGGTGGATATGTCTTTTAGCGGCAATTACACCCTCTGCAATTTCAACTTCACCCTTAGGGCCAACCAACTTACAACCAGGTGTGCCTGCAATATCACCGGATTCTCTTACAGGAGCAGGTACGCCTATCTTTCTTGCGTCAGAAAGTGACAATTCAACCTGTGTTGCGGTTCTTACAGGGCCTAGAATTGTCATTTTGAACTCACCCTTAGGGCCAACAACTGTTACTTTTTCTTCACAAGCAAATTGTCCGGGCTGAGAAAGGTCTTTTTTCTTTGTAAGCACAGCACCTGTACCAAATAACTGCTCAAGTACCTCTTGTGTTACATGAATATGACGGGCTGATGTTTCAACCATTACTGTTTTGCTCATTTTAATTACCACCGTTTCAGAATAAATTAAACCTGTTTGTACCTTATACGCTATAAAACAAGGCTCTTTAATAATTGTACAACTTTATAATACTAAATTCAACCTTTTTGCAATAATTATAATGCTAAATATGCCCGTTCATAAAACACTCTTTTACTTACAACTGTATTTGTAATAATCACTAATTCAACATCAGGGTATACAACAAGTAATTATTGTATTTTAATAATAAATATTCGAGTTACAATATAAAGACTTGTCGGTTAGAGAGTGGAATTGTCCTTGCTGTCAGACACATCACAATAGAGATGTAAACGCTGCTATAAACATACGAAATGAGGGTATGCGAATAGCATTGGCATAAAACATAAAAACAAAACCGTGGGACACACGGGGTTAGCTCGCTGATACTGTACAGGCTACTGTACTTGAACGAGAAGCCCTCGCCTCTAAGCGTAG
>JAXJYN010000059.1:0-4360 GCA_036306965.1 Acutalibacteraceae bacterium
CACAATTATATCGTATCATTGCATTTTTGTGATGTCAAGCCGTTTTCAGTCCTTACGGACTGACGGCAATTCATCCCCAACCTATAGAGGTCGGAGTCTTCTTGCCGAGGGAGGATAAAATTTACTATATCATAAATTGTGGGATAACTATTAAACAAATATTTTATTTTTTCAAAACGCAAAATACATCTTTGTTATTTGTGCTTGATTTTATATACTTTAGATGTTAAAATAATGTGCAAAGTTACCACTAAATATAGATATTTCTTATTAATTTGTATAACTATAAAAATTTAATTAAAGAAAGCGGGCTTATATAATGACAAAAGAAGAATTTTTAAAACGTATAGAAGAAGATGAAGAATGGTGTCCAGGATGGGAAGCTATAGAAAAAGAATTTAGCAGATTATATCCTGAACAAAATCCTATTCATTATGGAACTAATCTTGTTAACAGAGTCCGTTTTGGCGTAGATGAATATTTAGACGGATATTCAATATATTCATCTGAAAAAGGATATAAACATATTGTTACTTTTGGTATGACAGAATTATATGCTGATGAAAAATCGTTTGGTAATGAATGGAATAAATGGGGCTATGAAATGACAATTAAGTTAAAGGAAAATAACGCCGAAGATTGTTTATGGGCAATAAATATGCTGTCGAATCTGGCAAGATATACCTATACCACAAAAAATTTTTTTGAACCTTATCAATATGTACAAGGAAGTGGAACTTCACTGCATATTGGTATAGACTCAGACATAACAGCTTTACTTTTGGTTTCAGATACAGAAGCAAACACTCAAACTTCGGTTTACGGCAAAACTGAAGTTATTCAGTTGGTGGGCATAACTGAAGCAGAGCTGGAAGCTATAAAGGAAAGTTCTGATAACACAAAAATTTTAATTGAAAAAATGAAAGAAGATAATCCTGACCTTATTACAGATATGCTAAGAAAAAAATCTTATTTCTTATATATCATACAAAATATTTGTAAATATAAAAAACAAATTCAAAAACTGTTTGTATTGCTAAATAGAAATGTAAAAATTAAATTAATTTTTGTTGTTTATGCTTGATTTGATATGATTAAAATGTTAAAATAATATATAATTTTTCTATAAAGGACGGAGTATTGTTTTATGGATTCGTATATCGAACAGTTGGTAACACACAAAAAGGACTATAAGGACTTTTTGGTAAAAGTAGTAATGATACTTAGCATTTTTGCTGTACTTGCTTTGGGTGTTATATTTGGAATTAAAGTAAATGCTTACTTTATTGCAGTTGGTGTGTTTTTGTCAGCATTTGACATTTATTTTTGCTGGTATGTTATTACAGGGCGAAATGTTGAATATGAATATACTGTAACAAATAATAATTTACAAATTGATAAGGTTATGGCTAAACGCAGACGTAAAGGTGTTTTAAGCATTGACATCAAGAAAATTGAAGGCTTTGATAAACTCAGTGAAAACCGACTTAAAGACAATAGATGTGATAAGGTGCTTTATTTGGGTACATATGACAACGACCCCGAACAATATCGTTTTATAGTGCAGACTAAAAAGTACGGTAAAATTATGGTTGTATTTGCACCAAATGAAAAAGTTCTTAATGCTGTAAAAATGCACCTTAAACCAGAGGTAAAAATTGAGTTGTTAAAGAACAACATAAAATAAAATTTTATTCTTTGGCTGTGCTACTAAAATACAGGTACACAGCCATTGTTTATTAAGCAATCAATTTACTTCGTAAATCGGTTATATTATTTGGAGGATTGTTAGTATGAAAATATTAACCTGTGAACAAACAAGAATATTAGAGAAAAACCAAGTGGAACGTGGCTCTACATATTTTCAACTTATGAATAATGCAGGCGTACAGGTGGGAAAAACTTTAATTTCTCAGCTTGGAGCTGACAAACGCAGTACAGTTGCTGTATTATGCGGTAAAGGAAATAACGGTGGAGACGGCTTTATTGCAGCACAATATCTTCATTCACAGGGAATAAAGGCGTATGCCTTACTGGTAGACAGTGAACCACGCACCGAAGACAGTATCCAAGCTATGGAACAGGCAATAAGCAATGGTGTTGAGGTTGTGCGTATATGGGAGTACAGCCAGAAGGTAAAAGATATTATTACAACTGCTGACTATGTTATAGATGCAATTTATGGAATAGGCTTTAAAGGCTCATTAAGCGATAACATAAAAATTTTAGCAGACCTGGTTAACAGTACCCACAGTAAAGTGCTTTGTGTTGATTTGCCAAGTGGTGTAAACTGCGACACAGGTGCAGTTGGAAATACAGCATTCAAAGCTGATGTTACACTTTCTTTTTCAACACTAAAGCCTTGTCACGTTTTATATCCATCTATGGATTATTGCGGAACAACCTCAGTTGCACAAGTTGGAATAAATAAGGGTATAATTTATGACAGCAAATATATTACAGAAACTACTGACGGTAGCAGATTAAAAGGGCTTATGCCTAAAAAAGAAGTATCTGCCAATAAAGGCAGTACAGGTACACTGACTGTTGCCTGTGGAAGTTATGGTATGATGGGTGCTGCCCAAATGTGTATACAAGGTGCTTTACGCAGTGGTGCAGGGTTGATAAAAAGTATATTGCCATCTAACCTTTACCCTATTTTGGCAAGTAATATACCACAAGCCGTATTTATGCCATATACAAGCGAAGACACTGAAGAAATACTAGAAAAAAGTATGCAAAAGGCAAATGCTGTTGTTGCAGGTTGTGGCTTGGGCAATACTTCAAAAGCTAAAGAGATTACAGAGTACATTATAAATAATAGTGAAGTTCCTGTAGTGCTTGACGCAGACTCACTTAACGCTATAAAAGATAATATAGATATACTAAAAAAATCTAAAGTTCCTGTAGTTATAACACCACATCCCGGTGAGATGGCAAGACTTCTTGATACAACAGTTGATATGATACAAAATAACCGTCTTACAGTAGCAACCGAATTTGCTAAAAGATATAATGTAATTGTTGTGCTGAAAGGTGCATTTACCATTATTGCACACCCAAAGGGAAAATCTGTAGTTAATCCTACAGGAAACAAGGGTATGTCTAAGGCAGGCAGTGGAGATGTTCTTGCAGGTATAATAGGAAGTCTTATTTCGCAGGGTATGTCACCATTCAATGCAGCCGTTAGCGGTGTATATTGCCACGGTTACGCAGGTGACCTAGCAGAAGAACAGCTTGGATATATCAGTATGCAGGCAACAGATATAATTGATATGTTACCAACCTGCTTTAAAAATATTTATTTATACGACTAAAAAAAGCTGTGACAGTTTGTAGATGTAAACTGTCACAGCTTTTTTCTATACTTAAAAATCTCTTTGTTACTCCAAATGGTTTATTATCAGCTTTTATCTCTTTGCTTTGTTATAAGTGCAAACAAATAACCAAATACTATTGCAGAAGCTATACCTGCTGCTGCGGCTGACACTCCGCCTGTAATAATTCCTATAGGGCCATCATTAATAATAGCCTCTTTTACACCTTCAGCCATTGTATAACCAAATCCGCACAGTGGCACAGTAGCACCTGCACCTGCAAATTCAACCAAAGGCTTGTACACACCTATTGCTGTAAGCACTACACCAAGCACAACAAAGCTTACCAATATTCTTGCCGGTGTAACTTTTGTTTTATCAATAAATATCTGTGCTATAACACATATTAAACCGCCAACCCAAAAGGCATTTACATAATCCATTATATTTCACCGCCAATTAAAATTCTGATTAGATATAAATTATTGACAGAAAGGTATTTCTCTGTCTTTTCTGTTTATATTTAGTTTAAAACAAAATATCATTTATATACATCAAAAATCTAATAGTACCTTATAATCAAATTATATACAAAATGCGACTTATGTACTTCTCCTCTTTTGCAGAAACATCAACTGACATTAAAGTCTAATTTGTTGCTTTTACACCAAAAATATAATACAGAAAGGTATAATCAAGTATGAATTTAAATTAATGAATATAGCTCAGCTCTTGAAAAATTCTGTTAAGATAAATATTTATACTAAATACCTATCTTACGTTTGTATATAAAAAAGCTATATTTCTCCAAAACAGAATACAGCTTTTTTGTGGTTTATTAAACAATAAAACAATTTTATTTCACTTTAAGAATGTTAGTAACTACACCCTGTGGTGTAATGTCTACAATACCATATGTTGCACCATATCCATGAGCACTACCGGGATTCATAATGTACAAGCCATCTGCATATTCTGTCATTGAACAGTGTGTATGACCAAACAACAAAATATCGCAGTTATTACTTTCTGCTTCATATATA
>JAXJYN010000060.1:0-49623 GCA_036306965.1 Acutalibacteraceae bacterium
ATATTGTATTTTATTTTTCCTTGTTGTCTACTATCCTTTATTGTTTCAAAATATTTCTTCATCATGTTAAAACACCCCTTTGGGATATTTTAACATATTTTTCTTATTTTTATTATCTTTTCGTGCGGTTGCCCTGTATTTTTTTATTGATTTTTATGAGGACTAACCCCAAAGTAAGCTTTACAATAAGAAAGAAGAAGTGAAATTCACTATGAAAAATCAAGAAAAAGAAGATACTAAAAGCAGGCAAAAGTTACCTTTATTTCTCTTTCTTGCAACATTTTTAAAGGTAAATAACTTTGTTAAAATTACTTTGGACAAGAAAAGATAAAAATTTTTTATTTTCCTTGACAAGGCTACAAAAAATTGTTAAAATATCTATGTTATGCATTTGAGCGTAATAAAATCCTTGTCCTGTAAAATGGGACCAAATGTCCAGAAGGAGGTGCAACGAAGATGTCAGAAATTACAAGTTCATATGAGTCAGTAATGGTTATTTCTATGAAGCTTGGCGAAGAGGGTATTCAGGCTCTTATCGAAAAGTTCAAGAATTTGATCTCTGAGAATGCAACATTAGACAGCGTTGACGAATGGGGTAAGCGTAGACTTGCTTATATGATCAACAAGGAGTCTGAGGCATACTATGTATTGTTTAACTTCACAAGTACAGCAGATTTCCCTGCAGAGCTTGACAGACGTTACAAGATTACTGACGGTGTTCTAAGAACACTTATCGTTAAAAAAGACGAGAAGTAATTAAGTATAAGTAAGAGTGTTAAACGAATATAGCGTATGTATGAGAAAGAGATGATTACTTATGTTGAATAGAGTTGTTTTAATGGGGCGTCTGGTTGCTGAACCTGAACTAAAAACAACAGGTTCGGGAATATCTGTATGTAGCTTTTGCATTGCGGTTGACCGTAACTATGTAAAGCAAGGTACAGAGCGTCAGACAGATTTTATTAATGTAGTAGCTTGGCGACAGACTGCTGAATTTTTGTGTAAATATTTCGGCAAAGGCCAGCTTATAGCCTTAGAGGGTTCATTGCAGAGTAGAACCTATCAGGACAGAGATGGTAATAACCGTTCTGTTACAGAGGTTGTTGCTGATAATGTATTCTTTACAGGTGACAGACGAGAGAGAACATCAACAGGCAGTTATGGCAACTACGGTGTGCCAATGCCACAAGACCCACCTGTTCAACCACAGCGTGTGTCACAGGCTGAGAACACATATACAAGTGGTATGCCTGAAGATTTTGAAGAATTGCCAACAGATGATGACCTACCGTTTTAATTTTAACTAGAGCAGTTTTTACTGTAGACTATATAAAGGAGCGATAAACATGGCTGAGAGACCAGAGAAGGACAACCGTCGTGGCGGCCGTAAGGGTCGTAGAAAGGTTTGCGCTTTCTGCGTAGACAAAGTTGAGAACATCGACTATAAAGATATCGTAAGACTACGCCGTTACGTTTCTGAGAGAGCTAAGATTCTACCCAGAAGAGTTACAGGTACATGTGCACATCACCAGCGTGAGCTGACAGTTGCTATCAAGCGTGCTAGACATATTGCATTGCTACCATATTCAAGTGACTGATTTTAAGTGATATTTAAGCCGTCAACATTAGTTGACGGCTTTTTTGTGTCAATTTTAAAAAATGTCAATATTATGTTAATGTCGCAAAGTATAAACATACAAAATTAAGGTAAAAATACTATTGTAATCGGTTACAATAAATTTACGGAGTGTGAAAATTGTGAACATTAAACGTGGTGACATTTTTTATGCAGATTTGAGTCCTGTAGTAGGCTCAGAACAGGGTGGAGTAAGACCTGTGTTGATTGTACAGAACGATGTTGGAAATAAATTCAGCCCCACAGTAATTGCCGCAGCTATTACCAGCCAGCAATCAAAGGCAAAATTGCCTACACATATTCAATTAGGTGCAGAAAATTGCGGTTTAATGAAAGACTCGGTAGTGCTTCTGGAGCAGATAAGAACCATAGATAAAAAACGTCTGAAGGAAAAAATGGGTTGTCTTGACCAACAGGCTATGAATCAAGTAAACAGAGCAATAACTATAAGCTTTGGTCTGGTGGCTCAACAACATTTAGCACAGGCTACATAAAACGTAGCCAATAAATATTGTGCGACAAAAGCAAAAAATTATCCGAGTGTTGTATTCAGCACTCGGATTTCTTGTTCCTATTTCAAGTGTTTGGGAAAATAAATATAATTTAGCTTACATTACTTACAACAAAATAACTTTACATATTATGCAACATTATTAATTGTCCGGGATATAGCATATTTGGATTTTCAAGGTTATTGTATTCTATAACATCATTAATATCTACGCCATATCTTTGAGTAATTGTAAATAATGTATCACCTGGGCGAACCGCATACCATTTTGGAGTGCTTACCATTCCTAAAGGTATACGTAGTTGCTGACCGGGAAAAATTTTGTTTGGATCAGCCAGATTGTTATGACGCATTAAATCATCTACAGTTGTACCAAAGTGTTGTGCAATTCCCCAAAGTGTATTGCCGGGTTCTACAGTATAAAAAAGACTTGTCAAAGTTAATAACTCCTTTCAGGGCGGGTTATTAACACTATATGAACTAAAAAGTAATTTGTTACAGCAAAAAAGGCAGAAAAATCTGCCTTTTTTATGTTCAATATTTGGTTAGTGAATTAAGCAACTTCGTGGAACTCAACTGTAAATTCTTCAATTCCTGTATCAGATACTATAAGCTCTAAAGTATATCCGGCCGTTTGTACCTGAGAGTCTTCACCATACAGTAAAACTGTATAACCGTTTTCATCTGTTGTTTCTGACAGAGGAGTACCGTAGGTCTTTTTTATTGTATCAACGGTAGCATCCCAGCCAAGCTTATTTGGAAGGTGTAGCTGTACATCACTGCAATCACCCTTTATAAGTCTTAAAGAATAGTATTTGCACTGAGTGTAATCTACTGCATTTGTGTTGGTGTTTTTCGCTGTGACGTAAGCTGTTAAGCCCGTGGCAGATGTGTATTCAATATCTTCAACAGATTCTCCAGCTGGAATAGCCTCAAGACCTGTGGTGTCGGTAATGTTGAAACCTACATACTGCATTTGAGCATCATCAATAAGAAAATAAAGAACCTTTTCGTTAAGAGTTATACTTTTATAATTGAGAAATTTATCAATAGTACCTACACGAGCCTTTTCAGTATCTGATTCAACTGCAATTTTTGAAGAAGTCTTTGATGAAGCAGAATTTGCTGAATTACTATTGGCACTATCATCTCCGCTACAGCCCACAAGAAATGTTGTTGCTGTAATTGCTACGCAAGCTATAGCTAAAATCTTTTTTATCATTTAATTTGTCCTCCATTATTTTTGTGAAAAATCACTTATAACTAATTACAATAAATTTTATCATACTTGATAACTAAAAGCAATATATAAAAAATTAAAATCCCCCAAACTGATATTGAAAAAGTTTGAGGGAAGTAAAAATTTACTGTGTCTTTAATGCTCGCTTGAGCCATACCTCAGCAAAATCCATTGCACTGTACAGACCATTTTTTTCACTAGACTTAATAACTTGTTTACGAGGGCTTACATCAGGAGAGGTACTCATTAATTGTATAGATACCTTGTCAGCAATTTCAAGTTCATTAACTTTCTTTTTGCTTTTAATTTTAATGCGAACAACATATGGGTCACTCATACTTCCATAGTAGAGAACATCTCCACTTCTTACCAATGGTTTATTTTTATACATAAAGAATTCGTTTTTAGCCATATTTCTATATCCTCCGTTCGTTAATTAAAGTAATTACCATTCAAAATGAAAAGATACTATCCACCTTGTTTAGGTTATTTCAAACTATTATAACATAAAAAATACATTTAGTAAAGCTAATTTAGCTATATTTACACTTGGTATTTGTAATATTTTTATTAACATATCTTTAACAATCGTACAATATACATTTTATAGGAGGGAATAAAATGCGTATATTTAAGATGTGTTTTATAGTTATTATAATGATATTTTTACTTTGTGGTTGTACCCAAAAGCAAATAACCTCTGTTTCTGATGAATTGATGGCAAATTCATGGCAGGGTAATGATGAATTTAATAAAGAAATAACTTTAACTTTTAATGGAAATACGGCTGATTTAAAGATAAAGACTGATGATTTTAGTGGTAGTGTTACAGGTTTAACGGTGGTAAATGACACAAAAATTGAAATTTTTGATAATACTCTTAAAGAAAAGTTTTGTTTTGAATATGTTTTATATGGTGACAAAATAGAACTTATATATAATAAAAATACTATAGAATTGAACAAGATAGATGGTTAAATTGTATATAAATTTGTATCAACTTTGTAATTAATGATAAAATTCTGTAATTGAATTGAAATAATAATTAAAATATTGTATAATATTAGTGTTTTTGATTTGTGTATTATATCATATTTAACTATAATGATTTACACAGAATTATTCTCTGAATCAGAATTAGTATTAAATGTATAATATAAAGGGTGATAAAATGAATAGATTTTCACGTTATACCAAGGTTGCTTTGGTGTTGGTATTCTCACTGATACTTACAACGATTGTACAAAGCGGTGCTTTGAATAATAGTGTTCCTGTTAACACCGACAGCCTGAGTACACACGAGAAAGTTGCGGAAAAAACAGCAAAAAAAGTGGACGAGAAGTCAACAGAAAAATCAACTGAACAATCGACTAAGAAGGTAAGTGAAAAGAAAGAAAAAACTACTGAAAAGCCTACCGAAAAAACCACACAAAAGAAAAAAGAAGAAACAACCGAAAAACCTACTGTTGCCACTGAAGAACCTACAGAGGCTATTACCGAAGAATTGCTTTTGCAGGTAAGCAATGGAGAAACAGATGCTACAGAAGATGCTACATATGTAAATCCTACAGACCCACCAACTGAATGGTCACAAGAATTACAAGATTTGTATAACGAACAATATAATGCAGGATATTTAATTGCAATAGATGAACCTGATTATGGTTATGCAACAGGACAGGTTACTTTGTCAGATGAAGATAGAAAATTGGCGTGTCAAATTGTATTTGGTGAAGCAGGTGGAGAAGGTTTTGAAGGTTGCTGTTTGGTGGCACAATGCTTAAAGGATTCTATGATATTCCTTGGATATAATTCTATCAAAGATGTGCAGAAGTATTGTAAATATGATGGATGGAAAGAGGAGTACAGTCAGGAAGCAGAAGCTGCAGTTAATTACATTTTTGACCAGAACAGAAGTGCTATAGCTCATAGGGTTTTATTCTTTTATGCTACAGACCTTTGCACAAGTAAATGGCACGAAACACAAAACCATATTTTAACTTATCACAACAGCAGATTTTTTGATATGGCAGAAGAATAATTTTAAATAGTATAAATAAATCCTTTCAAAATAGTTATGAGGTTTTCAAAACTCTATTTTGAAAGGATTTATTATTTTATGACGACTTATGACAAAAAACTATCCCTCTAAGAGAAACACTTGTTGATTAAAGTGCTTTTCTTAGAGGGATAGTTTTTATAAATTTCCCGCCTGACCGTTAGGTGAGTATTATAACCTGCCTACTAAAATAGCCAGGTGGGTGCCTACCCAACAGCTTTATTACTCCCAACTTCCGCATACATCAAGTGTATGCAGGAGGTCTGCAAACCACCGTCGGAGTTATGGCTCCCTAAAATAAAAGTGTAGGGTTATATGAACACCAAACACGCATCAGGCAGGAATTTTGCAGAAATTAATTAATGATATTTTATACAATAACAAGAAGATTATTCTTCGTCTTCACCGAAAATTTCTTCAAAATGTTTTTCAAATATAGCTGCAAGCTCGTCCAATAATGTATCATCTTCAACTTCAAGAAGAAGCTCTTCGCCATCTTCTTCAATTGTCTGGAAGATGTAATATTCGCCATCATCTTCCAACTGCTCCTGAGCATCATCGTAAACAGGCAACAACGCATAATAAACATTGTCATCTCTTTCGATTTTGTCAATTATTTCAAAAGTATGTTCCACATTCTCATCATCAAGAAGTGTTATCAAATCTGCTTCATATTCTTCATTACTCATCATTTATCATTCCTTTCTTATCTCTAATGCTATTTTAACCATTTATCTGTATTAAGTCAAGTGAAAATTTATGAAATTTATGATAATTAAAGAAATTTGTATATTTTCAATAAATCGATAAAAATTTTAAATAATTTTCAAAAATAGTGTTGACATTTACGAAATATGTGTTATAATGTAATTGAAATTAAGAAAGAGGTACAGACCAATGAGATAATTAATGGTTACCGTTTTAAATTTTACAAGTGAGGTACACTCCAATGAGAAGGTTATTATTTTAAATCAAAACTCTTATTTATGAGGTATGGTCCAATGTAATATTTAAGCGTTTCTTAAGCAAATCTTTAGTGAAAGGGGCTTAGTCTTTATGGGCGAACAGGAACCTAAGTTTTTAACTGGCTTTTGCCATATAGCAGAAGCCACAATATACAGCTAAAGCAAATTTATCGTTAATAATGTTGTAAAAAATAGTAAGCATAGAAAATAATTACAAAATATTTGGGTTGTAAATTATATTTATCTTTGCTTTGATTTTAAAGTGAATTTGAAGTAAATGAGATATATTTGCTGAGGCAGTATATAGCTTTTACAATTTAATATTGACAGGGAATGTAATTAATTTTACATATAACTGAAAACTTTGGTATATATACCAGTGGCTTCTTAGTTGCGTAAAGTAACTATGGTACAACAATCGGTTGTACATAAAGTTAAGCATTAAGGAATACACAGATTTAAGTTGACCGATGGTTTGCGGTGGTATAAATTCGTAGCCAAATGCACACTTGGTTTTATGCTTTTGAATTTTAAAGTTTTTCCTAAATATATCTGGTCGGTAGTATATATGCTACCGACCGTTTTTTAGCTTATTATAAAGGCAGACAAAATAAATTTGCCTGCCTTTATGAATCTTGACTATAAATATAAATTGAGTTATATTGTTAAGTGGTTGCTTCTGTTACTTTTTCTGTATTCTAGAGGTGTTACACCATAAGCTTTTTTAAATTCTCTGTTATAAAGTGAAATGTTGTTGTAGCCACTGGCTATTGCTATGTTAAGTACAGTATTGTCAGTATCTCTTAACATTTTCAATGAACTTTCAAGACGATAGGTATTGATGAATTTTTTGCAGGTTGTATTGGTGTATTCCTTGAAAATAGTCATAAATCTGCTTTTGCTGAAACCTGCATTATTTGCTAAATCATCAACGGTAAGAGGTTTACTGTAATTTTTCTCAATATAATCAATACTATTCTTTACAGCCAGATAGTTTTTATCTGCTATTTCATTGTTTGGTTTTATACTTACATAACCATTTGAATAGAGATAACAGAAAAATCCGGTTAAACAGTTCAATATCAACAGTTCATAACAGGCAGGTTTTTCTTTGGCTAAGCGTATTATTTCTTTTATGCAAAAAAATAAATCATTATAACCTTTATCGGTGGTGTGTATTACATAAGGGATATTTGCAGTTCGATTAATAAAAGGGTCAAAATATTTCTGAACACTTTTATCTCTGTTTGATGGGCAAAGAACCTCTGTATGAAAGACAAGTGTATGTACTGTTATACTTGAAGAATTTGAATATCCGGAATGAATTGATTGTGAGGGAATAATAAGAATATCATTTTCGTTTGCAAGAACCTCGGTATTATCTATGGTGTTAATTGAACAGCCTTTCGTAAAAACCTCAATTTCAATTTCATTATGCCAATGTGCAAACATTGTAAGGTCTTTCGGATCTGAAGAATCGACAAAGTAGTATCTTATAGGCATACCAAAATCGTCAGTGTTTATTTTTTCTTCAACAGCTTTATCTGATTTTTTCATAAAATAACCCTCCCAATAAATTTAGTTGTATCAAACATAAAACACAGTGTTTTTGTGCAAAAACTCAGTTATTTAGTGCAAGATTTTATACGGTTATTATACTACAATAAATACATCAAAACAACACCAAAACAACAACAAATTTAAAAATGATTATCTTTTTTATTTTAGTTGTTTTGAACATTAAATAGTTTGTGATTGCATAATTGTTTAACATATGGCAATAAAAAAGTTCACGTTTAAACGTGAACTTTTTTATTTTATGATTATAAATTAGATAAAAGTATCTTAGTGCGAAAATACAAGAAGTCAGTGATTTTATGTTAGAATTTGCCAACGGATTTTGTTATACTATGTACAACAAATAAAGAAAACATAAAAACAGCGTACAACCTCTTTAAAATACCTCATTATATATTCTGTATTCCAAGGTTGTGCAATTATTGCACAACCTGTAGGAACAGAACCTGGGGTAAGAGTTTTATATATAATTAAAATAGTTTGTGATTGCTTTATAGTTTTAACATATTGCGTAGAAAAGTTCACGTATAAACGTGAATTTTTTTATTTTATAGCAAAATTGTGTAATATATTGAGTTCAGAATAAACAAAATTAACTCAGTGCGAAAATGCAATTAATTAGTTATTTTATGTTAGATTTTACCATAAAACTTTACTATAATATAGACAGTAAATAAAACAGCGTACAACCTCTTTAAAATACCTCATTATATATTCTGTATTCCAAGGTTGTGCAATTATTGCACAACCTATAGGAACAGAAATAAAGGTAAAGAGTATATATAAATTTATTTAGTTTGTGATTGTTCATTGGTTTAAATATGAAATAAAAAAGTTCACATTTTAGATGTGAGCTTTTTTATTTGTTAAAAATAAATGTAATTTTATGTCTACAAATGTTGAATTTTAATATTGAAAATTATACCTATTTAGGTGTATTATAATACATAAGATACTTTTTAGTTTTCAATGACAAAACTTACTTTATTTTAAAAATTTTAGTAGGAGGGAATTTTTATGAAGAATGTAAAAAGCATATTAGCTTTGCTATGCCTTGTGGTGGCGATGACTCTTTCATCCTGTTCTGCTACAGATTTTATTGACAGTTTACCTTTCTTTGAGGATAATACTACAGTTAGTGAAGCTGTGCAGGATTCTCAGAAAATTTTAAGTGCTATAAGAAGTGCAAATGCTGATTTAAAATCAAGAAACACAACAGTTTATGGTGACAAAATATTGTCAGAAGGTATTTCTTATAAGGATGTAATAGATAAAAATGACCTAAAATCAGCAGCAGAAACCAAAAGATATGACGGTAAAGCATATCACTTATATTGGGATAATAACAGTAAATCACCTTTCTGGACAACTGATGGTAAAGATGATATAAGAAATGCAGATGGAGCAAATATTACTCACGAGGATTCAAAGAGAATAGTGAATAATACACCTGTAAATGAATTACAATAGCTGATGCTATTTATTACTTTGCTACAGTTTTGACATTGAAAATAATTCTATGGGCGTACCTTTTAGGTACGCTCTTATTTTTTGTGCTATTTTAATTTTTTGATAAGTAACATAAAAAATAAGAAAAAATGAGCATTTTGTAAATTCGTGTGTGATAAATTAGATTTTTGTTGATTTTTATTTTGTTTAATATATAATAAGTTTATATAATGAATTTATTAAAAAACACAAACTTTGGGGGAATCAAAATGAAAAAAGTTTTACTATGGGTATGTTTTGTGTCATTGCTCTCTTTGTGTTCATGTGGTTGTGATTCGTCTGATGCTAACTCAAATACGGAAGTACCTACAACAGCTACAGTGGCTACACAGGCTCCAACAAAAGCACCTACTGAACCACCCACCGAAGCACCTACAGAGGCACTTACAGAGGAAGTAACACAGGCGGTAACTTCTCAGCCAGAATCATCAACTTTTTCTGTTACTATACAAGAGCCTATAACCGAAGCACCTACAGAAGCACCTACAAATGCAACAACTACTACATCACAATCAGCTAATAATGTTGAAGGAAGTTGGTATTTAGACCATTATGAACAGTCTAATGGGCAAAAAACAGATGCGTCTGTTTCAATAGTATATACATTTAAAGCAGACGGAACTTTTACTGTTAATAACCGTGGAAATGAATCGTCGGGTACATATATTTTTGCTGATAATACTATTACTTACAAGGCAGATGCAAGTGGGGAAGAAGGTACTTTTAAGTACGACCCTGACACAAAAACAATTATTGATATTGATGAAAACAGTGATATGTCTGCTGTTTTTGAAAAATCTGAATAATAAACCCAGATAACTAAAAAGACTGAGATACTATGGATTAACACCGTATCTCAGTCTTTTTTATTTCTGGTAGTTTTTTTATCATGAAGCGTTATCATATATTCTGCTTTCTTCAGTACTCTAAGGTCATTTTCATATTTACACATTCTTTGTGCATCAGCAAATGAAACCCATGTATAAAGGTCTATTTCTGACCTTTGAATTTTTACATTTGCGGTTTTAGACTCAGCTAAAAAGAAAACAACCCTCTTTTTTATTTTGCCAAATGGAACATAGTCACTTATCTGTCTGTAATTGTCATAAAAATGAACAGAAAGTCCAGTTTCCTCTTTAATTTCTCTTAAAGCTGTCTGATGTTCATTCTCACCTTTTTCCATATGTCCTTTAGGAAAGCTCCAATATTTACCATTGTGGTTTTTGACTAGCAGAACTTTTATTCCGTCCTTAAATCTATGAAAAACGATTGCACCACAGGACTTTTCATAAAGACAGGTTAACTTGTGGTAACGTACATTGCGTACTTCTTTTAAAAGCTCCTTGATTTCAGGTTCATAAAAAATCTGTCCGCTGGGAGCTGCTATAAATTTAATATTATTGTTAAGCTGAGTGGTGGCTATTACTGTGCAATGAACCATATCAGGAAGATTTGTTCTTGAAAACACAACAATACTTGCTCGTCTGTACTTCTTTTCGTTGCATTTGCATATATAGCCTGTATAAACACCCTTATGAGAGATTTTTCCGAGTATAGAAACATCAATGAATGAACCAAGCACAGTAATCACCACCTTTCAATTAAATAATTTTTTAGAACATTGCATCGGTTTTTGATGTTTTTGCAGCAGTGTTAGCTGACATAATTCCGTTGATATATATAACTGTTGTAATTTCATTATCTTCAAGGTAATTTTTCAAATTACGTTCAAAGTTGTCAATATCAATTAAATGCACTTGATTGTAATTTGTGATTAAGAATGGTGCAAGTGCATAGCCGAACTTATCTGTAACAACAGCAATCTTTCCTTCGGTAATAGCACTGTTTGTAAGCACAGTGTAAGCACAATCAGATGTATTGTAAATATCCGAAGGTGAAGCACCATTTTCAAGGTCTGCGTTGTAATAGCTTATATCCTGTAAGCTTTCATTACCTTTGGGTAAAGCTTGTACAGTAACAGTTTCGGGTAAATCGTAATATGTTACTGTGTCAGGATTATTTATAAGTTTGGGATTTCCATTGGTGGTTTCTTTGGATATTGTAGATGTTATATGAGAGCCTAAAAAGCTGTTTTCTAATGTGATTGAGTTTAAGTCTTTTATATCAGTAATGTTAACACCCAATGATTTTGCGATTTCAGTATAACCGTAGTAAGCACCAAACTGTGTCCAGTATTTATCAGTATTATAATAGAGATTTTCGTTGCGTTTTTGTCCCAAAGTGTTATAAACATCAACAGGAGTAACCTCCATTGATAAAGTGGAGAAAATTGTGCTTATATTTTCTCTTTGATTATTTGAAAAAGTTTTACTCAGTCGTTCAGGTAAGGTTATCTCTGTACTTGTAGGAATAACCGCATTATATACCTTATAATTTTCGCCCAGTGCTTTTTTGTAATTATTTATACTTTCAGCGTAGGCTTTTGCATCTGTTACACTGCCCTTGAAAGCTTCAAAACCCTTGTTGCTCCAGATATAAACAGCACCGTCTAAATAACCATCAGTGTTATCATCTGATGTAAGTGCAGGCATATCCTGTTCTGAAAGAGTATGACCAGTAGAAGACTCAACTGCTTCTGTTGCGGTTATATCACCTGTTTGATTTAAAATAGCATTTTGTCCTCTGTTAACAAGATAGGCAACAGAAACTGCCGAGCCTGCCAACAGTGCAATTGTTATTATAACTGCTGTTACAGTGCCTGCTCTTTTTTTGCCCTTTTTCTTATTATTAGTTTTATCAGACTTCGTAGAAGTTCTTTTTTTTGCCATAAAATTATATTTCCTTTCAAGTTAATATAAAATAATCTATCCGAAAATATACCAATAATAATTATAATACATAATGACAGTAATATCAAGGCGAATAGACAAATTGCTGAGAAAAGTGTTGAAATTTATATATTTGTTGTGTATCTCATATCACCTTAATTATTTGTACTTTCTGATATTATTTAATTGTAGATATCTTTGAAAATATAGAGAGTTAAATTAAGTCTACAGTTCTACAGCTTTAGTTGCAATTTTATTTCGGAACATTTCATCATGTTCTACAAAAAGCATAGTTGGTTGATATTGTAAAATAAGTTCTTCAATCTGTGTTCTTGAAATTGCATCTATAAAATTCAGTGGTTCGTCCCATATATGAATATGTGCCTTCTGACACAGACTACGTGCTATCAAAACTTTTTTCTTTTGTCCTCCACTGTAGCTTTCCATATTTTTTTCAAACTGTACTCTTGAAAAATCAAGCTTTCGCAGTATGGCTTTAAACAAAGTTTCATCAATTCCACATTCAAATGCATATTCATCAAGACTTCCTTTTAAAAAAGAAGTATCTTGAGATACATAAGAAAAAGTAAGGTTACTCCCACGGATAATTGTACCACTATATGTAACATCTTCACCACATATCAATTTAATTATGCTTGACTTTCCAGAGCCATTTTTTCCACATAACGCAACTCTGTCACCTGAATTGATTTCAAAATTAATATTTTCACAAACAGTGTTATTATCATAGGCTATTGAAACATTATCAAGCAATATAAGTCTGTTTTTGTGGTAATCAAGCTGTGAAATTTTAAGCTTGTCGGTTCTTTCAATATCTTTTAGAAGTGAAGATTTTTCGTTTATTGCTTTTTGTTGACGTTTTTCAATTTGCTTTGAGCGTTTCATCATCTTTTTTGCTTTTGCACTTTCGGTGGTTCGTCTTGAAATACTTTTTTCGACTTTTGTTGGGTCAAATCCTATTTTTCTGTCTTCTGCCTTATTAGACCATTTTGACTTTTCTTTTGCTGAGTTTTCAAGTCTGGATATTTCTTTTTTCAGCTTTTCATTTTCAGCGATTTCAAAATTGTCATTTCTCTCTTTGTTTAAGAGCCACGATGAGAAATTTCCCTTTTCAACAGTGATTTTGGTACGGTTGATTGATAAAATATGGTCTATACAGCCGTCAAGAAAGGCTCTGTCGTGAGAAACTAAAATAAATCCACTTTTACGGTTTAGATATTCCATTACAATCTTTCTTCCGTGCGAATCAAGGTGGTTGGTAGGTTCATCAATAAGCAAAAAGCTGTTTTCTTTAAGGAACAGTGAAGCAAGCATTATTTTTGTCTGTTCACCTTTTGAAAGAGTGTTAAATGGTCGGTACAAAAGTTCGTCATCGGCTTCAAGATAATTAAGTTCTCGTGACAACTGCCAATAAATATAATCGGGACATATTTCCTCAACAATGTCTATTGTTGTTTTTTCTTTGTCAGTAATACTGTATGGAAAATACTCAAAGTCTACACTTGATGAAATAGTACCATTGTAAGTGTATTCTTTCATTAAAAGCCTTAAAAATGTAGTTTTACCCCTGCCGTTTCGTCCTGTAAAGCCAAGCTTCCAGTTGGTATCAATCTGAAAGCTTACATCTTCAAAAATATTATCGTATGTGCCATCATAAGCGAATGTTAAGTTTTTTACATTGATTAATGACATAATAATTATCCTCCTGTATATATAAAAAATAAGCGACAGAAAAGTATCCTGTCGCTTACAAATACACACAAGAAGGCTCTGTAAAATTATACAGAGTAGTGTTTAACGAATGCAAAAGACAGTAACTTTCCTGCTTGTAGCATAACAATAAAGCGGTATATACCGCTAAAATAAACGCTATGCAATACAATTAGCAAGAAAAATTACGCATCTTCGCACCTCACTTCAATTTTTATGGTTAATTTATACCATAGAAAAATATAAAAGTCAATAAAATATTATATTTTTCTTTACATAGTAGGTATATTTATGCACTAAAACCAAACGCTATATTTTAAGTAAGCATTATTGCTATTTTATAACCTGTAATTGAAAATTTAATTATATAACTACAAAAAAATGTTGTTTGTTTATGCAAAATTAACAATAAGCTGTTTGTATTTTCTATATTCAAACGGCAAATACTTTTTATAAATTAATTGTAAATATTTTATAAATATGCTAAAATATCTAAAAGATATATATGCAATAGTGTGTAGTGCCGATAGCAATGGAGGTACTTATGTTAAAAAAATTAGTAGTAGGAGCATTGACTGTTATGTTTACTTTTTCAACAGTATTTTGTCCGATTAATGTTTCGGCGGAGGAAAATGCCTCAGCCACAGCAAAGGAACTTGACAAGCTTGCGTATAGCGGTGATGACTTGGGTGCAGTTTATACACCTAAAAGCACAACTTTTAAAGTGTGGTCACCAACGGCAAGTGAGGTAAAGCTTAACCTTTACAAAACGGGCAGTGACAGTGAGGATGGAGCTGAAAAGCTTGAATCCTCTCAAATGAACTATGATGATTCAAATGGTGTATGGAGTATTACCGTTGAGGGTGACCTCAAAAATACCTATTACACATACTCTGTAAAAAACGGTGATGAAGTTAATGAAACTGTTGATATTTATGCCAAAGCAGTAGGTGTTAACGGCAACAGAGGTATGGTTGTTGATTTGTCAGAAACAGACCCGGAAAACTGGGAGAATGATGAGTATATTCTTCCTGACAGCCAAACAGAGGCTATTGTGTGGGAGGTTCATGTAAGAGATTTTTCTGACAATGAGAACAGTGGTGTAAGCGAGGAACACAGAGGAAAATATCTTGCTTTTACAGAAAGTGGTACAGTTCTTGAAGGTACAGATACAACTCCAACAGGTATTGATTATCTTAAGAGTTTGGGTGTTACTCATGTGCAGATTAATCCATTCTATGACTTTGGTTCAATAGACGAAACCCAGCCAAACAGTGATGACTATAACTGGGGCTATGACCCTAAAAATTATAATGTGCCTGAGGGTAGTTATTCTACTAATCCTTATGACGGTAATGTAAGAATTAAAGAAACAAAGCAGATGATTCAGGCTTTGCATAATGCAGGTATAGGTGTAATAATGGATGTTGTTTACAACCATACCTATACAGGAGAAGACAGTTTCTTTAATTTTACTGTTCCAAACTATTATTATAGAATAGATGACGACGGCAACTGGCTTAACTATTCGGCTTGTGGTAATGATACAGCATCTGACCATGCTATGTACAGCAAGTTTATGGTTGATTCTGTTTACTACTGGGCAAGTGAATATCACATTGATGGTTTTAGGTTTGACCTTATGGGACTTCACGATGTTGAAACAATGAAGAAAATAAGAGAGAAGCTTGATACTATTGATGAAAGAATAATTGTTTATGGTGAAGCTTGGAATTTAGGTTCAGTAGACGGTGTTGAATTGGCAACTCAGGATAATATTGAAAAGCTTGACAGAGTTGGTGCGTTTAATGATGGCATAAGAGATGCAATTAAAGGCAATAATTTTGAAGCTGTTGGTAAAGGTTTTGTTCAAGGAAAGGGCAATCCTATTGCTATAAAAGATGGTATAGTTGCAGCTACAAACGAATGGGCAAAACTTCCTGTTGATACTGTTACCTATGCGTCTTGTCATGATAATATGACTTTATATGATAAGTTAGTTGCATCGGTACTGGGCAATCAGGACAAAACACTTTACAGAAAGCGTAACGAAGAACTTGTAAGTATGAATAAGCTGAGTGCAGCTTGTGTGCTTACATCTCAGGGTATATCGTTTATGCTTGCAGGAGAGGAAATGGCACGTTCAAAAGATGGTGACCATAACAGCTATGTTTCTTCGCCTGAATTAAATCGAATTGATTGGGAAAATCTCACAAAATATGGTGATTTAACAGCTTATTATAAAGGTTTGATTGACCTTAGAAAAAACTATGCACCATTCACAGACAGTACAAATACTACAATAGAGAATATGACAGTGTTTGAGAATACAGACATTCGTGTAGTTGGCTTTATGATGAATAATAAGCTTACTGCTGATACCCAGTGGGATAAGGTTGTATGTATATATAACTCGGACACAGAAAAAGATATTGAAGTACAACTTGAGGGTGAGAACTTGCCTGAAAATTGGGTTGTGGTTGTCAATGGAGAGTCAGCAGGTGTAGAGAGCCTTGGAGAGATTGAGGGTACCAAAATAACTGTACCTAAAACATCAGCTATGGTTCTGGTTGATAAAGTAAGTTTTGAAAAGGCTGGCATAAAGGCAGATACTTCGTTCCAGAAAACTTTGATTGAGAATGTAAAGGTTGAAAGCGAAGAAAAGGCAATACAGAATGTTACACAGCCTGTTGAAAACCAAAAGAATACATTGCGTAATGCAGGTATTGTTGCAGGTGTTGCTGCTGCGGTGGCTGCTGTTGGTACAATAGTAGGACTTGTAATTTTAAAGAAAAGAAAGAAAAAGTAATTTGGTAATCATTCTGCGTTTGCAGAGATTATATATAAAATAAATTCACAGGGAGGATTAAAAGTGAAGCTAAATAAAATTATTGCTGCTATGCTTGCAATGATGATGGTTGGTACAACAGCAACAGTTGCTGTTTCTGCAGCAGATCCAGATAGTACTAACCCTTACGAAGCACAAGCAGCCGAATATGATGAACAGGCATATTCGGGTGATGATTTGGGTGCTGTTTATACATCAACCAGCACAACATTTAAGGTTTGGTCACCATCTGCATCAAAGGTTGTTCTTAACCTTTACACAACAGGCAGTGACGATGAAGAAGGTGCTGCTAACCTAGGTTCTTATGAAATGACAAAGGGCGAGGACGCTGTTTGGAGTATTTCTATAGAGGGCGACCTGAAGAATATTTATTACACATATAGTGTAACAAATAATGGCAAAACTGCCGAAACAGTTGACCCTTATGCAAAAGCTGTAGGTGTTAATGGCGACAGAGGTATGGTTGTTGAACTTGACAGCACAGACCCTGAAGGCTGGGAAAACGACAACAATTTTGAAAGAGTTGCTAACCAAACAGATGCAACAGTTTGGGAAATTCATGTTAAAGACTTTTCTTATGATGAAAGTTCAGGTGTAAGTGATAATAACCGTGGTAAGTACCTTGCATTTACAGAAACAGGTACTACATTGAATGGTGAGGGTAAGGTATCAACAGGTATTGATTATCTTTCAGATTTGGGCATCAACTACGTTCAGATTAACCCATTCTATGATTATGGTTCAGTTAATGAAGCAGGCGACGATACTCAGTTTAACTGGGGTTATGACCCTAAGAACTACAATGTTCCTGAGGGTGGCTATTCTTCAAACCCTTATGATGGTAATGTAAGAGTTACTGAAGCTAAACAAATGATTCAGTCATTACATGACAACGGCATTGGCGTAATTATGGACGTTGTTTACAACCATACATATTCAACAGATTCTGTATTCCAGAAAACTGTTCCTAATTATTACTACAGAATGAACGAGGACGGTAGCTTCTCAAGTGGTTCAGGTTGTGGTAATGATACAGCTTCAGAGCGTGAAATGTACAGAAAATATATGATAGACTCGGTTACATACTGGGCTAAGGAATATCATATAGATGGTTTCCGTTTTGACCTTATGGGACTTCACGATGTAGAAACTATGAATGCTATTCGTGAGGCTCTTGATGAAATTGACCCTGACATTATTATGTACGGTGAAGGTTGGTCTATGTCATCAACATTTGATGAAGGTGCTGTACCTGCTACACAGGCAAACGCAAAGCAGATGAACAGCAGAATAGGTTGCTTTAATGACCAGATTCGTGATGGTTTGAAAGGTAGCGTATTTGAGTCAACAGGTAAAGGCTATGTTCAGGGCGAAAAAACAGGTGCTAAGGCTGTTTATTACGGATTGCTTGCAAATACTGTAAGAGGCGGTAACTGGCAGTCAAGTTCACCTGAGCAGACAGTTACATATGCGTCTTGTCACGATAATGCAACACTTTATGACCGTCTTGTATATTCATTAGGCGGAGAATTTACTGACCGTAATGATGAGTACATCAAAATGAACAAGCTAAGTGCAGCTGTTACATTTGCTTCTCAAGGTGTTTCATTTATGCTTGCAGGTGAAGAATTTGCAAGAACAAAGTTGGGTGACGAAAACAGCTATAGTTCTTCGGTTGATATCAATAAGCTTGACTGGAACAGAACAGTTGAGTACGGCGATTTGGTTTCATACTACAATGGTATGATTGAATTCAAAAATTACTTTGAGCCTGTAAGAACACCTGTTAAGCTTGACAATGTATCAGGCTCTTATGATACAGCAACAGGTCTTGTACAGATGGTATATGCTGACCAGGATTTTGCTTGGGAAAATGTTGTTATGTTGTTTAACGACGGTACAGAGGCACAGACAGTAGAGCTTGATTCTTCACTTCCAGAAAACTGGGTATCAGTAGTAAACGGCTCTATGGCTGGTATTGCAAAGCTTGATGAATTTAACGGCAGAACAATCACAGTTCCTGCAGGTGAGGCTCTTATTCTTGTTGATGCTGACAGCTACAACAATTCAGGCATCACAACAACAAAGGGTACAGTACAGGTTAAGCACGTTGACCAGTCAACAGGCGAAGTTATGTCAGAAATTATGCTTTCAGGTAATATTGGTGATTATTACTGTACATTACCTAGCAGTAACTATGACCTATACTACAACTTCGTAGGTTCAGAAGGCGACACAGAGGGTGTATATACAGAGAATAACACTGTAGTTGTGTATTACTACACACCTAATGATGTTCAGTTTAATGACATAAATGGTGACGGTAAGGTATCAATTGTTGACATTGTAATTATTCAGAAGTATATTGTAAGTTCTTATACACTAACAGATGAGCAGATTCAGAAGGCTGACATTAATATGAATGGCAAAGTTGATTTGACAGACTGCATTCTTATTCAGAGATATCTTCTTGGTTATCCTGCTCCAAAAGCTGTTGGTACAGTAACTGTTTCTTATGTAGATGAAGATGGTAACAAGATTAAGAAGGATGATGTTACACAGATGAAAGCAGGTGCTGAGTATTCTGTTTCTCCTGCAAACATCAACTATTATGTGCTTGATGATAGTCAGTATCCAACAAATGCAACAGGTACAGTATCTGTAGGTAACACAAGTGTTACATTTGTTTATAAACTAGATGCTATTGTATCTACAATGCACGTTAAGATGCCTGAAGGCTCAACAGATATTCCTAACCTATATGTTTGGGAAGATTCAGCAGGTGCTAGCTGTGGTAGCTGGCCTGGTACAGCTATGACAGACGCTGATGGTGACGGTTGGTACGAATTATCATTCGCTACATCAGGTACATATAACTGGATTATTAACTATGGTGATACACAAACAGCTGATATGACAGGCTTCAGTGGTGACCAGTGGGTTGTTATGGAAGACGCTGTAACACCTAAGGTAGTTACTACAACAGTTAATGTTAAAATGCCTGCTGATGTAGATTGGGCACCATATCTATATGTATGGCAGACATCTGTTCAAACAGGTGACGCTGATTACAATCCACTAGGTTCATGGCCTGGTACAGAGATGACAGACTTTGACAAGGACGGTTGGTATACAGTCAACTTCTATTGCAAGGGCGAAGGTTCTTACAACTGGATTGTTAATAACAATGCAGGAACACAAACAGCTGATAATACAGATGTTACAGGTTCTATTTGGGTTGTAATGGATGATGCTACAACACCAGGTTCGGTTACACCTGAAAAGCCAGCAGAAGCATAATCTTATTAAACCGAATAAGAGTTCAAATAAGTTAACAAAGTACACCCCACAGACTCTGTGGGGTGTTTGCTATATATGTAGGCTATTTGTTAATAGTTAAGGCAATAAATTAAATTCAGGTAAAGTTTTTTAAAGCTTTGCAGAGTAGCACATATTTTGAAAAGTTTGATTATTTAAATGAAAAGTTTGTAGCTTTATATAATAAACACTATCTAAATTGCAATATCAAATAGGACACTATTAAAAATATAAGGCTATAATTATTGAATAAAAGTTGTATATATGGTAAAATAAAACTAATTGTATCAATGTATATTTGTTGTTGATAAAAAATATTTCGCTAAGTAGGTTGATAACAGAATACTTAAAAACTATTAATATACCCTTATTTCTCCTGTTTTGTACAGTTATCAATGGTTTAAAATTTGCAACTCCTTTAGTTGTAGGAATTATTTTTGAGTTTTTAATAAGTAAAGTAATTATATTGATTTTAGGAATAGAACCAAGTGATAATCCTATATATTTTCAGTGTACATTTATCACCAGACTGTATTATTTTTTGCAATATATTGGATTGGAAAATGTTGAACAGAGTTCTGATTTTAGTGACGAATATTCAAATGCCCAAATTACTGAAACTATAGTTAATTCATATATCACTTGGGGAGTAAGTGCGTTTGATGAAGTTAATACTGAGCTTCTTAAGTTTTTTAGTTACCATGGATATGAGCTTAAACAAGGAACAAAAGAAATGTATCAGGAAGCTTTAGTATATTCAGAAGATATGCCTGAATGGCCTTGTTCAGGAAGTATAGTAGATAAAGGTGAATATATTATAGTAAATTTTTAGTAAGGTATATTGTTAAAACAAAGTAAAAAGGAAGAAATTTATGAAAGTTGTAATTTTGGCAGGCGGTTATGGTACAAGAATAAGTGAAGAAAGTCATCTGAGACCAAAGCCTATGATTGAAATAGGAGAAATGCCTATACTTTGGCACATTATGAAACAGTATTCTCACTTTGGATTTAATGATTTTATTATCTGTGCAGGATACAAGGCATATGCAATTAAGCAGTATTTTGCTGATTATTATTTACATAGAAGCGACATTACTTTTGATTTCAGAAATGGAAATGAAATGACTGTTCATTCTAATATTGCTGAACCTTGGCGTGTTACTATTATTGATACTGGTCTTAATACTATGACAGGTGGAAGAATTAAGCGTATTAAAGATTTTGTTATTAATGAAACATTTATGCTTACATATGGTGATGCTGTATCGAATGTGGATATTAATGACCTTTTGCGTTACCATAAAGAGCAAGGCACAACAGCAACCATAACCTCAATTCAACCAGGTGGCAGGTTTGGTTTGCTTGATATCAATGACAAAGGCATTATAACGAATTTTAAAGAGAAAAAGAAAGAAGATGGCGGTTGGATAAACGCAGGTTATATGGTGCTTGAGCCTGAAATTTTTGACCTTATTGAGGGAGATAGCACAGTGTTTGAGCGTTATCCTCTTGAGGAATGTGCAAGACGCAGACAGCTTAGTGCATATAAATTCAATGGCTTTTGGCAGTGTATGGATACTTTGAGAGAGAAAATGTTGCTTGAAGATTTGTGGCAAAAAGGCAAAGCTCCTTGGAAAGTGTGGAATGACAATGTTTGAGTTTGATTTTTATAAAGGTAAAAATGTTTTTGTTACAGGTCATACAGGCTTTAAGGGTTCATGGCTTTGTAAAATACTTATGGAGTGCGGTGCGAATGTATACGGATATTCGCTTAATCCTCCAACAGAGCCTTCACTTTATAATCTGCTTGGACTTGATAAAGAAATCAATAGCACTATAGCGGATATAAGAGATTTGGATACATTAAAAAAATCCTTTGATAGTGCAAATCCTGATGTTGTACTGCACTTAGCTGCACAGCCTATTGTACGTGTTTCTTTTAAAGAGCCTGTAGATACATACTCTACAAATGTTATGGGTACTGTTAATATATTGGAGTGTGTTCGCCTTTCTAATACTGTAAAATCATTTTTAAATGTAACAACAGATAAGGTATATAAAAATAATGAATGGTGCTGGGGTTACAGAGAAAATGAACCTTTAGATGGCTTTGACCCATATTCAAATAGCAAAAGTTGTTCAGAACTTGTTACACACAGCTATAAAAACAGCTTTTTTGCTGATAACAGTGTTGCAATTTCAACTGCAAGAGCAGGCAATGTTATAGGTGGCGGAGATTTTGCACCAGACAGAATAATTCCCGATTGTGTGCGTGCTGTTAAAAATGGCAAGGATATTGTAGTTAGAAATCCTTTGTCCACCAGACCATATCAACACGTTTTAGAGCCTTTGAGTGCATACCTTTGGATAGCACAAAAACAGTACGAAAATCCAAAGCTTGCGGACTGTTATAATGTTGGCCCTGATGAAAGAGATTGCATTACAACAGGTGAAATTGTTGATTTGTTTGTAAAGTATTACGGTGAAAGTGCTAACTGGCTTATTCAGTCAGAGGAAAAAGCACCCCATGAGGCGAATTTTTTAAAACTAGACTGTTCAAAACTCAAATGGACATTTGGTTGGAAACCTGTTTGGAATATAGAAAAGGCAGTTGAAAAAACTGTTGAGTGGTCAAAGGCTTATATAAATAATCAAGATTTGAATAAAATTACAGATAAACAGATTAAAGAATTTTTTAATGAAAATTATTCAACTGTGGAGGATAAAAACAATGTTTGAAAATATGTCACAGGAAAGTGCAAGGGAAGAAATATTAAAATTAGTTGAGGAATATTGCGATAAATATCATAATCAGCCAAAGGCTTTTTCAGAGGGCGATAGAATTCCATACGCAGGCAGAGTTTACGATAGTGAAGAAATGGTAAATCTTGTTGATAGTTCACTGGAATTTTGGTTGACATCAGGCAGATATACACAGCAGTTTGAAAAGGGTCTTGCTGACTATCTTGGAGTGAAATATTGTTGTTTGGTTAACAGCGGTTCGAGTGCAAACCTTAATGCTTTTATGGCACTTACTTCACCTTTGTTGGGTGAACGTGCTATTAAAAGAGGCGATGAGGTTATAACAGTTGCGGCAGGTTTTCCTACAACTGTAGCACCTATTGTGCAGTTTGGTGCAGTGCCGGTTTTTGCTGATGTTGATATTGAACAAGGAAACATTGATATTAATTCGCTTGAAAAAGCACTAAGCAGTAAAACAAAGGCTATAATGCTTGCACATACCTTGGGTAATCCGTTTGACCTTGCATATATTAAAAATTTTTGTGATAAGAATAATTTATGGCTTGTAGAGGACAACTGTGATGCTCTAGGTTCAAAATACTTTATAAACGGTGAGTGGAAATTCACAGGTACAATAGGTGATATTGGTACTTCAAGTTTTTATCCGCCACATCATATGACAATGGGTGAAGGTGGTGCAGTTTATACCAATAATCCACTGCTGAATAAAATAATAAAATCAATGAGGGATTGGGGCAGAGATTGTGTTTGTCCGTCAGGCTGTGATAATATTTGCGGACATCGTTTTGACAGACAGTATGGCGAATTGCCTCTGGGTTATGACCATAAGTATGTATATTCTCATTTTGGATACAATTTAAAAGCAACCGATATGCAAGCAGCTATTGGTGTGGCACAGCTTAAAAAATTCCCTTCATTTGTTGAAAAAAGAAAAGAAAATTTTGCTGTGCTTAAAAATGCTTTAAAACAAGTTGAAGATAAGTTGATTTTACCTACAGCTTGCGAAAATTCTGACCCAAGTTGGTTTGGTTTTTTGCTTACCTGCAAAGACGGTGTAGACAGAAACAGTGTTGTACAGTATGTTGAAAGCAAGGGTGTTCAAACAAGAATGTTGTTTGCCGGTAACCTTACAAGACACCCTGCGTTTATTGACTACAAAAATAACGGCGGTGAATACCGTATTGCAACTAATCTTGAAAATACAGATGTTATAATGAATAAAAGCTTTTGGATTGGCTTATACCCTGGTATGACAAACAAAAAGCTTGAATATATGGCAAAAACAATTATTGAGGCTGTTAACCGATGAAGATAATTGAAAGCTTACAGAATAAATTCAATGTTCATAACAAAAAAGAATTTTTTGCACTGGTATGGCAATTCTTTAAATTTGGTCTGGTCGGAATTTCTAATACTCTTATTTCATTAGGTGTATATTATATTTTGGTTGCCTTTGGTGTTAACTATATTCTTGCAAATACTTTCGGTTTTATAATAAGTGTTATAAATGCGTTTTTTTGGAATTACAGATATGTTTTTAAAGATAAAACAGAAACAAGCATACCAAAATCATTTATAAAGGTTTTTACAACTTATGGAATAAGTTTTTTGGTATCTACTGTTTTGATATGGCTTATGGTAGATATACTGCATATCTCAGAATGGATAGCACCTTTTTTAAGATTGGTAGTAACTGTACCACTTAACTTTGTGCTTAATAAACTTTGGGCATTCAGGAAAAAAACTAAATAAGAACTTTTTTAGTTAGGAGTTGTGATGAATGATATATGAGATGACAGAAGCAGATTT
The DNA here is from genome assembly GCA_036306965.1 of Acutalibacteraceae bacterium. Lineage (GTDB taxonomy): Bacteria > Bacillota > Clostridia > Oscillospirales > Acutalibacteraceae > CAG-964. Next base: position 24,757 of record JAXJYN010000060.1, read on the forward strand.
ATTAAGTGTGGCTGAAATGGCTGTAATTATGTGGAGTAGTCATTCAGTTGAGGAGCTAGTCAACGAATTTCGAGATTCACTAAAATCTAATGACTCTGTTGTCTTTATAATGTCGCAGAATAATAAACCAATAGGTTTTGCACAATGTCAGTTACGTCACGACTACGTTGAAGGAACAAAAGGAAATCCTGTAGGCTATTTAGAAGGTGTTTTTATAAATCAGGCATACAGAAACAATGGGTATGCAAAAGAATTACTTAGACAGTGTGAAAGTTGGGCATTAGAAAAAGGTTGTAAGGAGTTTGCAAGCGATTGTGAATTAGATAACAATACCAGCTTTCTTTTCCATTTAAAAAATGGTTTTACAGAGGCAAACCGCATTATATGCTTTACCAAGAAACTGTGAGATATTGTATTATCCCGGGCTGTGAAGATTTACAGCAAGAATAAAGTTTAATTCAAGTCTTTTTAAAGGTTTGGGGAGGTTTTTATGAAAATTAAGCTTTCTGATTATATAGCTGATTTTTTAGTTAAAAACGGTATTACAGATATGTTTACCGTCACAGGTGGCGGTTCAATGCACCTTAACGATTCATTTGGACATAAAGACGGCTTAAAGTGTACATATAATCATAATGAGCAAGCCAGTGCTATGGCAGCAGAGGCATATGCAAGGGTAAACAACAAAATTGCAGGTGTTTGTGTTACAATGGGTCCTGGTGCAACGAACGCTATAACTGGTGTATTGTGTGGATATATGGATTCTATTCCTATGCTGATATTCTCAGGTCAGTCACGTTATGCAACCTGTGTAAGAAGTACAGGACTGAATCTGCGTACTATGGGTATACAGGAGTTTGATATTACCAAAGCAGTGGATTGTATGACAAAATATGCTGTAATGGTAACAGAACCTAATATGATACGCTACCATCTTGAAAAAGCACTTTTTCTTGCAACTAACGGCAGACCTGCACCTTGTTGGCTTGATATTCCTCTTGATGTTCAGGCAAGAATAATTGATACTGATGATTTAATACCATATGATTACATTGAGGACGAACAGGATATTTCAAATGATGTTTCAGATGAAGTGATTGATAAAATAATTGATAAGCTAAAAACTGCAGAACGTCCTGTTTTACTTACAGGTAATGGTATTCGTTTATCAGGAGCACATAAGGAATTTTTACAGCTTGTCAAGCTTTTAAATATACCTGTTGTAAATGGTATGAGCAGTATTGATGTTATAGATTACGAAAATCCACTTTATGTTGGTAAGAGTGGAGGAACAGGTGACAGGGCAGGTAACTTTGCTGTACAGAACAGCGATGTTTTATTTTCCATAGGCAACAGATTAAGTTATATGCAGGTGGGCTTTGACGATAAAACTTGGGCAAGATGTGCATATAAAATTGCTAATGATATAGACAGTGAAGAACTTAAAAAACCTTATTTGAAAATAGATTTGCCTGTTTGTTGTGATGCCAGGTTACTCATAGACAAGCTTATAAAAAAACTGAAATCACTTAATGTTACAAAGTTATTTAATAATCAAAAATGGATTGAACAGTGTGACTATTGGAAAAATACTTACCCTGTGGTAAATAAGAAACATTATGAAAATATAGATAACAGAACTAATGTTTACGCTTTTTATAATGAGCTTTACAACGTGCTTAAAGAAAATGATATACTTATAGCAAGCGTTGGTACAAGTCGTGTTGTTGGAAGTCAGACAGCAAAGATAAAGAAGGGACAGCGTTTTATAACTAACCCAAACACTGCTTCAATGGGTTATTGTTTGCCTGCGTCTATAGGCGTATGTATTGCTTGTGGCAGAAAGAGCATAGCTTGTGTGACAGGTGAAGGAAGTTTGCAGATGAACATACAGGAATTGCAAACTATTGTAACAAATAAACTTCCTATAAAGCTGTTTATAATTAATAACAATGGCTATCATTCAATCAGACAAACTCAGACATCTTACTTTAATAATTCTCTCGTTGGTGTTGGTACAGATAGCTTTGACTTAGGTTTTCCGGACTTGAATAAACTTTGTTACGCATATGGTATTGAATATACAAGCGTTAACAAAAGTGAAGACTTAAACAGCACTATAACCGAAGTGCTTAATAAACAGGGTGCAATACTTTGCGAAGTGTTTGTTACAACTACCCAAAAAACTGAACCTAAAGCGTCCAGTAAAAAGTTGGAGGATGGTTCAATGGTTTCTGCTCCTCTTGAAGACCTTGCTCCTTTTTTACCTCGTGAAGAACTCGAAAAGAATATGATAATTTAATTGAGGTATAATTGAGGTGTTTTGCCGAAAATGCTTTAAGTTGATTTTAAATTTTAATTTTCAAAATTACTTGTTGAGGAGAAATGAGTAAAAAGGGTGGTTTAAGGTATCATCACTCCTAACTTTCAAAGTTCTCCATTCTCAAATAAAAGGGGTTGTGTTTGAATGGATAGGGTTGTAGTAACCGGAGCAACCAGTATGATTGGTTATGCTGTGGTTGAAGAACTTGTTAAAAATGGTGTAAAGGTTTATGCAGTGGTAAGACCGAACTCAGATAATATTGGCAGGCTTGATATTTTTAGAAATATCACTATTGTAGAATGTGCCTTAAATGAGATTTCAACATTAAAAGACAAAATAAATGAACAATGTGATGTTTTTTATCATTTTGCTTGGGGACATACAGGTGCAAAAAGAAATGATAATTTAAAATATCAAACAGAAAATATTAACTTTACAATAGACGCTGTGGATTCCGCAAAAGCGTTAGGTTGTAAAAAATTTATTGGTGCAGGTTCTCAGGCTGAGTATGGTGTGGTTAATAAGACATCAATAGATGAGAATACACCTGTAAATCCCTGTACGCCTTATGGTATTTGTAAATATACCGCTTGCAAGCTTGCCTTTGAACAATGTAAAAGACTTGACATTGATTGTGTGTGGACAAGAATTTTCAGTGTTTATGGAACATATAATAAAAAGTCAGCAATGATAAGCAGTTGTATAGAAAAAATGCTCAAGAAAGAAGAAACCTTTTTTACTAAGGGTGAACAGATGTGGGACTATATGTATAGTAAAGATATTGGTAAAGCATTTTATATGTTAGGTGAAAATGGTATAGCAGGCAATGTTTATAATATAGGTAGTGGTAAAGCTCGCCCACTGTATGAGTATATCAATATTATAAATGAGTATACTCAAAATACCGCAAAAGTGAACTTAGGTGCTGTGCCTTATCCCGAAAACGCTGTTATGAATTTATGTGCAGATATTTCAAAGCTTACAGCCCACACAGGATTTAAACCTGTGTATACATTTGAGCAAGGAATAAAGGAAAATATAGAATTTATAAGGGATGAATTAAAAAGGAAATGAAAAAAATAAGTGTGGTAATACCTACATATAACGAGGAAGAAAATGTGTTGCCTTTGTCACAGGCTATTATAGATGTTTTTGAAACTAAGTTGCCTGAATATGATTATGAAATCATCTTTGCTGACAACCATTCAAAGGACAAAACAAGAGTAATACTCAGAAAAATGTGTGAGGAGAATAAAAAGATAAAGGCAATTTTTAATGCCAGAAATTTTGGGCAGATGCGTTCTCCTGTCTATGCACTCAAACAGGCATATGGTGATTGCGTAGTGCGTATGTGTGCAGATTTTCAAGACCCTGTTGATATGATAGTTGATTTTGTAAGACTGTGGGAACAGGGAAATAAAATAGTTATAGGTGTAAAAACAAGCAGTAAAGAGAATAAGCTTATGTATTTTCTACGTTCGTGCTACTATAAGCTTATCAAGAAAATTTCTGATGTTGAACAAATAGAACATTTTACAGGTTTTGGGTTATATGATAAAGCCTTTGTAAATGTAGTAAGAAATCTTGATGACCCTATGCCTTATTTAAGAGGAATAGTTGCTGAACTTGGATTTGATTATGTAACAGTTGAATATCAACAGCCTAAAAGACGTGCAGGAAAGAGCAAGAATAATTTTTATTCTTTGTATGATTATGCAATGATAGGAATAACATCTTATTCAAAGGTTTTGCTGAGGCTTGCAACTATATGTAGTTTTATTGTGGGTGCATTCAGCTTTATTATTGCATTGGTATATTTGGTTTTAAAATTGGTCTTTTGGGATAGATTTTCGGCAGGAATGGCACCCGTTCTGGTTGGAATGTTCTTTTTGGGTGCAGTAGAGCTTTTCTTTATAGGAATTATGGGCGAATATATTATGAGTATAAATACTCGTGTAATGAAACGTCCACTTGTTGTAGAGGAATGCAGATTAAACTTTGATGAAAATCCTGAAGATAATAAAAAATGTGATAATCAGGTTTGATTTCTTTTGTAAAAGAATATAGAAAAAATAAAATTTATTTATATAAAAGAAAAATAATATCTAAATTTTGTAAATAAATTATTTCGTGTTGACTTTATTTGAAATATTTAGTAGAATTAAGACATTAGAGGAGGTAATGTTAATGGATAACAATAATAATTCCAATCAGCAGTTTGGCGGTTTTTCACCTGCTAACGGTGATAATAGCCAGCAGAATTTAAATCAGAATGTAAACGCTAATCAGTACAATTCACAGAACAATGGTTTTAATCCAAATATGGGTTACTCAACTAATGGCTATAATGCTAATCCAGGTTATTCATCACAGCCTGCCGGTGGTAATCAGCAGGGTACATATGAATCACAGCCTGCCGGTGGTAATCAGCAAGGTACATACGAATCACAGCCTGCTGTTAATAGCCAGCCGATAAATATTAGTAAAGAAAATAATAATCAGTCATTGAATAATAATCAGGATTACTACAACAATGCACAGTCATCAAATGGTGGTCAGGATTATTATAATAATCAGTCAACATTAAATACATCAGGACAGGATTATTACAACAACCAGAATTACTATAACAATTCTACAGATGCAGGACAGGGCTTCTATAATAATCAGCCAATGAATAATAATTTTGGTGGTCCGGATCCTAACAAAACAAAAGCTACAGTTTCTTTGATTTCTGGTATTGCAAGTATTTTTCTTGCACTAATTGGAGTTATCGTATTTTGGTGTTCAATTGGTTCAGTTGCAGAGATTACTTCAAGTACAACTGCTATAGGTGTTGGTTTGATTGTATCAGCTGTTTTACCTATTATTGCATTAGTTGCAGGTATAATTGGTATCGTTTTTGGTGTTAAGTACAATAAGCTTTCAAAACAAACAGGCGTAGCATCATCAAGTGGTCAGGCAACAGGTGGTATAGTTTCTGGTGTTATCGGAATTATTCTTGCTGCTATTTCAATCCTTTCTTGTGTTTCATGTGTAGGTTGTGCAGCTTGTATAGCAGGTGACATTGGTGATTCTATTTCAGATTCAGCTTCACTTTACTCAGATTATTATTAATTAAAAATAATAGCTTGAAATTCAAAGGGCAGTGTGTGGTTTGCACACTGCCTTCTTATATTAGGAGTGATAAAATTTGTTTACCACAATTGATATATTTGGAGTAGAGTTACCATATTACGGGATTATGACAGGATTAGGGATTTTAGCCTGTTTCCTTCTGCTGAAATTTACCGCTAAACAACGTAAAAATATTGAGCCTATTGAATATGTTTGTATAGGCTTATCAGGTGGAGTATGTGCTTTTATTATGGCACACCTTGTTTATGGTGTTGCACAGTTTGATAAGCTATGTTACATTATTACACATCCGGACAGGTTGTTTGAGAGTGTTAATATGTTCTTGATATATATTTTTGATGTTTTTGGAGGTATGGTTTTTTACGGTGGTTTGATAGGTGCTTGTTTGGGTGGCTTTATTTATATGAAAAGGGCGAGGCTGGATGTTAAAGAATATGCTGACACTATTGCACCCTGTATACCATTATTTCACGCTTTTGGAAGAATAGGTTGCTTTTTAGCCGGTTGTTGTTATGGTATGGAAAGTAAAGTAGGCTTTACCTATCATTATTCTATGGTAGAAAGTGCCAACGGTGTTTGCAGATTTCCAATTCAGCTTGTTGAGTCAGCGGAAAATTTCATTTTATGTGCAATTTTGGTAATTATACTTTACAAGTGTAAAAATATTAAACATGGTATATTAATCTGGATTTATGGACTTACATACCCTGTTATAAGATTTATAAATGAATTTTTCAGAGGTGATGTTGACGAGCGTGGATATTTTGGTGTGTTGTCAACATCGCAGTGGATAAGCATTATTATCTTTGTTTTATCATTGATAATGATTGTAATTAATATTAGAAATAATAACAAAAAAGAAAATCAGAATGTTTTACAAGAGGAAGCGATAATATGAAATTTGGTGTTTCATCAGCTTGTTTTTATCCTATGGATTTGATGAAATCTATTGAATTTTTAGCTGATAATAATATACATACGATTGAGATTTTTACAAACACTGTAAGCGAATTACAGGACGATTTTGCAAAAAAGGTAAACAACATAATAAAACCACGCAATATAAATGTAACATCAATTCATCCATTTACATCAGGTTATGAACATATTTTGCTTTTTTCTGATTATTATAAGCGTTTTGAAGATACTCTTGAGTTCTATAAGCAATATTTTAACTTTGCCAATAATGTAGGTGCAAAGCTTATCGTGTTACATGGTGATAGACGCTTTGTGCAAATGGGTGGTATTCCCAATGAGGAATACTTTGAAAGATATTACAAGCTTGCCAAAACAGGTAGAACAATGGGCGTAACTGTTGCACAGGAAAATGTTAATATGTTCAGAAGTCAGAGTCCTGATTTCCTAAGAAAAATGAGGGAATATCTGGGTGATGAAGTGGATTTTGTTTTTGATATAAAACAGGCAGTTCGCTCAGGTAATGACCCTTATGAAGTTTGTGATGCTATGGGTAACAGAATAATTCATCTGCATATAAATGACAATGACAGCAACCACGATTGTTTATTGCCGGGCAAAGGAACAATGAATTACAAAAAAATTATTACACAGATGACATTAAATGGTTTTAAAGGTGATGCTGTTATTGAGGTTTATAACAAAAATTTTAATTCTGCAAGTGAGGTAGTAGACTCATATAATTATCTTAATAATGTATTTGGCAATTTATAATCTGAAAAATTAATCTTTTTGTTGCAAATGCACAGAATATGTGGTATAATACATAGTAATTTAAGTACCTTTGGAGGTGTTTTTATGAAATGTCCATATTGTGGCTTTGACGAAAGTAAGGTTATAGATTCACGTTCAGCAGATGACGGTGAACGTATAAGAAGAAGACGTGAATGCTTGAAGTGTGGTAAACGCTTTACAACACATGAGGTTATTGAAACTGTACCTATTATGGTAATCAAGCGTGATAAATCCCGAGAGCCTTTTAACAGAGAAAAGTTAAGTTCAGGCTTAATGCGTGCTTGTGAAAAGCGTCCTGTATCAATAGAAACAATAGACAGTATAATATCAGCTATTGAAATGAAGCTACAAAATTCGTTGGACAGAGAAGTTACCTCAGAGGTAATAGGTGAATATGCAATGGAATATTTAAAAGAAATTGATGAAGTTGCATATGTGCGTTTTGCTTCGGTTTACAGACAGTTTAAGGATATAAACACCTTTATGGATGAGCTTAATAAGCTTTTAAATTCAAGATAATGTTTTATAGAATTAAATATCGAATAAAAATCATCGTAAAGCATTTGAGTGTTTACGATGATTTTCTTTATTCTAAAAACTATGTTTAAAGGAGAATACTATGTACAGCTTTTATGCTATGATGTCAAGAATAAAATATATCAACCGTTGGGGTCTTATGAATAACACTCGCAACGAAAATTTAAGTGAACACTCTTTGGAGGTTGCTATAATAGCACACGCTTTAGGAGTTATAAATAATAAACGCTTTAACGGCAACATTAATCCTGAACGGCTTGCTGTGCTTGCAATCTTTCACGATGCAAGCGAAATTATAACAGGCGATTTACCTACACCTATAAAGTATAATAACGAGAAAATAAAAAACGCTTACAAAGAAATAGAAGCACAAGCACAACAAAGTTTGCTAAAAATGTTACCTAATGACATTGCTGAAGAATATAAAAATATTTTGTGCGAGGATGAAAATGAAAGGCTATTATGGAAATATATAAAAGCTGCCGATAAAATTTCAGCATTGATAAAATGTACCGAAGAACTTATAATGGGTAATAAGGAGTTTGTAAAAGCACAGCAATCAACGATTAATTCAATAGAAAATATGGATCTACCGGAAGTGAAAGTATTTATGGAGGAAATGTTTCCTGCATATAGGCTCACTTTGGACGAACAGTAATTTTAGTAAATTAAAAGGTTGACATTCAGCATTGCAGTGATATAATATTATTACAAGAACTGAATAAAACAATGTTTCGGGGCGGGGTGAGATTCCCCACCGGTGGTAAAGCCCACGAGCGAAAGCTGATTTGGTGTAATTCCAAAGCCGACGGTATAGTCCGGATGATAGAAGCATATTTATAGTTATAATTTTATGTTATAGCTGTATTTATATAGTTTATTATGCCACAGTACCCCGTGTATTGTGGCTTTTTCATTATATTGCAGGTGATTTTATGTCTGAATTTACAAAAGAAGATTATTTGTATATGAAACGTGCCTTAGAACTTGCCGAAAAAGCTCGTGGCTATACCTCGCCAAACCCTATGGTTGGTGCTGTAATTGTAAAAGAAGGTAGAATAATAGGTGAGGGCTATCATAAAATATGTGGCGACTGGCATGCAGAGGTTAATGCTTTTAACAATGCAACCGAGGATGTTGAAGGTGCGACAATGTATGTAACCCTAGAACCGTGCAGTCATACAGGAAAAACTCCACCTTGTGCCAATAAGATTGTTGAAAAAAAGCTTGGAAGGGTTGTTATAGCAACAACAGACCCAAATCCGTTGGTAAGTGGCAGAGGAATAGAGAAAATAAGAAATGCAGGTATTAAAGTTGACACAGGGTTGCTTACAGATGAAAGCATTAAACTCAATGAGGTATTTATGAAATATATTGTTGCTAAAAGACCTTTTGTTGTTTATAAGTCTGCTACTACATTAGATGGAAAAATAGCCACAGTAACCGGAGAGTCACAGTGGATTTCAAATGAAAATTCACGGAATGAAGTTCATATGCTCAGGCATTATTTAAGTGGAATTATGGTGGGAATAAATACAGTTCTTGCCGATAATCCTATGCTTAACTGCAGAGTAGAAGGATGTACATCACCTGTTCGTATTGTGGTAGACTCATCGCTGAAAATTCCTGTTGAAAGCAACATTGTACAAACAGCCAATAAGTATAGAACCATTGTTGCAACCTTGCAGAGTGATAGTTGTATAAAGGCAAGTATGTTAAAACAGATGGGTGTAGAGATTGTTTCTGTAGATGAATATAATGGCAGAGTAAACCTAAACAGTCTTATGGATATTTTAGGTAATATGGGCATAGACAGCATTCTTATTGAGGGTGGTGGAACACTTGCGTTTTCTGCTTTTAAGCAGGGAATTGTGGATAAAGTTATTTATTATATTGCACCTAAAATATTTGGCGGTATTAATGCAAAAACTTCTGTTGAGGGTGATGGATTTTTAAAAATCTCTGAGTCTGTAAAGCTTAAAGATATTACCACAAAGATAGTAGATAACGATGTATGTATAACAGCATATGTTAACAAGGAGTGATAAAATGTTTACAGGGATTGTAGAGGAGATTGGAGAAATTAAGCAGGTAATAAACGGAGAAAAATCTTCAACCGTTGTTATTAACGCCAATAAAGTTTTACAAGGCACACAATTAGGAGATAGTATTGCTGTAAACGGAATTTGTCTTACTGTAACAGATATTACTGGAAACTGCTTTTCTGCCGATGTTATGGCTGAAACAATGCGACGTACAAATTTAGGTAGCCAGAATGTAGGAAGTAAGGTAAACCTTGAACGTGCCTTAACACCTTTTACACGAATGGGCGGTCACATTGTAAGCGGACATATTGATGGTGTAGGAACAATTACAGCGTATTTAAAAGAGGACAATGCTACTTGGGTTACAGTAAGTGCTGATGTTAATATTTTAAAATATGTTGTAGAAAAAGGCTCAATAGCTATTGATGGTATAAGCCTTACGGTGGCTTATGTTGATGATAAATGCTTTAAAGTTTCAATTATTCCACATACCTCACAGGAAACCACACTGCTTACAAAAGGTGTGGGAAGTACAGTTAACCTTGAATGTGATGTTATAGCAAAATATGTTGAAAAGCTAATGGGGTTTAAAGATAATAATAAAACAAAGAATAATGAGATTAGCGAAGAAATGCTTATAAAATATGGATTTATGTGATTGAAAGGAGATTTATTTGATGGCTGATTATAAATTTAACACCATTAAAGAAATTATTGAAGATATCCGAAACGGTAAGAATATTATTCTTATTGATGATGAGGATAGAGAAAATGAGGGTGATATTATCTGTGCAGCAGAGTATGCAACTCTTGAAAATGTCAATTTTATGGCTAGTTATGCAAAGGGTTTAATTTGTATGCCTATGAGCAGAGAGTACACAGAAAAGCTGAATTTGCCACAGATGGTTACACATAATACAGATAATCATTGCACAGCTTTTACAGTTTCTATAGACCATATAGACACAACAACAGGCATTTCGGCGTTAGAGCGTTCTATTACTGCTATGAAGGTGGTAGAGGACGGTGCAAAGCCTGAAGATTTCCGCAGACCGGGTCATATGTTCCCTCTGCTTGCAAAAGACGGAGGTATTTTGGAACGTAATGGTCATACTGAGGCTACAGTGGATTTAGTACGTCTTGCAGGTTGTAAACCTGTTGGCTTGTGCTGTGAAATTATGAAAGAAGACGGTACAATGGCTCGTACAGATTATCTTATGGAGTTTGCAAAAAAACATAATTTAAAAATTGGTACAATAGCTGATTTAATTAAATACCGTAAGGTTCACGAGGAATTTGTTGAGTGTGTTGCAACAGCAAAAATGCCCACAAGATATGGTGAGTTTGAAATAAGAGGCTATGTTAATAAAATCAATGGTGAGCATCACGTTGCACTTATAAAAGGCGATGTTACAGACGGCAAGCCTGTACTGTGCCGAGTACACTCAGAATGCTTAACAGGTGATGCACTTGGTTCTGCAAGATGTGATTGCGGTCAGCAGTATGATGCCGCTATGAAAGCTATTGCTAAAGAGGGCAGAGGTGTTTTGGTTTATTTAAGACAAGAGGGCAGAGGAATAGGTTTGATTAATAAAATCAAAGCATATGCTTTACAGGATAAAGGAATGGATACAATAGAAGCTAATATTGCTCTTGGTTTCCCTGCTGATATGCGTGATTATTCTGTTGGTTCACAAATTTTACGCAACATAGGCGTTAAAGGTTTAAGATTGATGACAAATAATCCGCTTAAAATTGACGGTCTTGAAGATTATGGTCTGGAAATTGTAGAAAGAGTGCCAATACAGATAGAGGCAAACAAATATGACGAATTTTACTTAAAAACAAAACAGGAAAAAATGGGACATATTCTTGATATGTGCTGAATTTCATAAACTTAAAAATAAAAAAGAGGTGCTTTAATATGAATATTTTAGAAGGAAAGCTAGTAGCAGAGGGACTAAAAATTGGTATAGTAGTAGGCAGATTTAACGAGTTTATAGGCTCAAAATTGCTTAGTGGCTGTGTAGACGGTTTGGTACGTCACGGTGTAAATGATAATGATATAGATGTTGCGTGGGTACCCGGTGCATTTGAAATTCCTGTGATAGCTAAGAAAATGGCAGAAAGCAAAAAATATGACGCTGTAATATGTTTGGGTGCAGTAATAAAAGGTGCAACTTCACATTATGATTATGTTTGTGCAGAAGTTTCTAAAGGCATTGCTACAGTTTCAATGAATACAGGAGTACCTGTAATGTTTGGTGTAGTAACTACAGATACAATTCAGCAAGCAATAGAGCGAGCAGGCACAAAAGCAGGTAACAAAGGCTATGATTGTGCAGTAAGTGCTATAGAAATGGCAAACTTAATAAAGAATATGTAAGAAAAAATACAGGTTTGTCAATGCCTTTAGAATGTTCAAGGATTGCCACAGTTTCAATGAATACAGGAGTACCTGTAATGTTTGGCGTAGTAACTACGTAAAAGAACAGGTAATAATCAGAGCATATAGTAGTTCTGATTATTACCTGTTTATTTTCGTTTGAATATTTTTTTTATACATTTAGAAATTTTAAAAATAAACGGTCTGAATGGTTTTAAACTGCACCAAAGAATTGAATATAGTTTAAACGAAAATGAATTACAGTCTGTAAGCTTACCTTTACGTTTATAACTTTTTACTACAGCTATAATCTGATTGTTATTTATGGTTTCTGTCCACATTTGGCTGTCACCGTTTATTAAGAGTTTGTTGTCAGGGAGGACTTTAATAATCCTGTGTAAAACCAGTTTGCCGTTTTTACGTTGAAAAAATACAATATCATATTTCTTAGGTGGCTTGCTTTTAGGTGAAATTAAATTTACAGAATCACGGATATTGTAAAGTAGTGGTGTCATACTTGTACCTGTTATAGTAAGAGGAAAAGTACCACTATTTTTTATTACATCTTCAAGAATTGGCAAAAGTTCTTCTGCACTACAAACTTTTTTAGTTTTCTCTGTCATCGTAAAACAACCCTTAAAAAGTATTTATAAGAAAGTATAACATATTTTTTCTTCTCTGTAAAATCCCTGTATATTTGGATATGCTAATGGAGTTTGGATATATTAATATTTATATTTTTACAGATAATTCATACGATTTCTACACATTATTATCAAATTTGTATGAATAACCAAAAAAATGATTGTTTTTTTTGTTGTTATTAGACTATACTTTTTAAGATTTAAGTGATATAATATAGCCATATTAAATAGTTAGCTAAATTGCATAGTTAATTATTAAAAGAAAGGTGGATTTATATGACATACGACAAAATATTAGCTGAACGTAAAGGTAAGGTTGTTTATAAGGCTGACGATACAGTTGTTAAGCTGTTTGATACAGAATGTCACCCAAAATCAGATGTTCTTAACGAAGCACTGAATCAGGCAAGAGTTGAAGAAACAGGTCTGCCTATTCCTGATTTGAAGTCTGTTTCTGTTATTGATGGCAAATGGGCAATTACTATTGAATATGTTGAGGGGAAGACATTGCAGGAGCTTATGGATGAAAATCCTGATAAGATTGACGAATATTTAGATATGTTTGTTGACTTGCAGTTGGAAGTTCACAGCAAGAAAGCACCTTTGCTTAATAAACTGAAGGACAAGATGAACAGAAAAATTTCAAGTCTGAAAGAAGTAGATGCTACTACACGTTATGAGCTTCATACACGTTTGGAATCAATGCCTAAGCATACAAAGGTTTGTCATGGTGACTTTAACCCTAGTAATATTATTATAGATAATGACGGTAATCCTCATATTCTTGACTGGTCACACGCTACACAGGGTAATGCTTCTGCAGACGCAGCAAGAACATACTTGTTGTTCTCCTTAAAGCATCCTGAGCTTGCAGACAAGTATTTGAAGCTGTTCTGTGCAAAGAGCAACACAGCAAAACAATATGTACAACATTGGCTACCTATAGTTGCAGCATCCCAAATGGTAAAGGGTGTTGAAGAAGAAAAAGAATTTTTGATGAAATGGGTAGACGTTGTAGAATATGAATAATCTTTTATCATCTTAACTACTACTGAAATAGGGTTACAGTTCTTTATAAAAGGGCTGTAGCCCTATTTCTTTTATTATTCCAAGATATCTTCTGTACTTTCTTCATCAAATCTGTTATATGAAATTTCGTTATAAGTTTCATCATAAGAATAGGAGTTTTTTCGTGTTTTATAATTTCCAATAATTAAAGCCACACCAATTATAGCACAAAGAACAGGTATATTTGCATTGTCCAGAAGTTTATCAGGGTCACTTTTATATTCTGATATTTCGGTAGCTGTTACATCTTCAGAAGGATAATCAGCATATGCTATAGTTACATTTTCAACAGAAATTAAGGTAAATATAATCAATAAGGTTGTTGTGAATAATAAATATTTTTTCATAATAAAACTCCTTGTATTAATAAATAAAAGTATCTACTTTTCGTATATAAGTTTTTTGAGAAATATTTCCTATGCTATTGTTTTTTGTGCTTACAAGTGGTAATATTTATATGCAGTAAATTTATGGGGGTGGTCTGCTTAAAAATAGTGAATGGTTGCCATTATAGAATCGTAAAAAATATTGGCAATCTGTGTGTTGTTAATGAATTAAATATTTGGAGTAAAATGGTATATTTTAAAGAGGTAATGTTTATATCATCAGAGATATAAACTATGTACGGTGTTGTCTTAAAGAGCCATATTTTGGAGTGGCTATATGAGGTATTGACAACTTTTTTATGTTGTGCTATAATCCATACTGTATTATACATACAGAGTAGAAGCTTGAGCGTTGCAAATTTGCTTAGTGCCTGACAAACGGGGAGTTGTTGTCAGGACGAATGGATTTATTCCTACGGTTCGGGCTTTGCATCCCGCTGTTGAATAAGGTACAACATTGAATTCCCAGCGGAGATGTGTTTTGCATCTCCGCTTTTTATTGTTCTCCTTATCCGACAACAATTATTATTAAGGAGGACATTACAAAATGGACAAGATGTTGAAAAAAGAAAGAGCAGAGGCAACTGTATTTGAGTTTAAACCTATACAGCTTATAACTTTTGGTGCTATTTTTATGGCATTAAGAGTTGTTTTGGGTTTTCTTGAAATTAATATAGGTGACTCATACAGAATAACTTTCTCACCAATTCCGGTAACACTTGCAGCATATATGCTTGGACCTGTATGGGGCGGAGTTATTGGTGCAGCAGGTGACATAATTACGCTTATAATTCATCCTACAGGCGGAATTAACTTTGGAATTTTGTTTGCAAAAACTTTATGGGGTGTTTTAATGGGACTATTTTTGTACAAAAAGCCTGTAACTCTTGCAAGGTCTTTTGTTTCAAATTTAGTTGCAATTTTGGTATGTAATATTTGCATTACAACTATAAGTTTGTGCGTTGCTTATGGATATCCGTTACAGGCAATATTACCTGTAAGATTAATAACAAATGTAATTTTATTCTGCATTTATCCTTTTGCAACATATTTCTTTGCAAAGTTAATTGCAAATGTTTATATAAATTTAAGTCCTAAATTTGCAAATTAATAAATTCAGTGAATATTTAAACAAAGCAAGCAACAGCTTAATTTTGCTATTGCTTGCTTTGTTCTTTATTTGATTAATTAATTTTGCTATGTTATAGATTAAATTATAGACTTATTTTTTAAATAATTAATAAATTCAATTACATCGTTTTTGGCTTGTTGTAAAGAAATAGTGTATTCTTTTGTAAGAGCCTCTGCAATTTGTTCGGTATCCATACCTTTATCGAGCTTTTTCCAGATAAATGCTCCTGTTTCATTCATTGTAACAAGAGAATTGAATTGTACAGAGCTTTCGCCAATAGGTACAAGCAGATACTCTCCTGCCACCTCTCTCAGCAAATATTTTTTATTCAAAATTTGTCCTCCTTATACAAGCTATATTTTTAACATATAAAACTACATATATTCTACACTTACTGATGGAAATAATCAATAGCTGTTTTAAGTACAATAACAGATGTAAAAATAAATAAATTATGATATAATAATTTATAAACTGTATTACGAGGTATAAAAATGTTTTTTAAAGCTGTAAAAGAGAAAAAAGATAAATTAATAAGTGTTAAAGATGAATTGAAATGGCTTGCTAATATAAGTAAGTCGTATAAAAAAGAAATATTTATAGTTACTTTGGTTTCAGTCCTTGGTACTGTTTTTAATCTCACAATAACGCTTTGTCTTAAAAAAGTTATAGATATTGTAACAGGTGCAAGTAACGAAAGTGTATTGAATATTGCTGTTGTTGCAGTTTTGCTTATGCTGTTTAATATTGCTTTTTCAGCAATGAGTTCACGCATAAAAACAAAAATATCAATAAAAATTCAAAATGAAATGCAGATAAAGGTATATAAGACAATATTTAATGCTCAATGGGAAAGTTTGCGTGAATACCGCAAAGGCGACCTTATTAACAGAATTAATAGTGATGTCACTTTTGTTTCAAGCGGAATAATTGGCTGGTGGCCCACTGTACTTACTTTCTTAACACAATTTTTATATACTTTTATTCTTATTTTTGTTAATGACCCCATTATGGCTTTTATATCTCTGCTATCTGCTCCTGTTTCTGCATTTATGTCAAGATTTATGTTACATAAAATGCACAAGCACAATCTTAAAATAAAAGAATTAAATGCTGATATGATGTCATATCAGGAAGATTCATTCCATAATTTGCAATACATAAAGTCATTTGGAATATCAACTATTATTTATCAAAAGCTTGTAGAAAAACAGAATAATTATAAAAATGAAAATCTTGATTATAATAAGGTTACAATATTTATGCAGGTAATTATGAGTCTTGTAGGTTTGTCGGTTACATTTATTTCGTATACTTGGGGAGTGTACAGACTTTGGCAAGGGTATATAACTTACGGAACAATGGTTATGTTTTTACAGCTTGCACTTACTCTTTCAAATTCATTAAATTCTTTGATGAAGGTAATTCCTCAAACCATTAATCTTGGTACATCAGCTTCAAGAATAATAGCTATAGAAAATCTGCCTTCAGAGTCAACAACTCCTACAAAGCAGGAAGAAGACTTCATAAATAAAAGCTATGATACTGGTGTGAAAATTAATTGTAAAGAGGTTACTTTCAGCTATAGTGATGAACCTGATGTTAAAATAATAAACAACAGTTCTTTTAGTACAGAAATTGGTGAAATTATTGCTGTTATA
The DNA here is from genome assembly GCA_036306965.1 of Acutalibacteraceae bacterium. Lineage (GTDB taxonomy): Bacteria > Bacillota > Clostridia > Oscillospirales > Acutalibacteraceae > CAG-964. The sequence goes on from JAXJYN010000060.1 coordinate 41,787, forward strand.
GGTGGTTCGGGTATTGGAAAGACTACATTTTTCCGTCTTATTCTTGGCTTGCTTGAGTGTACAGAAGGAGGTATAGAACTTCAAAATTCTTATGGTGAGTCTATTCCTGTCAGCACTTCAACAAGAAAGTTATTTGCTTATGTACCTCAAGGCAACACAATTATAGAAGGAACTATTGCGGAAAATTTAAGGCTTATAAAACCTGATGCAACAGATAAAGAAATTATAACTGCCTTAAAATTATCTTGTGCTTATGATTTTGTAAAAGATTTGCCAGACGGTATAAATTCCTATGTAGGAGAGAGTGGAAAGGGTTTTTCCGAAGGACAAATTCAGCGTATTTCTATAGCAAGAGCATTAATAAAAGATGCACCTATATTATTGTTTGATGAAGTAACATCTGCACTTGATGAAGAAACTGAAAAAAAATTACTTGGTAACATAAAAACTCATTTTAAAAATAAAACGATTATTTTTGTTACCCACAAGCTTAGTACGTTGGGAATAGCCGACAGAGTATTCAAAGTAGAAAATAAAAAATTTAAACAGGTACATTATCACATTACAGTTGATAATGCTGAAACATAACAGAACAGGAACGCTGATAAATTCAGTGTTCCTGTTCTGCTATGTGATATTAATTTTTATGATTGTTAACATATTCTATAAATTCAGGAGTTTTAGACCAGTATTTTATTCCCCAGTTTTCAAAATTCCATTCGTCCATATAGTTGTTACATTCAAAGTCGATATAATAAATCAAACCGTTTTGAACAACAAAATTGGTGGGGAAGTAGTCGATATTAAGTCCTATGGAATAAAGAATATTACACATTGTTTTTACCTGATTTATATAATCCTCACACATTTTATCAGTAAAAACCAAATCATAAATTGTGGGACCTTCTATATATTCTTTTAAAATTCTTTCGTTCTCAATATCTATATCAAGCATTTTCGGAATTCTTATTCCCGATTCTTTTAAACGCTTGTAATCATTCATTTCAGCTTCAATTTTGTTGCCGAATTGATAGTAGTCACAGGGTTCGTGGTGAATTTGTTTTAACACATATTTATTTTTGCCATCTGTTGCAAGATATGAATAGCCACCTTTTCCGTGACCTAATAATTTTATGATTTCATAATTTTTACCGTTAACAATGAGTTTTTCCATAGTTACCTCCAATCGTAAAATATAATACAAAACCTGCCAAAGCTAATGCTTCGACAGGTTTATAAAATACCAAAAAATATTTAAAAAATTTTACTTAGTACCAAATATTCTATCACCTGCGTCACCTAAACCCGGAACAATATAGCAATTTTCGTCAATGGTTTCATCTTTAGCAGCACAGAATACCTGTACATCAGGATGAGCCTCTGTTAATGCTTTTATTCCTTGTGGAGCAGCAACAATACATAAAAATTTGATACTTTTAGGATTACTCTTTTTAATAATAGATATAGCGTCTACAGCCGAACCACCTGTAGCGAGCATTGGGTCAAGTACAAAAACATCTCTGTTATTAATATCGGATGGTAGTTTGTTATAATACTCAACAGGTTGGAAAGTATTTTCATCACGATATAAACCTATGTGGCCAACTTTAGCCGCAGGTACCATTTGTAGCATAGCGTCAAGCATACCACAGCCTGCACGCAAAATAGGTACAAAAGCAAGCTTTCTGCCGGCAAGCACTTTAGTTGTAGTTTTTGTAATAGGCGTTTCAATCTCTACACTTTCCAATGGCAAATCTCTCATAGCCTCATAACACATAAGCATAGAAATTTCAGAAACAAGTTCACGGAACATCTTACTGCCTGTGTTTTTATCACGCAAAAACGACAGCTTATGTTGTATAAGCGGATGATCCAAAACAGTAACTTGATTATTCATTTAATAGGCCTCCCTTTTTATTAGTTAGGAATTAGGAGGGAGAAGTTAGGAGTTTTTATTCTTGAAATTTAATATTACTTTTTATAAATAAACATTAACTCCTGATTTTAAAGCTCCAAACTCTCTCAGCTTCTCTCTTTTTCCTCAATGTCTTTAATCATACAAACTCTGTTAATATGTCTGCCACCTTCAAATGGGGTGTTAAGGAAAATGTCTGTAAGTCTTATAGCAGTTTCTTCATTTATAACTCTGCCACCCATACAAAGAATATTGGCGTCATTATGTCTGCGAGTCATTTCGGCACAGAAGTCATTTGTGACAACTGCTGCTCTGATTCCTTTTATCTTATTTGCTACCATAGAAACACCTATACCTGTTCCACAGCAAATAATGCCAAGTGTACATTCCTTATTTGCAACTGAACGTGCTGCCTTTTCTGCATAAATAGGGTAGTCCACTGATTCGTTGCTGTATGTACCAAAGTCTTTTACTTCTACACCTTGACTGATAAGATGATTTTTAATGGCTTCCTTTAATTCAAATCCACCGTGGTCTGCTGCTAATGCTATCACTTCAAACACTCCTTAATCCTTATTGTTTAATTTCTTTTGTAATTCTCGCTGTGCTTGCGGTAGACTCAGGTAGGATGGCACAAGTTCCTGAGAGGTTACGAGTTGTCCGCTTTCAGCGAGTTTTTTTGCTACCATTGCTACACCTGTACTTTGCTGGTATCTTAAATGTGGTGGTGCAATTTTTAAATTTTTCACGCTTTCACTCATAAGCTTATAAGCAAGTTCAGCACCGTCACCTGCAAGTACAATAGATGTATTGTTGTATTTTTCGTTAAGTTCATCTGCAATTTCGTTGAATGTTAATGCTCTGTCATCACAAAGTCTTTCAACATTACCGTCTGCACTACATTTGAAAATTGCGTTAAAAAATCTATTACAACGTGCGTCTATACAAGCACATACCAATGTATCTGTATAAATGTAGTTGTATGCTATAGCTTCAAGTGTAGAAACAGGCACACAGGGCTTATCTTCAGCAAGAGATATTCCTTTTGTAGCTGAAATTCCTATACGTAAGCCTGTGTAAGAACCCGGACCGACCGAAACAGCAAAACAGTCAACATTGCTTAAACTTAAATTTGCGTTTTTTAATAAAGCCTCTGTCATAGGCATTAGGGTTGTACTGTGTGTAAGCCCTGCATTTATATAATACTGTCCAAGTATCTTTTCATTGCGTACATAAGCTACAGACGCAGATGTTGCCGAGGACTCCATTGCTAATATATCCAATTACTTACACTCCTCAACCGTTAAAATTCTTTCATTTTCACTGTTGCCCTTTTCTATAGTTATTTTTATATATTCTTCAGGCAAAGCGTTTTCTATATTTTCGCTCCATTCAATTATAAGAACACCATTACCAAGATAGTCGAAGAAGCCTATAGAATATAAATCGTCCCACGTTGCAATGCGGTACATATCAAAATGATATACATTATATTTACCATGGTATTCATTAACAAGGGCAAAGGTAGGGCTTGAAACGCAATTGGTTATATTTAGACCTTTTGATATACCTGTGGTAAGAGCTGTTTTACCCATACCCAAACCGCCGAATAAAGCTATTACCTCTGTACCCTTCAAATTTTTTGCGATTTCTTCGCCTATCTTTAATGTATCCTCGTAAGAATGGCTGTTATAGGTTATACTCAATTTACTCACCTGTTATCAGAACAAACCTGAGATTACACCGTTTTCGTCAACGTCTATTCTCTCAGCGGCAGGTACTTTTGGTAGACCTGGCATTGTCATAATATCTCCTGTATAAACTACAACAAATCCTGCACCGTTTGAAAGCTTTACGTCTTTAACAGTGATTGTGTGACCTGTTGGTGCTCCCAAAAGCTGAGGATTGTCAGACAGTGAATACTGAGTTTTCGCAATGCAAACAGGTAGTTTATCGCCACCAAGTTCAATAATCTTGTCCAGTGCTTTTGTAGCTTGTGCTGTGAAAATTACATCATCTGCACGATAAATTTCTTTTGCAATCTTCTTAACCTTTTCTTTTACAGTCAGGTCAATATCGTATATATGGTTAAAGTTGTTTTCTTTTTCGCAGGCATCTACAACCTTTTGTGCAAGCTCTTTGCCACCGTCACCACCTTTGGCAAACATTTCGGCTGTAGCAAAGTCAGCACCCTTTTCATAGCAATAATTACGGATATATTCAAGTTCTTCCTCTGTATCTGTAAGGAATTTATTAATTGCCACTACAACAGGTACACCATATTTTCTCATATTGTCAATGTGAACACCAAGATTAACAATACCCTTTTTAAGTGCCTCAAGATTTTCGTTTGAAACCTCTGCCTTTGGTACACCACCGTTATATTTCAAAGCACGGCAGGTAGCAACTACAACAATAGCATTTGGATTTAAGCCTGCATATCTGCACTTGATGTCAAGAAATTTTTCAGCACCAAGGTCAGAACCAAAGCCAGCTTCTGTAATACAATAATCACCAAGCTTTAATGCAAGTTTGGTGGCTCTTACAGAGTTACAGCCGTGTGCTATATTGGCAAAAGGTCCACCGTGCATAATAGCAGGAGTACCCTCAAGGGTTTGAACAAGGTTAGGCATAATTGCATCTTTAAGCAAAGCTGTCATAGCACCTTCAGCCTTTAAATCCTTGGCATAAACAGGAGTGCCGTCATATTTATAAGCTACCAGAATTCTGCTTAGACGTCTTTTTAAATCAGTGATATCGGTAGCAAGACAAAGAATAGCCATAACTTCACTTGCTACAGTAATCTGGAATGAGTCTTCACGAGGAACACCATTTACTCTGCCACCTAAACCTGCAATTATGAATCTGAGTTCACGGTCGTTCATATCAAGGCAACGCTTGAATAAAATCTGACGAGGGTCAATATTCAGTGAATTACCCTGTTGAATATGGTTATCAAGCATAGCACAAAGCAAATTGTTAGCTGCTGTAATTGCATGCATATCACCTGTAAAATGAAGATTAATGTCCTCCATAGGCAATACCTGTGCATAACCGCCACCTGCTGCACCACCTTTAATACCAAATACAGGGCCAAGTGAAGGTTCACGCAAAGCTATAACAGCATTTTTGCCTATTTTAGCCATTGCCTCGCCTAATCCGGTTGTTACGGTTGTTTTACCCTCACCGGCAGGAGTAGGATTTATAGCTGTAACAAGCACAAGCTTACCGTTTGGCTTGTTGTTTAATCTTTTGAATAAGGATTCATTTAGCTTTGCCTTATATCTTCCATAAGGTTCAAGCTCATCGTTTTGTATTCCTAAATCGTTTGCAACATCAACTATTGGTCTTAATGTTGCCTGTTGTGCAATTTCAATATCAGAAAGCAAAACAAACACCTCCATATAAATAATATGTTAATTATATCATATTAAATATACACAAACAAGTAAATTCAACAAAAAATGCACCGCATATTCTGCTTTAACACTTTATTAATTGACTTTTTATTGCTATTTATGTAAACTAAAAATATATAGATTTATAAAGGAGTTTTATTATGAAAAAGTTTTTGGCTATAATTTTTTCAGCAATAATAATTGCGGTAAGTGCTGTTTCACTTAGTGGTTGTGGTTGCAATAATTCAGAAGATAATAATGTATCATCAAATCCTGATACTGAAATAGTTGGTGATTGGGGTGGCAGAAGTGATGATGTAGAAGTGGAATTTAATGATGATGGCACTTGTATAATAGGTGGTATTCAGGGTACATATGAAATTGATGATGACAACACCCTTACAGTTACTCCAAACAGTGAAGAAGGTAGCGAGTCTGCAGAACCTTTGGTTTTTGAATACTACAGTTCAGATGGAGATGTATCATCAATTCCGTCAACTCAGTGGACAATAATAGAGGATAAGCTATATATAAACGGTTACCAGTATACTAAAGAAAATGATGGGAGTAGTTCAGTTAACACTTCATCAAACCAAAATACTGTAAACGGTTCTTCAAATGCAAATTCATCATCAGCCTCATCATCAAATAAAAATGATGGAAGTTCTTCCAACTCAGGCTCAAATAATTCAAATACTTCAAACAGTTCATCTAGTTCATCTGCTGATTCATCAAGTTCATCAAGTTCATCAAATGATAACTCAAATATCGGTTCAAGTATACCAGAGGGTTCAGATGATGACGAAAGTGCTGTATTGAATATTTATCAGAATCTTGACGATTTTTAAATCTTAATAAAATTATGTAAAGCAACAGTGTGTTTTGTTACATACTGTTGCTTTTTTATTGAAACAGGGTATAATAAATTTAGCTATATAATATATTATAATGAAAAAATGAAATGAGTTGAAAATATGGAAAAAATAATTGAAGAAACTAAATTAGTTGTTAACGAGCTTTTAAACTGTGCAAAGCTTAAAAAGGGAGATATTTGTGTTATAGGTTGTTCTACCAGTGAGGTAACAGGAAATAATCCCGGTACAAATTCTGTGCCACAGTTGGCAACAGAACTTTTTAATGTAATTTATAAAATTTTGAATGAGAATGGTATATATATTGCCGCACAGTGTTGTGAACACCTAAACAGAGCCATTGTTATAGAAAGTGAAGTTGCTGAAAAGTATGGCTATGAACCTGTAAATGTTATACCACAGCCAAAAGCAGGAGGTTCTTTTGCAACAGCAACTTATAAAGGTATTAACCATCCTGTTGTTGTAGAGAAAATAAGAGCAAATGCAGGTATTGATATTGGTGGAGTTCTTATTGGTATGCATCTTAAAGAAACAGCCGTACCTGTTCCGCTAAAGCAACGCACAATAGGTCAGGCAAGAATAATAGCCGCAAGAACACGCCCTAAATTTGTAGGCGGTGTTCGTGCAATGTATGATGAAAGCTTGATGTAAGAGGTGAAAATATGAGTGAACTGACAAATAACGAATTTCACGATTATAAAACAGAATTTCTTGATTTGTTTAATCAATATGTTACACGTCCCGGCAAGGAAAAACTACTTGACTGGATGGGCAAAACAGACTTTTTTACTACGCCTGCAAGCACGAAATATCACTGTGCTTGCCCGCAGGGATTGGTTATGCACAGCATAAATGTATTTAATGTAATGATGGAAAAGCACTTTGACGAAGAAACCGATAATATAGAAAGCTTTGCAATTACAGCACTTTTACACGACCTTTGCAAAGCGAATTTTTACAAAGAGTCAACAAGGAATGTAAAGAATGACGAAACAGGGAAGTGGGAGAAAGTACCTTTTTATACTATAGAGGACGCTTTCCCATATGGCCACGGTGAAAAGTCGGTGTTTCTTATTGAGCGTTTTATGAGGCTGAAAATAGATGAGGCTATGGCGATACGTTGGCATATGGGTGGTTTCGATGATTCTACCAGTTACACAATGAGTCAAGCTTATGAAAAATACCCTCTTGCGGTAAAGCTTCATCTTTCAGATTTGGAGTCAACATATCTTAGAGAAAAACATACATCAGTTATTACTAACAGATAATCTACATTAAAACAAAAATTTCAACTGAAAAATACTAGAGGCTGTTTGAAAAATCAAAAGCACTGTCTATTTTGCCCCGAAAGCAGTGCCTTCGGCGTTGAAAATCTTCGAAATACGACAGTATTTCTGTGGTTTTCGCCTTGAAATCACTCGCTTTGGAACAAAAATCCAGCACTTTTTCTTTTTTTCAAACAAGTCCTAATGCTAATTAATAAACAGGTATTAGTATAATTTTTAGAAAGGATAAAAATGAAAATTGTAACAATAAATGGACAGAACCATAAGGGATCTACTTACCATATTGGTAGAATATTGGCTGATAAAATTGGAGGAGAAATAACCGAAATTTTTTTACCAAAGGATTTTGATAAGTTTTGTGTAGGC
>JAXJYN010000061.1:0-20589 GCA_036306965.1 Acutalibacteraceae bacterium
ACTGCATATTTCATTTATTATCACCCTTTTAAAAATATATTCTGTGAATTGAAATCCGTTAATTATTATATACCCTGCACCGACAATATTCAACCCTATTAACAGCTACTTATCTTCTTTCAAAAATTTTTTAAAAAATTTTCAAAAAAATTCAAAAAAGGTGTTGACTTTTTTTTAGAAACGTATATAATATATATTGTTGCTGATGAGCAAGGCAACAAAACAGAATAAATATTGCGGAATTGTGTAAGGGTAGCACAGCAGACTCTGACTCTGTTTGTCTGGGTTCGAATCCTAGTTCCGCAGCCAAGACCTTTGAGATTTCAAAGGTCTTTTTTATTTTTCAAAAACCATTTCAGCATAATACTAAATAACAGCAAAGCAGACCACTCAGATGAATGGTCTGCTTTTTATTTTAATATTAAAATTATCTTTTAATCTTTTTTCTTGTAAATATATATGCACCTGCTGATGTTACAAGAAGTGCCATTAAACCAATAATAGACCTACTATCACCTGTTGCAACTTTACTTTTTGTAGTAGTTGTTGCTTTTTCAGTAGCTTTAGTTGCATTTGTAGCACTTGTAGCACTCGTAGCACTTGTAGCTTTTGTTGTAGGTGTTGTTGAAACTGTTGTTGGTTTTGATGTTGGTGCAACCGGTGTAGCTGTTGCAAAAGTTGTAGTTGTAGGAGTTTCTGTTGACACTGTCGCTCTCTCTGAAGATGTTGTCGGTGCTGTTGGCACTGTTACTTCTTCTGAAGGTTCTGTCGGTGCTGTTGGCACTGTTACTTCTTCTGAAGGTGTTGTCGGTGCTGTTGGCACTGTTACTTCTTCTGAAGGTTCTGTCGGTGCTGTTGGCACTGTTACTTCTTCTGAAGGCTCTGTTGGTGCTTCACTAATATTATTTAAAGACCACACCTGTGTTCCATAAAATGGATTTGCTGTACCTATTGACATTCCTTCATTTGTAAGAGCAAATACACGACAACCGTGGTTATAAGGGTCACCAAAACCGTTGGTTGTTATAGTTTCTACATTCATATTCTCATCTAGTGTATATAGGTCAAAACCTCTTTCTGCTGTACTCAGATATGCACCACAAGTTAGGAATGACTTTACAGTATTAATCATCTCTGATGAAATTAATTGCTCAAACTCATCTTCAACTATAGAAGGAAGGCTTGGGTATAATTCTTGAAGCTCATTATAAAGTTCTTCGTATTGCTCAATAAATTCTGTACTCATCTGTTCATCAAGCATTGACTTTAAATCCTCAAGCTGTTCACTGATGTTAATTGCCTTATCTGCTGAATTTTTGCTGAGTGTTTTAACAGAACCTGCACTGTTTACAGCTGAAACGACTTTTTTCTTTTGTGATTTTGTAAGTGTATTGGAAACATCCGATGTTGCTATTGTTTCGCTTGGTGTTTCCTGCTTTGATTTCAACAATCTAATAAGCTCTGTAATATAGTTAATCTGGCTTTCCCACTCTTCATCAGTCATTTCAAGCAAATCGCCATTAGTAAATTGACCAATAGGTTGAAGTAATGAGCTTGTGTCAAATGTACCTATATATAGCTTGTTATTATAAACCTGCATTCTCCAGATATATTGGTTTTCGTTTCTGCCAAAGCCTGACTCACAACCTGTAAGACTTCCATCAGGAAACATTTCATCAGCCTCACCAACCACAAGCTCTATATTTTCCATCTTATCCATACGATAGAGATTTACAGACTGCTCAAGATTTGCGTTAACAAAGTCACAGTTCTTACTGAACAATATATCTTCTATTGCGATTTCTGCATCATTATATTCACCTATGTAAAGGTAATCGCCATATACAGCAAGATTGGCAGCACCACTTCTTGTTCTTTCAGGGTCAATACCATAAGTATATTTTGAATTAAATTCTTCCTTGTCACCAACAAGAGATGTCCATTCCCATTCTCCGTTCTGGTTTACATCACCACGAACCATCGCAAAAGACTGCATTGTAATGCTGTCAGGTTTGTTTTCGGGAGTACCTGTACAAAGCACTACATATAATGAATTGTTGAACTCGACCATATCCCATACAGAACCGCCGTAGATACTGTCTGAATAATGGTAAGCAGGATAATTGAACAAATCATCCATATCTGCTATAACTTCAAAGGAATCAGAATCTGATGGATTATCTGTTGCACAGATGTAAGCACCGTTAACACCAACAAGACTTACAACAAGCTTGCCGTTATATACACACATACCTCTTATACCAACGCATATACCTTCTCTGTAAGCCTGTTTTTGTTCTTCTATTGTCATACTCTTATAAACACACTGAATTTCATCATTTTCAGGGTTTATCTCATAGATACTGGGCATACCATTTACTGAACCGCAGAAATACAGTTTGCCATTATACTCAACAGAGTTTCTGAAAAGACAGTTAGTACCTGTTGTAGACTTTGACATAAGTAGCTTTACTTCACCTGTTTTTACATTCAGCTTCAGCAATATACCAAGCGGATTACCACCGTCTTCCTCCTCAACAAAGAAGTGACCATTAAAAAGAGCATTAAGCTCCGCTTTCATAACATCTTCATCATAATTGTCACCCAATGCACTTTTCATAAGTGTAAGAGTATTTGTCATAGCATTTGCACAAGTACCTATATAAACATAATCGCCATAACCTGTTGCAGACCATGAATAACTCTGGGCACGGTCACCTACACCTGTAATCTGGTCTGTAACTGCACTATTACCTGCATAGTCAACAATACCGTCAGCAGTTTTTGTTCCCTGCTCAGTATGTGTAAGCTTTTTTGCAATATAATTTCCATTCTCAGAAGTATATATACTTCCGTTGTTGTTTTCGTCTGCACCAAATGTAGTGCTTGTAGATACAGCCATTGAACTCGCCATAGCTAATGCTAATGATACAGCCATAACTTTTTTAGCTTTCATAATTAATCTCCTTATTTTTATGTATAAGCACAATCTATATATTTTATCAGCTTAGCTTATACATCTTTGAAAATGTTTTATACCTCTAAATTTATACCTCTAAATAAAATCACACACTCCACCCCGTAAGAATTACTTCTTACGGGGCTTAGGTTACTTAATAACCTATGTAAATTTTGGGGTGGGTTAAGCTTAATTATTATTAATATTTATTCTGTGATGCTCTGAAGATTCACCAACATCAAGACCGTACTTTTCTATAACTTTCCAAGTGTTTACATATTTATCCTTAGGAATTACATATTGTTCATTAGTAATTCCGTAAATCATATGATAATCCATAGTACCGATATAATCAGTTATGTCGCCCTCTAAATAATTTTGATAAGCTATATCGATTACTACATCATCATAATAAGAATCTGTTGTTGTTACCTCAGTTGTACCAAAGAAATCCACTTCCAACGAACTTGTTTCGCTTATAACTTTTGAATCAAGGGTATCCATATAGCTCTTATCTGCCTTGAAGTCTTTCTCCAGTGCTTCAAGCAACTCCTCAATAATGGTTCCCTCATCATCCATTTCTAAATATGCTTCATTAAACAGTGCACCATCTGATGGCATATATTTTACCTGAGAAATAGAAACAAGAGAAACCTTATCAATATCACATTTACCAAGGATAAAATACTGCTCTTTATACGCATCAGAACTTGCTATCTTATCAAAGTCATTCTTTGCCTGTTCATTATCATATTGGTTATTGTTATAGCTACGCTTTATTATTGTACCATCTTTCATTTTGTAAGAAATCAAGATTGTTTCAGGAGTTTTAGCACCTATTGGAGTATCTTCATTTTTACTAAGATAAAATGTATCATTTTTCTCGTGTAGATTATCAACAATGTTCTGGTGCATAGCAATAGTATTATTAATTACTTCACTATCCTCCATATAGTAATCCATTTTAACTTTTTCTTTATTTTCATCATAATACCAGCTATATGTAGCTTCTCCTTCCCATTCCTCGTCTGTCATAACCACATCGGTACTTACACTTACAGCAGCTACATCATCTGCATTTGGCACATATGTATCTTTACTAAAAAATCCCAGAGATATTACAATGTAAGATACCGCTACTATAGCAAAAGCTATAAGGAAGTTTGGCAAAGATTTTAAAAATCCTGCTATACCACGATTATAAATAAATGTAAGAATAAGAAAAGCAAACATTGAACCTATCAATGCACCAATCATAAAATATATAAGCTGTACAAAACCGCTGTCGCCTATCTGGATATCAAATGTAGCAATGAATATAGTTCCAAATAAAACACCACCTGAAATAGATGTAAGTAGTTTGATTACATTCATTGGTGCTTTAAAAATAAATCCGTTCTGTACATTTTCATTTTTGCGTATCTGCGAAAGAATCAATGAAGCAACAAAGAACACTGCAATAAATACAAGCCAGTAAATAATGTATTCTGTAGTATTAATTGACTCTGTAAGATAATAGGCAGCTGAATCTACCTGAGTAGAACTTATAAATAAATCCAGACCTCCGCATAAAAATGTTCCAACTACTGGAGACAACGCAGTAACCACTACAGCTGGCACATAAAACATTAAAGACGACATATAGCTGAAGCCTGGAACAATATTGACAAATAGTCCTGATAACAAAGATATTGTTACAGGATATGCAAGGTTAATAACAAGATAAGAAATAACTGTATCAGCAGATGTACCACAGCACATAGATAGAAACGCAAACAATGAATAGCTTGCTACAGCACCTACAATAATTGTAAGAACCTTTTGCATAATATACGTCATAAATGTTCCCATATCATACTCTATCGAAGTTAAAGCCGGTACTAAAGCACCAAGAAACGCCATAACTACTAATGGAACAATTATAATAAGTAAACCTGTTACATACTTTGAAAGAAACAGGGTTCTTTTATTAACAGGGAATGACGAATACAAATCTGTACTACGCTTATTCTGATAACTGCTAAACATACTGTTGCCTGTTATAACAGTGAACAATCCCACCAATAATGGAATTAAACTTATAAAAAAGCCTTCCAGCATATTCAGCTTAAGACCTTTATTAACCTGAAAAGCATACATCAAAACAGGAAAAAACAAAAATAACAGAAAAGAGTAAATTACTGTTATTGGCAGTGATTTCAATAATGACCATTTCATCAAAGCCCAGAAGCTGTTTTTCTTATTAGTCGAGGATATTGTCGATGTCATACCCTGCCACCTCCATTTCACTTATAAATATCTCCTCCAAAGTAAGAGGAAGTGTTTCGCAGAATATAGGATTAAAGGTATTAATAACGCTGTTAACCTTTTCTATATCTCCACGAACAACAATTTCATACAACTTTCCACTATTTTTGGAATTTACAATATCAAGTTCGCTAAAAGCACCCTCTGGCAAAGGCTCTGCATATGCAACTTGTATTCTGTGTAAATCCAACTTAAGCTCATCAAGTTCTTTTTCAAGCAGTATACCGCCCTTATGTAAAAATCCGATATGGTCACAGAAATCCTCCAACTCTCTCAAGTTGTGTGATGCTATAATTACAGCCATATCGTTTTCAGAAATATCATCAATTATCAACTTTTTTACAAGCTGTCGTATAACAGGGTCTAAGCCGTCAAATATTTCATCAAGGAATAAATACTTAGGGCAGGTAGAAAGTGCAAGAATAAGTGCAACCTGCCTTTGCATACCTTTTGACATAGTTATAACTTTTTTCTTCTTATCAATGGGAAAAACTCCACATAATTTGTTATATTTTTCTTCACTCCAGTTAGGATAAATAGACTTATATAATGTCGATGTATTCTGAAGTGTAGCATTGTTTGAAAAATACGGAAAATCCGGCACAAAACAACATAAACCTTTTATATTTTCATTATCATTAGCGTCCTGACCATTAATTGTAACTTTACCACCGTCTGCTGTATATACGCCTGACAAAATTCTGAGCAATGTACTTTTGCCACTTCCGTTTGAACCAACAAGTCCAAATACTGAACCTGGGCTAACATTTAATGACAGTTTATCAAGTGCTACAATCTCACCAAAGCGTTTTGACACATTATCAATTTTAATCACAGTTTATCAACTCCTTTGTTATAAACATTCTCAGTGACGGCAATTATTTCTTTTTTCTCTACACCAAGCTCCATTGCAACCTTTACCGCTTGTGTTACCTTGTTCAAAGCATCCGCCTTTTTTCCATCGGCAACTTTTATATCAGGCATTATAAAAGAGCCTTTACCTACTACTGAGTAAATTATTCCGTCCTGTTCAAGATTTTTGTACGCTTTTGAAACAGTGTTAGGATTAACACCTAACTGTGTGGCAAGCTGTCTTACAGGTGGCAACTGCTGTTCCGGTACCAATACCCCCAAAGATAGCAGTCTTATAACATTGTTATACAACTGCTCGTAAATTGGCTCTCTGCTTTGGTAATTAATTGAAAACAAAATTTTCAACTCCTTTCATAAGATTCTTCTCTTAACCGTCTACCCCATATCTAATTGTATTAACTCAATTAGTACACTTATAATATACACTAATACACTCCCAATTACAACACCAAATTAATTTATTGTTAAAGTTTGTTAATTCTTACAAATTTATATCAAATATTTGGATTGTATTAGTAAGCTTAATACAATCATAAAATTAGCTTTTGTATACATATTAAATTTTCTTAAATCAGAGTAATAATACTCTAATTTCTTCTACAAACAGCAAAATCGGGCAACCACAAGGTTACCCGATTTAAGGAGTATTATGAAAAAAAGTTATAATCATTAACATTTAAAGACTTTAAAATAAAAGTCTTTGGTAAAATATGGTGTTAATCTCAACAATAGGCATATTAACATATTTATTAATAAATGTCAATAGCAGACTATTGATTTTTTACATTTTTCACAAATAATCCTGATTTATTTTATGCAACTAATCATCTGATAATTAATATATCAGTTATATAATACCACAACAGCGTTCTTTTTAACTGTACCGTTCATTTTTCCATCTTTTACCTTGAACTCAGAACCGTTTACTTTATCTTTATATGTGCCGTCTGCAAGGTTTGTTTCAACATCTTCAAGCTTTTCATCATTGTCAGAAACATTTACAATAACCGCACCCTTTTCGCCACGCTCTATCATTATAAGTGATATATTATCGTTCGGGTTTGTAAGGTTTTCTTCCTCACCTATCATAGCTGTTCTAAATTTGTTTACAGCGGTTACTTCTTTATCTGTAAAGAAATCACTGCCCATTGCACCTATTTTATTATCTCCCCATTGGTCATCTGTAGATGAACCCGCAGGACGGTCAAAGAACAGCGGTGTACCGCCCTCTCTTGCACATATAATTGCCCACGCCTGCTTAATCTGAGTTTCGTCCATTGCACTCCAGTTGCCATCATTACAATAGTTATCGTGTGATTCTACCCAAGTTACAATATTGTCAGTATCCATTCCGTTTACTGCATAGTCACGCAAAGAACCTACAGAAACATCTTCGTTTATAACAGAATTTCTCAAAGTTTCGCCATACTCTGACGCTGTTACGTTCATAATTTTGCCATATGAAGTTATTCTGTCAGAGCCACCCTGCAAAATTTCTCCGTACTGAAACTTAGAGCCATTATTAAGAACTACATTCCAGAAATTACTTGCATATGCACTATCATCTGAGTCAAGCTCAATATGCTTTGCAGCATCGTATCTGAAACCGTCCGCACCAGCCTCAACACACTCTTTTAAATAATTAAGTATACATTGTTGGATTTCCTCATTTTGAGTGTTAAGGTCAGTTAGTCCAAGCAGGTTGCCCTGTGTAACCTCTTTTCTGTCGCTGTAGTCACTTACATCTCCAAGATTGTGGAATGGGTCATTCAGGCTTGTCATATTTTCACTAAGAACAGATTTATCGCCAGACATATGGTTTGCTACAACATCAACTATAACCTTTATACCATATTTGTCAGCTTCTTCACACATTGCAGTAAATTCCTCTTTAGTACCAAGCTGATAGTTACCTATTACATAATCTGTAGGCTGATAGTGATAATACCACTTACCCTTATTTATGCTGTCGCCTTTATCCTGCAACTGCATTCCACCATCTTCACCAACCTTACATTGATTAATAGGTGATGTTTGAATAGTTGAAAATCCTGCGTCTGCAATATCTTTCATATGTTCTTTTATTGTATTGAAAGACCAACACCAAGTATGCAGAATTGCACCATCACTTATATTGTCAGCAAGTCCCTGCCCGTTAATTGTTTTGTCTGAGCGAACAGGCTCATATTCGGTAGCTTCCTCTGTTGTAGCTTCTGTTGCTTTTGTTGCTTCTTCTGTTGCAGATGATGTACTGCTGTTATCTTCACCGTTGCCACAAGCTGTAGCTGTAAGCAACATAAATACAGTAAGACCAAATGCAGTAAGTTTTTTTAACATTTTCATTCTCCTTCCAAATTTAATATTTATTCTCCAAAGATTTTTCTGGAATTTTCTGTTATAAATTCAAGTTTATCAGGTTTGCAATAAAATTCAATATAATTATAACCTTTTGCATAGTCACAACCGTGCGTTGTAGAATGTGTGTCACTTCCCAGAGCATATATATATCCATTATTTATCAGTTTTACCAGCCTTTTACTTCTAAAAAAATTCGCAAAACTTTCGGTGTTTACCTGAGTTATACACCCCATATCAATCAAACGCTCAAGCAAAGAAGTATTTGATAACAACACAGGATAACGTTCAATATGTGCAAGCACAGGTATAACCTTATAGTGCTTTATAAGAACGTTAAGCAATTCAATTTCATTTTGAGGAAATTTACTATAATAAGGCATTTCTGTAAGCAGATAGTTTGTACCACTATAACAAAATGGAGAAATATCATCTGCTTTAAGGATATTTTCGGTTAAATGCAGTTCACAACCAAGTATTAACTTTATTTTTCCGTTATATACAGCTTTAAGCTCATCGAAAGCAGATTTTCTTGCACTTACAAATTTGTTGATTGAACTCTGTGACATATCTGAACGCTGAGTATAAAAATGCGGAGTAAGTGCAAGATGAGTGACACCCTGCCTTTCAAGTTCTTCAAGCAAAACAAGAGAAATATCAACATCATATGCACCATCATCTATTGCAGGCAATATATGGGTGTGAATATCATATTTATTCATAGAAAAAACCTCCGCTTATAACAGTGGACTGTGACGGATAACGTCACAGTCCTGAGCGTGTTCTTAAATTAATGTGCAAACAAAGTCACCCATCTGTGAGCAGGTAACTTTTGTTGTACCCTCCTCATAAATATCAGGTGTTCTATGAGTTTCAAGAGCCTTTGAAACAGCATCCTCGATAGCCTGTGCAGCCTGTGGCTCGTCAAGAGAATATTTAAGCATCATTGCAACAGAAAGAATTGTAGCAAGAGGATTTGCTATATCCTGTCCTGCAATGTCAGGAGCACTGCCGTGGATAGGCTCATAAAGTCCGCTTTTGCCTGAACTTAAACTTGCAGAAGCAAGCATACCGATAGAACCACTAATCATTGAAGCCTCGTCTGACAAAATATCACCAAAAATATTTGATGTAACAATAACATCAAACTGACCAGGGTTACGAACCAACTGCATAGCACAGTTATCAACATACATATGATTTACTTCTACCTCAGGATATTCTGTAGCAATTCTGTTTACAGTTTCTCTCCATAAACGTGATGATTCAAGAACATTTGCCTTGTCAATGCTTGTAAGCTTTTTATTTCTCTTCATAGCCATATCAAAAGCAACACGGGCAATTCTTTCTACCTCTGGTATAGAATACTTTTCTGTATCGTAGGCAGACTTAACACCATTCTCGTCCAATCTTCCTCTTGTACCAAAGTAGATACCGCCTGTAAGCTCACGAACTATCATAATATCAAGATTGTCACCAATAATTTCATCTTTAATAGGTGATGCACTCTTTAAAGGCTCAAAGATAACAGCAGGACGAAGGTTTGCAAACAAACCCAAAGCACCTCTTATCTTTAAAAGACCAGACTCCGGACGGTTGCCGGCTGGCTGGCTGTCCCACTTAGGGCCACCAACAGCACCAAGCAATACAGAATCTGCCTCTTTACACTTTGCAATAGTCACCTGCGGTAATGGTTCGCCGTAATTATCAATAGCTATACCACCAATATCAGCATAGTCATATTCAACAGCAAAGTTAAATTTTTCGGCAGTTTTGTCAAGAACCTTTATAGCCTGATTAACTATTTCAGGGCCTATACCGTCACCTTTTAGTACAGCAATTTTATAAGTTTTCATAAGTATATTCCTCCGTAATTATCTTTTCAGAATTTTATATTATTATAACATATTTTATCTGGTACAAATGTAAAGTTGATTACAATTAAAAATTTTGATTTAAACTAAATAATAATACTATTTTTTAGTTTAAGTGTCCATAAACACTTTTGAACCTGTTGCACCTGTTTGACCTTGATATTTACCATTATAAGGATTAAGAGCTGTATAGTCCATTTCAGCAAATACGAGCTGTCCTACTCTTCTACCTGCTTTTAGTTCAATAGCACATCTGTTTGCATTAAATAACTCCAATGTAATCTCACCTTTAAATCCAGGGTCTACCCAACCTGCGTTTTGAATAAATAGTCCCATTCTTCCTAACGAACTTCTTCCTTCTACAAATGCAGTAAGATTATCAGGTAATTCAAAGTATTCCATTGTTGTAGCAAGAACAAATTGTCCTGGTAATAAAATATATGTATCTGTTTTTATAGTTTTGTAATTAATTTTGTTTTCTAAGTTAATTATGCCTGTTTAAGAATCTTCAACTATGCTAAAAGTGTCACCAAGTCTTACATCAACACTCGCAGGCTGTATTTGATTTTCAGTTAAAGGAGAAATCTTCAGAGTTTCTTCTTCAATCATTCTCATGATGGTTTTATCTGATAAAATCATTTAGTTCACCTCATAAATTAATCGTCTTTATCCTCTCTTGGGCAGTAGTCGTAAACCTCGGCAACTTTGTCACGCATCCAGAGCATTGGTGTTATTCTCATTGAGTAGCCAAAGCCGTTGTCCATCTGCCAACGGTAAGACTCTGCCTGTGGCAGACCGTAAATTGACATAAGCGTCATTATTACACCACCGTGTGTTACTACAACTGCTGTTGTTTCGCCTGAATCCATCAAATCAGAAACAAGCTTTTCAAAGGTTCTGCAAATTCGTCTTGTAAAGTTTGCTCCGCTTTCGCCATTCGGTGGTGCATTATCCTTAGAATTTGCAAGCCAGGCTGTAAACTGAGGGTCACTTTGAAGCTCTGTGGCTGTTTTTCCCTCCCAGTCACCAAAAGAACATTCTGCAAAACCGTCAAGCACAATCGGCTTAATTTGGGGATAAAGAACATTGCAGGTTTGCACACATCTTAAAAGCGGGCTTGTGTAAAGCAATGGTGTACCGGGATAAATATACAGTTCATCATACTTTTTTAAATCCTCTATTCCGTTTTTAGACAGTGGAACATCTGTAATACCTATATATTTACCTTTATTGTCCTCTATTGTAGCACCATGCCTTATAAAATGAATTTGGTAAGATTTCATAGTATTCTCCTTACAAAATTTGATTGTTTGACCAATATTTTAAACTTTACTTTCAGTTAATTATGTAATATACTATATGTATATTATCGTAACAAAAAATTTACATAAACAAGAGGTTAAAATGAACACTGATTTTTCAAGAATTATAACGCTTTTAAGAAAAGAAAAAAGATTAAGTCAGAAACAAGCTGCAAGCGACCTTGGTATTTCTCAGGCGTTGCTCTCTCACTACGAAAAAGGTATAAGAGAATGCGGGCTGGACTTTGTTATAAAAATTGCTGATTATTACAATGTTTCGTGCGATTATCTTCTGGGCAGAAGCACTGAGCGTAATGGTGCAACCATAACAGTAGAAAATGTTGAGGAACACAGTAGTAACAGCTCAGTAAGCTACGGAAATGCACTTGCTCAGCTAAATAAAAAGCTTGTCCAAAATTCAACAAATCTTATTTTTGACCTTGCTGAAAACACAGGTGACAAAAATATTGAAATTGCTGTTTCTGATTATTTAATGACATCTGTTTACAAAATGTTTAGACTTCTCTACTCTGCCAATCCGCAAAATCCGCAGGCGATTTTCTCATTGCCATCAGAACTTTATGGTGGATATACATCAGCGTTTCAAAGCGTTAAAGAAGCCGAAGCAACTGCACTTACACATGGTATTGCAATAAATGAAGTTCACCCTTTACAAAAACGTGAAAACGCCCCAATTCTTTCACAGGAAATTCTTTCGCTTAAATATCCGCATTATTCAGCCTCTATGCTTAATATTATAAAAATAGTTGAAAACAGTATAAAGCCTTTATAAACACAAAAACTTATATTACACATAAAATTTTTTATAAACATAATTATAACAGCCACCGATGATTATTTCAACTATCGGTGGCTGTTTTATTAGCAATCAATTTATTTTGTAAACGGTTGCATTATATTTTATTCTATTGTAGAAGTATCTACTGTAGATGCAGAAGTGTCTGTAGCCGGTTTTGTTTCATCTTCATAAACAAATACCTGTTCTGTAGCACTTTCAGGTTTTTTACCCAAACTTACTGTAATAGTAACAGTTGAACCGTACTCCAGCTTATCGCCCGCTTTTGTGTTGCCTGAATAAGCAATAACAGAACCAGCAGGAACAGAATCGCTGTAGCTTAATGTAGAATTAACAACAAATCCTTCTTTAACAAGACTCTCTGTTGCTTGGTCTTTATTTACGTTTTCAACCTTTGGCAATGCACGGAACTGAGCACCCTTACTTATAGTACAGGTAATAGATACACCATCGTTACCTCGGGTAACTGTTTTATTTGCATCAGGTGTCTGCTTACAAATTTGACCCTCCGGAATAGTATCACTGAACTCTTCGTCTATAGCCTTAAATATATAGTATTCAGTAGAGTCATCTGCAATAGCCTTTGCCTCATCCCATGTTTTACCTATAAAATCAGGTACTCTAAAATATTCACTGTCAGGTGGATAAGTAGCACCTTCTGGTATATCTTCAACAGAAGATGAAGCACTCTCGGTTGCCTCATTATTAATATCAAACATACCATCAAGAGGATATGTTGAATACCACAGATAACCTAAACCACCAAATACAACCAAAGCAATGAGCATAGAGATAGCACCCATTTGGAAATTGCTTATTCTACGCTTCTTCTCAGGTTCAGGATTATCAGGAACTTTTGCTGTCTGAGAAATTTCATTCTGCATAGCCTGTACTGTTGGTGTAGCAGAAAGCTGTTCAGAAAGCTCTTTAAAAGAAGAAATTCTTTCTTTCTTATCAACCTGCAAACCTTTTGCAAGCGTTGAAATAACAAAAGGAGGAAGCTTTTTGGCAACACTTGTACTCATAAGCAGACGACTATCCTCTTTTCTTTTGACAGCGTCTGAAGGCAAATTACCTGTCAAAGCAAAGAACAAAGTTGCACAAAAACCATAAACATCGGTTGCTGTATCAAGCACACCTTCATTTTCATATTGCTCCAAAGCACTGCAACCTGCAAACAACTGTGGAGGCAAAGCCTTACCTTTTTGACGTATAGCTTTAATTGCAAAGCCATCAAGCTTTATTCTTCCGTCAGGTGTAACAACTAAATTTGCAGGACATATTGCAAGATGATAAAGTCCCTTTTCAGAAATATTTATAAGAGTTTCAAGAAGTGGTTTTATAAGAGGTCTGGCTACCTCCCACTCCAGCTTACCACCACTACGCTGAATATACTCGCCAAAAGGAATTACATCTTCATATTCGCTTACAATATAGGCTGTGTTGTTATCCTGAAAAACATTTTCAACAGCAACAATATTTTCACTGTTGTCAATTTCCATAACCTTTTTTCCAAGCTCCATAAATTCGTGTTTAAGAGCATTGAATCTTTTACCACAACCCTTGTTCACGGTAATTGCAAGGCTATTTTCAGAACGTCTGAACAAGTCCTTTGGTAAGAACTCTCTTATTGTAACTACTTTTTCTTTTTTATTGTCATAGCCAATATATCTTGCACTGTCAGACCTGTTATCCAGAATCTTACCAACAGTATATCTGTCGTTTTCAAGCTGTGTACCTAACGGTAAAAATGGTGATGCCTGCACAGAGTCTTGCGAAAAACCACAATGCGGACAAACCTGTTCACCGTGTGTATCTTTCATACAACCGTAACATAAATCAGCCATAATAACACCTACTTTCCGATTATGTTTTTTATTATAACATACACCCTTATCTTTTTTCAACTAAAATATAATATCAAAAATTACATTTTTGTAAATTGAAAATCATATTTTATACATAATATCAAACAAAAATAATGTAATATTTAAATAAATTAACATTATTTATTAATCATAACAGATTATCTATTGCAATTTTCACAAATTATTTCATTGTTTCATCAATAATTCTTACTTACTGTTTACATATCTAAAAACATACAGAATTTCTCCATAAGTATATAATTTTGATAAGATTTTCACAACAAAATAAATTTTTCACAAAAGAGTATTGACAAATTGGATAATAAATGCTATTATAAGTACACAATAAATCTTAAGTTAAATTTGCTAATACCTTTTTTCATATATACCTTCCAAAGCGAAAAAGCACATTCTTAATAGAGAATGTGCTTTTTTGCTGTTACTTTTCCAGCAGTTACATTTATTACACGCAAATTAACTTTTTCTGTCATATTTTTTTACATTAACCACACAGGCTGTTCAAATTTTTCATTTTCCATTGAAAGATTTGAACTGTTTTTATATTCTCAAAACTGACTATGTACTAAAATAAAAAAATCACCCACATTAATATTCGCTAATTAATATTTTATTACATCATAGTGTTTTTTATTGTAAAAATAAAAAGCCTATAAATTTGCATATTATTGCAAATTTATAGGCTTCCAACTTTTAAGTGCTATCAGCACAGTGCAGGTAAGAACTTTGCGAATAGATACAAACCCTCACTTCCTGCGTTTACTTCATGTTTAACACCAGAAGGCATAATTGAAATTACACCAGGCTTATAACCGATAACTGCACCTGCGTTTACACATTTTCCACTACCTGAAATCACCTCGTGAGTTTCAAGTTGTGTTTGATGAATATGCTCCTTAATACTACAATTCGGTGCAATCTTAACCAAATGAAAGCTGAATTCTCCCCTTGTTTCTTTTGCAGTAATGATATGCTTTAATTCTACACCTTCAAATGTTGGATGCTTTGACCACTCAATCTCAGCAAAATCAATTATTCTGTCAGGTAAAACCAACTTACCCTTGTTAAATAATTCAAATGTGTTCATTTCTTTTTCCTCCGCTAAATAAAATTGCACTCAAATTATAACAAACGAAGGATTTGATGTATTGTAAATAATTGCTCAATATTTTAATTTATCTCTAATTTAGAATTAGGTCTTGTTTAAAAAATAGAAAGCATTGTATTATTTCAACAAAATAGAAATAGAAGCCAGCAAAACAAAAGCTAGAAAAGAAGAATCTAGCTTATCATAACGAGTGGAAATACCACTGTTCAATATCACAACTCCTAGGAGGGATTGTATAATTAGCCCCTTGTTCAACAATTTATTCATTGTCGTTTTGTTCCTCTAACCATCTTCCAGTATAAACGCACAAGATGCCATCCTCTTGTTTCATTGGAGCAAAACCAATAATGCTACCGTAATGCACACCAAAATCTTGATTAGGTTCATTAAGAAGCATTCCGAACAACTCTTTCTCAGTAAATGCCCAACACTTAACCCAGACTTGTTCCGGCTTCATTCCTTCTTGATAGAGAATGACTTGAATATCGTCAGGATATTCGATACTTCTTACTTCATCGAGAAATGTAAATTTTCTCATTTCTTCGGTTTGTTCGTTTTTACACTTATAATTTTCGTTAATGCTATTTACTTCTTCAGCAAATTCAGAGGTATCAATTTCGCAATAGTCCAAATCAATATATTCACAATCGTTCATTTGACCTCTGCGAACAATCATATAAATATCGCTAATAAAACGCCCTCTCGATAATTTATTCCCTCTAATATTAGCCGAACAAAGTAGTCTAAATGAAAATCCTGCTTGATCGTCAATATAGCCGTATGCTAAAAAGCCATCATCATTAGCTATTTCTTCAAAGTGCTTACTAAATATTTTTAACAGTTCCGGTGAAGTCTTGACATATACAATTTGGTGAAATAAATCTCTAAAATCGGTTTCTCCGATTTTTCTGAGCCGTCTATCAAGAAGAACATCCAAGTCAAATAAATTGCCCTCATCATCCATCCCTAAAGGAGCAGAACAACGGTCAAGCCATTCATCGGTTGCAAGTTCAGGAATAACCTCTTGCTCACACTTATTTTCAAATTTTTTTCTTGTATCCTTAACTACATCATCAAGGAAATTAATCTTGACATTTTGAAAGAGTTTCCAACGCTTATCGTTCGGAAGATGCAGAAGAATAATCTGAGTTTTTCCGTGATACTCATACTTATCAAGAACGAGGAAATGAGAACTGCTTGCAGCAACAAAGAGTCCCCAATTCGTTCCATGTTCATAGGCAGAAAGATCTCCCATATGATTAGAAAGAATAGCAAACCTATGAGTTGTTTTCATTCCCATCACTCTTGAAGAAGCATCAGTAAAACCTCTTTCTAAAATGATGGTATCAGGGACATATTTTTCTGCCAATCTTTTGGGCAAATTTACATCACGAACATACATTGTGAGTCCGGGTAAAATCTCGTTTATTGTCTGCTCGAAAAGTTCCATATTAAAATCCATCTTTATTCCTCCTTCGAGAGTTTTTCTTTAAGTTCTGCAAGCAGTTTGAGTGCATCTTCATCATCTGTAAGACCACAGAAAATTTCAAGAAAATACACACCAAACTCAAGTTCTCCATCCTCAAGAGCTTTTTTACTGTAAGCATGTGCCAAACCGATAACATCATCGTCTGCACCTCTCGGTAGACCGAACTGTTCTTCATACTGCTCCAAAAGTTCAACTGTTGGCTTTTGGTATCCTTCAGGAGCGATTTGTTCTATGTAATACATCTGCGACTGAGCAAAATTATTTTCGTGATCGTAAAACATACTAACCAAGTAACAAGCCGCCGCAACAGAATATTCTCTGATTTCGATGTAATAGAAACCCAAATTACGGAAACATCTTGCAACATCTTTCGGCAAATAAGCATATTTGAATTGCTTATTAGTCAATTCAAAAAATTCTTCTAATTTGCGTTCAGCTTTGAAAGTTTCTATGTATTCAAAGCCAATAGTACAACTTGCAGGATTCCAACGTAATGCTTTTTTCAGATAATCTCTTGCTTCAGGTATCCGTTTCATTTCAAACAGCAGATTTCCGTGCATATAGAAAATCTCGCCGTAAGGAATAGTGGCGTGACGAATATCCTTTTTCGGGCGATTGTAGTATGTGTATAGTACCTGCTCAAATACATTGTCAAAGGTAAAATATTCTGAAACAGCGTCATTTTCAAACATATGAGCCGCTTCTACTTTTGATACTAAAACCTCGCTTAATCTGAATGCTTTTTCTATATTGCCCTCAAATACATTGAAGCGAATTTCCTTCATTGTAGCTTCCATTCCTTTAGTGTCATTATCTATTACACGCTCAAACTCTTTCTTCTTATCGTCTGGAATAAGCTCAAACATCAATCTGCCACACGCACGGACAATTTCTTGTGCATATTCGTGTTCTTTATATTTTTCGCATTGTTCTTTCAAGTAGACAATGTCTTTTTTGTTATCGCCGGAAAGACCTGCGGTTATTTCCTTCAAAATTTTATATAAATCCATAATTACAACCCCTTATTCGTGCAAATACACTTTAATTTTAATTTTTATCCATTTTCCTTTTTTCTCTTTATAAGAAATGCGACCAAACAAGAGTTTGCCTGCATCCATCAACCGAGCAAAAATGACATTATCTTGTTTCGGTACATAGCCGATCTTTACGCCACTCGATGTTTTAATCATTATTGCTTCTTTATCATAACGATTATCAGGCTCTCGGAAAAAGTCAAGTTTATCATCATTGTTCAAATGCGGCTCTAATTCCTCAATACCTTCAATATGAGTAGTGCCTGCAATATAAGTGTCAAAGAGAAAAATATCCTTTTCAAAGGGTTTGGGAATTACTAAATCGCCACCCTTGCCGTGTAGCAGACTGACCAAGCCACCATTTTCACTTTTAACCAAGTCGCTCATCAAATCACCTCAACATTTCTGCTAACTTAGCCTTGTATATTTCTATTAGTTCTTCATACTGTCGCAAAACATTTTCGATTTCTTCACGCCGTTCTTGTTCCTTTTGCGGATCTTCAACAATATCTTTTACGGTATAAGGGTAACGGCTCTTAATTTCAGCAATTTGCTCTCGAATAGTAGCAAGCATACTTTCAAGTCGCTCGTTTTCTTCAACCAACACACTCATTGCATCTTGCGTTTGTTCAGGGAGCTTTTGGTCTGTAACCATTATTTCAATAATTCTCAAGGCAGCAAGGTCGCCATTCTTATATGCGGATACTGCATTATCCAAAAGTCGTATCTGAGCTTCAGAAACATTGGGGTTTACATCAGGATGCAAATTCTTGACTATGTTGCGGTACAACTTTTTGAGTTCCTTGTTTTCTTCTTCTGTAAGAACTTTGCATTTGCTACGCTCAAGAGCTTCATTCATTTTTTCTATTTGCTCATTGAGTTTCTTTTGATAATCGGCAAATTCTTCATCAAGAGTTTGCTCTATCAAAGCAATAACAACCTTTTCCTGACGGTTAATTCTTGCCTGAATTAACTCTATTTTTCTCTTTAATCGGAGAGCTGCACACTGAGCTTCATAAGCCTTATGTTCAATTGCTCCAAGTTTCAAATAATAGGCTGTTTCAATGTTTTTGCAGATTACAAACTGAAGTTCGTCACGCTCCAATAAGAGTATAGACAACTCTGTTTTCATTCGTTCTACACTTTCTTTGAGTTTCTGAAAGTCGGGAAACAATATTATGTTGTTTTCGCTCTTATCCATAGTGACCTCCTAATGAGCATCCATTTCATTTATATTATACCACAATTACTGTCCCATAAAACGGACTTTATATCAATATTTATAATTTTTCTCATAATATTCAAATTTTACTGTACATTCATATCCCACACTTTTGTTTTATCTTCTTGAAAATGAACATCTAATAACCAGTGCATACTCTCAACTACCCACTCTAAACGTGCGTGCTTAAGTAATTCTTTGGGTATAAGTTTTCGACTAGATATATAATAATGCCACTCACTGCTTGTTTTTCCATTTTTTGTGAATTCGGTATGAATTGCACCTATTGTGGATAGATTTTTCCTTTCCGTGAAACCAATCTATGTCAGATGTAGTATAGCTGTACGTTTTTCTATTCTTCCTCCGTTAAGCTCGTTTTTTGTAAATTTATTCAATTTCTCATTTTAAATAAATAATTCTATATCCTTACGAAGTGTTGCTTCATTATCTTTTACTATAAACAAATAATCTCTGTTTCCTTCTATAACTTTTTCTGCTGATTTTTTTCTTAAAATGCAGTGCATCGGCAACTACTATTGAACCACTTATATCAAGAATATCTATTAATTCTCTAAATATTTTAGGCTCAAAAATTTTTGTTTCACATGGTAATAACCCTAGTATTAACTTACTTTCAGAGGTTATTGCACTTAAAATGTGTAATGGTTTACCATTTTCTTCACCCATTTCTATTATCGCATATTTGGGCTTTCTTTTCGATTACAAAATTATTTCAAAATTAGATTGACGTGATAATATACACTCTCTTTCTTGATTGAGGTACTCCGAAATCTTTGCTGTTACACACTTGCCACACAACATCATACCCCAACTCATCCAATGGTAAGGAGGATTGTTTGAAACATCCTGCCTTGGTTATGATTAAGCAATCCGGGTACGTTCTCAAGAAACAGATACTTAGGTCTTTTAGCGGAAGCAATTCGTGCAATCTCAAAGAAAAGCGTTCCTCGCACATCTTCAAATCCTCGTCTTTCTCCAGCAATTGAAAAGCTTTGACAAGGGAATCCTCCACAAATAAGGTCGATATCAGATAAGGATTCGGGACTGATTTTTCTTGCGTCATCAAAATACAGCTCTCCCTTCGTATCATACATAGATTCGTATGCTTGCTTTGCGTATTTATCAATTTCACAGTATCCAACACACTTAAAGCCACCAACTGCTTCAAGTCCTGAACGAAATCCACCAATACCAGCAAACATATCAAAGAATTTGATTGGCATAGCTTATCCAACCAAATTTAAAATAAATATCACCTCAATTTCTTATTTTATATTTCAAGAAAATAAATTTTTTCATCTACACTATCTCCTTTATAATTTCTATATTAGAAAGTTTAATTG
>JAXJYN010000062.1:0-16400 GCA_036306965.1 Acutalibacteraceae bacterium
CTTTTGGCATTAGCTCTGAAAGCCTTTGAACAAACATTTCATAGGTTTCTTTGTTTTCAATATCGGACTGTTTTCTAACATACTGCTCTGCATAGGAGTGTAGCATTGTTACCAAAGAGATAATTATTACTGTTATATTTGTTCAAAAATCGGCTTGTTTATGCGATTTCAGTATGTCTGAAATTGCCTGAAAATAAGACGGTAACTAACACATAACTAACAGGTAACTAACAAATTACAGGTGTCTTTTCATCAGGAAAGAAACCTGTTTTTTAAATCAGGAAGAGCTATTAAAGAAATGAAAATTATTATTTGTTTTTCGTATAAAGGACTACTGTTTGTGTTGAAAATATGGTGTTTTTTGAAGATAAACCTAGTATGAAAAGCAAAGTTTTATATCAGTATATAATAAAACAACATCCCTTTATATCGTTAGTTTGATATAAAGGGATGTTGTTTAAATATAAGGTTTTAATTTTTCAATTAATTCAAATACCTTGGTGCCAGGTGCAGAGTTTGATGGTGTTTTTCCTGAATTAATTTTATCGAGCTTGTTTGCGTTTTGTATAGCTATATCAAGATATTCTCTCAACACGGAGAACATATCGTGTCGATTCTTATAATATGTTCCAGCACCTATTTCGCTTAAGTGCTTTGATAGCTTACTCTCATACTCGTTTCGATGTAAATCAGAATGCATAAAACTGAAATGAAGTAAAAACCATAGTTCAATACATTGGTTAGACCATATTGCATGATATTTACAGTTGGGGCTACTGTTCTCTTTGCATAAGACAGGAACACGATCGATTCTATCCTTTGGAAAATCGTCTATATCATAGATAATCCAAATATGTTTGTATCCGTTTAGATTAGCTTTAGCTAATTGTTGAGCTTTATCGAAAAGATTAACAGTATTATCACCCTGTCCAACGATTTCAAGGTGTATTTTTTCGCTGTAGTTTTCGTTAATTAAGTTTTTTATTTCATTGAAGTAATTTGGTTCAGTTTTTGTTCCTTCTGTAATGATTAAATGGCACTCTGGTTGAATTTTCTTTTTAAGGTCATTACGTTTTGACATCCATTCTTTATTCATATCAGACTTCTTAGTAGGCTTTAAACTCATGTAAAATCCTCCCAAGCAAGCATAGTTTTAAGATAAGGGTCAGCACCATATCGACCTTCTAAATACTGTCTGTCATAGGCGGCAGTGTTGTTGATTCTTTTTCCATCCTCTTTTCGTATATCATAAAGCGAGTATATCTCACTAGAATGATTTTTATCAAGAGCAGCAAACCAAATCTCATCTCTTCTAAACACATCATTTTTTAATATAGACATATCGTGACAAGTGAACAAGAGCTGGGCACCATGTTTGTTTATTTCGTTATTTGTGAACAAATTTACAATATATCTAAGTAGCTTAGGGTGAAGCTTGGAATCTAATTCATCAACAATGATAAAACTTCCTTCTATTAAAGCATACATAATTATTGGAAGAGTAGCAAATATTTTTTTAGTACCTTCAGACTCTTTTATAAAAGAGAGTGAATAAACTTGAGAGTTTATTGTTCGTTTTAATAAAAAATCATTTTCTTCTTTATCAAAACTATAATCAGATATGTCAATTCCCATATCATTAATCGCGGTAATAAAACTATTTTTAAATCTTTCATCATCAGAAAGAAGAATTTTTTTCTCTGCTACTGGGTTTGCATAATTCCTGATAATACAGGATTCAAACCATTCCTGTACTTCTGAAATTACAGGTATACTGTAATTAATAGCCAAGAAAGATAGATATGGCATTTTTGAGTTAGCTTGGGTATTTATTGAGGATTTTGATAAGCTGCTACCTAATTCAATTTTATCATCTTCTCTTTCAAAAATAGTAGCTGGCTTTTTTCCACCAATTGCTTTTCTATATAGATACTCCGAAACTACTTGATCATTAAGGATAGAAATATAGTATCTGTATTCATTGTTTTTAATACGGAAATAAATATTAAACTCTGTAGGTAGCTTTGAAGAAGTTTCATCGAAGCGAAAGGGCTCATTAGCAACCCTGTGTTGAAAAATCATAGATTTTCTGTTTTTTCCAAGAAGATGAATAGGCTCGACAACAAGATTAATCAGGCACGAAAGAGCTTGAAGTAAACTTGTTTTACCACCACCATTAGGGCCATATATAACACTAATTGGTAACAAAGGAGTTGCTTTTTCTGTTCTAATCAAGCTATCTTCATATTCAGTTAATGTGGTAGCTTGAAAATCGAAAACAGTTTCGTCTTTATAAGACTTAAAATTTTTAAAACCAAATTGACAAATCATTTTAACATACCTCCTGTAAATATATATTAGCATTATTATGCTCAAAAATCAAGTTTATACCCCTGTTCGTAAAAAATATTTTTACAAACAGGGGTATAAATCTGTTATTAGATGTTTATTAGCTTTATAAAAGGAATATATATTTAGTCAGAGATTATATTCCGATTTGCTGTGCCTTTGGAATTATAACTTCGTTTATGTATTTATCATCAAATAGTAGAGGCATATTGTTGTCGATAAAATCCTCTAATAGTGCATTGATTATTTGCAGGCTGTGTAGCTCTCGGTCGTCAGAGTAAGAGAATAGCAAAAGAGGTTTATTTCCGTGTACTATTTTGCAACGGAAATAATATGATAGCTGTGTTAACAGGTAGCCATATGTAGTTATATCGTATTCTGTGTTAAACTCTTTGTATTCGTCGTTTAGCTTTGTTTTTAAGGTGTTTTTTATTCTTGTATTAATGTCGCTTTTTTCTATTTCTTCTCGATTTGCCAGGCTTATATCGAAATCCTTTAATATTGACATAACAGTGCCAGCAATTCGGGAGTTATCGGCATCAAATTTGGTTTTGATTTCTTTATTCATATATTTATCTCTATCATTTTTATTTATCTCGTTTAATAGTGGTCTGATAGATTTGCGTATACTTTCCCATTTTTCGTTATTTCCTATTGTTTCGTTACCGAGGTTATAATATTTCAAAAAAGCAGTGATTTGCTTGTATTCTGCTGGCTTTTTCTTACCTTTTGTTGTAACAAATTCAGATAATTGACAATACATACCATTAAAAGCTGTCCAAAGGTAGATAAAACGCTCGGTGGCGTATTCTTTGCTTTTGCTGTAAATAAAGGCAAATAGAGATGCTATTCTCTTGTCATATTTTGATTTAGGTGTGTTTAACAGATGATTGAATACAGTATCATCAGAAAACGCCGTTGGCATAGTACGCAGTAAATCACCGTTAATCATAGAATATATAGGTGGGTTGGCTGGGTCTGGGAATAGTGTAGTTTCTTCTATGTCATCTATTTTTGTAGTGATTGAATTTATTTGCAGACTTCTTGAGAATTTCAGCAGATACAACAGCAATGCCTTGCGTATAGCGTCTGGGAATAGGTAGCTGTCGCTTGCAAGCATATAATCCTTATCGTATAGCGAAGCTACGCTTATATTTATTGCAAAGCCTGTTTCACACAGCAGTAGCTCTATGCCTTTGGTGTTACAGTAATTGTATGTATATTTTGTAACATCATCGCACAGCGTATTTGCTATCAAGCTGTATTGGTGTTTTGCTTTTTCTTTAGCCATTTTGTTTTACCCTCTTTCTTTTTAACCCCAAGCAGGTCAAGCTTTTGCTTTGACTTGCTTGGGGTTGTTTTTAATAGTTTAGTTATTTTATACTTTCAGGTACATATATATCTTTCCAATCGTCAACATCGCATTGACCAAAATAGTTATTGCCAACAGCCACCACAGTGCCATCACATTTTAAACCTACTGTGTATGAGAAACCTCCTGAAATGGAAACAATTCTGTTCCAAGCATTAGTGTTACATTGTCCATCGTAGTTATTACCCACAGCTACAACCCTACCCGTTGCTCTTAAACCGATCGAATGTAAATTGCCTGTTGAAATAGCTGTGATGTTTTTCCAATCTTCAACATAACCTGTTTTCCAATGTTTATCTTTGGAATTATCTTCAGAATAGTGCCTGCCTGCAACCACAACCGAGCCATCTGATTTTAAGCCGATTGTCTGTAAACCAACAGCAGAGATAGCAACAATATCATTCCAATCATAAACATCGCATTGATTGCAATCATTATCACCTACAGCCACAACAGTACCATCTGATTTTAAGCCAACTGTGTGTTCTCTACCAGCAGAAACGGCAACAATATCTTTCCAATCGTTAACATTACATTGATTGTGATAATTATCTCCAACAGCCACAACAGTACCGTCTGATTTTAAGCCAACTGTGTGTTCGTCACCAGCAGAAACAGCAACAATATCAGTCCAAATATCAACACAACATTGTTTTCTATCGTTGTTTCCTACAGCCACAACAGTACCATCTTTTTTTAAGCCAACTGTGTGTTCGTCACCAGCAGAAACAGCAACAATATCAGTCCAATCATCAACATCACATTCATTGCAATCATTATCACCTACAGCCACAACAGTACCGTCTGATTTTAAGCCAACAGTGTGTACGCCACCAGCAGATATGCTGTTTCTTATACAAAACTCATAAGAAAGGGTATTATATTTTTCTTTTGCATCCTTGTAATTACCCAGTTTCATATAATTTGACAAAGCATTAAAATAATCCTGATTGTTGTATAATTTTTCTGCTTTCAAATAAGTGCTTTCTGAAATTCTATTGTTAGAATCTTTAAAATCACCAAGTTCAGTAAAGGCTGTAACAGCTTCGTCATACTTACCTTCGCTTAATAATTGTTCAGCATTGTTATATTTTACACTAGGTACTATAACTTGTGTAGTTACTATTGCACCTGCAATAGTAACTGCTATTAAACTACACGCAATGGCAGTTTTAATAGTCTGTTTCTTTTCTAATGCCTTTTTAGCTACTGCATTTATTTCCTCGATACGCTTGTTGCATTGCTCGGTTAATTCGTTTGCATTTTTCCAGCCTTGTATTGTTTTTAGTTTGTCTAAAGCATTTTCTAAATCGGCTTTTGTATCCTTTTTAATCAATTCTTCGGCTGATTTTAGAGTGATGTCTTTTTGGTTGGCTAACATTTTTTCTGCTTCGTCTACACATTTTTTAGCAAGCTCGGCAGAGTCACGATGGTTTGGTATAAGATTGAAATTTTTTGCAGCTATTCTGTAGCTGGATTCTGATGTAGCGTTATCCAATAACTGTTTAGCCTTGTCATAAATTTTATCAAGGCATTTTGTCGCAAGTGTTTTTGAGTCTTTATAATTGCCTATGCGTGTAAATTCTTTGTTTGCGTGTAATAGGTCGGTAGGTTCTTCTGCATAGGAGAGTAAAGATTTTGCATTGCTGTAAATTTGTTCTTTTCGGTTGTTTTCTATTCTTTCTTTAATTTCGTTTGAATATCCCTCAAGCTCGGCTTTAAGGGTGTTATCTGCAAAGCGTATAGCCTTTTGGTAGTTGTTGTTTGAGTCTATTCTGTCTGTGCCGTTGCCAAGGTATTCACGCTTGTGCTTTTTAAGCTCTGCCATAAGCTTACCCATATAAGCCTGTGCGTTTTCTGGGTCGAGGTCTAGCACCTTTTCGCAGTATTCGTTGGCACTTGACCAGTCACCGTCCTCAAGGAACATAAACGCACGCTTTAAAAGTGGGGTTACAGTTGGCTTGTAGTCGTCATCAGACTGCACCTCTCGCACTACCTCACGCACAACGGTTTGTGGCTGTGGAGCTGTGCCAGCAAGCTTTTTAATACCTCTTATCAGATCCTGCATAAAGCCAAGCTTTGACATATCCTGTGCCTGCAAATGTGAAAATTCCTCTGGTAAGTCATAAGGGTCCATATCTCGGTATGCTGGTATAAGTACCTTTTTAGCACCACCCTTTATAAGCGCAAGATAACGGCTCCATTCGTTTTTAACCCATACAGCGTTGAAATACTCTGGCTTTGTGCCAAGCACAACCATTACCTTTGACGAGTTAAGTGCTGCAAATATGTATGGCTCGTAGGCTGTGCCTAGCTTATCCTCAAGAGTAATTCTCGCAAAGAACACCTTAAAGCCCTCATTAGTAAGCTGGTGATATAAATCGTTGGCAAGCACAGAATCCTGTGTGCGTCTGCCGTTTGAGTCGCTTTCTTTGTAGCAGATGAAAACATCAAAAGGCTCTTCATTTTGTGAAATTGCAAGTATTCCCTTTTGGATTTCGTCTATCGCCTTAGCCTCTGCCTCGTATAGCTTTTTCTGCACTACATCGGCATATTTTATTGCAGACTTATAGTCCTCATCCATAAACACAGATGTAAACTGTGCACGGTTTACCGTTGGTACACGCTTGCGTGTTGCTGGGTCTTCTACATATTCAATACCATAACGGCACAGCACAAGCGACCAATAAGCCTCTGCGTCAGTTTTGTCCTCGTTTAAAATTCTGTCGTAAATAGACATAGCCTTGTCATAGTCGTTGTTGCGTCTGAAATGATTGGCTCTGTCGTATAAATTGCTCTTGTTTTCGTCGTTAAGCTTTGGCAGAGTCTGCATAGTACCACAGTACTCGCACTCTGCAACGCTTTCGTTATTATTAATTTCCAGTGTGCCACCACACATTTTACATTTAAAGATTGACATTGTGTTCTCCTTAGTATATATCTGTTAATTTATTCAGCCGTGTTCTGAGGAATATAGTCTTTTATTTTGTGCCACTTTCTTTTTTCAAATTGTATACATCCTAATTCTTTAAGCATAAAGATTTCTTTTTTCCAAATATTATCATTAATTTTTAGTTTTTTAATTATTTCTTTTTTGTATCAGTACCATTTTCTATCAAGGATAATATATCTTCGTGGTAATTATTTTCTTCTTTAGGACCTGATTTCAAAAGAGAGATGATATCTAAAAGTGTGCTTTTATTGATGATTATTCTAGCTGTTACTTTAAATTTGTCTTGTTCAAAGTTTTCGCCATCCTCCATAACAAATGTAATGTCGTTGTTTTTTGCAGGATACATTGCTATTCGTCCGTGTGCCAATGAATTTCTAATATGATGAAAAAAACTCATATATATATTGTTCTTTGTGTTAACAAGAGCAATTCTTTGTTTATCTCTATGCAAGTAAAAATTATGATTAAAATTATTTTTTTCTATTGTTTTTTTGAAATCACTTTTTGCTTTGCAATAAAAAAAGGCAGAAGGATTATTTCCAAAAATAATAAAATTAAGTTTATCTTTTAAATAAGATGGTGTATTCCAAGGATTCTCTTTCCAACCATATTCTGTTAAAGGTTTATGTCTTTGACTTTGACCTTGGCAAGGAGAATAAAACACAAAAAATAAGATAATTTTAAATAAATCTTCATCTTCGTATTCAGGTGGAACTTCTGTATCAAGCCATACAGGATGTCTTTCGGTATAAACTTCTGTTGTTTTCTTGTTTTTAGTTGGTTCTTTAGTGTTCATATAATTTACCTCTATAGTAACACGCATAAGGGCTTATTATTCTTCTATCTCTTTTATCTTCTCTTCGATTTTCTTGATTTCTTTTGTGTAGTAATCTATATTAGCTTGTGCTTCTTTGCGAGCTTTGCCACCAAATAATTTCTTTTCGTTTTGCGCATAGATTACTTTATTCTGTTGTAGCTTTTCAGATAGTTGCTTGTGTTGAGCAGTTAAGTTAGCGATTTCAGCTTCTTTCTTTTTTTCTGCTATTGCTTTTTCGCACTCTTCTTTTAGCTGTTTTGAGTTATGATAAGAGAGAATATTTGAAAAAATCTCTGCACATTCCCTGTAATCGGCTTCTGATGTAGCGTTACTCATACTATTTTTACCTATAGTATATATTTTTTCGCTACATTTTTTTGAGAATTCTTTAGAGTATGAAAAAGGAATTATTTCTAATATTTCTTTTTGTAATGATAATAAATTATTAATGGTATCAGCACTATTGATTAATGGAAGCCATTTGTCGCATAAATCTTTGTATTGTTTTTCTTTTAGCGATACAATAATTTCTTCTCGTTCTTTTATGAATTTTCGCAAGCCTATCAAATCATTATGGTTAGATTCGGCTAAGATGTTGTATTCAGAGTTATAATGATAATTTTGGGTATCTTCTCCAGCAATAAGAATAGTACCATCTGTTTTTAAGCCTAGTGTATGATTTTCTCCTGCTGATATAGCCACAACATCTTCCCATTCAGAAATATCGCACTGACCATATTTATTATCACCTACAGCCACAACAGTACCATCTTTTTTTAAGCCAACTGTGTGATTGTTATCAGTAGAAATTGAAACAATATCTTTCCAGTTATCAACATTACATTTACCATATTCATTGTCACCCACAGCCACAACAGTGCCATCTTTTTTTAAGCCAACCGTGTGATATTCACCGGTAGAAATTGAAACAATATCTTTCCAATCATCAATGTCACATTTACCATATTCGATGTAGACCACAGCCACAACAGTGCCGTTTGATTTTAAACCTACTGTGAGCCAATCATTAGTCGAAATAGCAACGATATCTGTCCAATTGTTAACATTACATTCACCAACTTCGTTCTTACCTACATCCACAACAGTGCCATCTTTTTTTAAGCCAACCGTGTGACATTCACTGGTAGAAATTGAAGCAATATCTTTCCAGTTATCAACATTACATTTACCATATTTGTTGTCACCCACAGCCACAACAGTGCCATCTGACTTTAAACCGACTATATGCATTTCTGCAGCCGAAATGGCAACAATGTCTTTCCAATTATCAACATTACATTGACCATATTCGTTGTAACCTACAGCAATAGCAGTGCCATCTGACTTTAAACCGACTGTATGCCTTTCTGTAGCCGAAATGGCAACAATATCTTTCCAATTATCAACATTACATTGACCATATTCGTTGTTACCCACAGCAACAACAGTGCCATCTTTTTTTAAGGCAATTGTGTGAAAGGCACCGGTAAAAATTGAAACAATACCTTCCCAATCATCAACATCACATTTACTATATGCCTTGCTACCCACAGTAACAACAGTGCCATCTTTTTTTAAGCCAACTGTGTGAAAGGCACCAGTAGAAATTGAAACAATATCTTCCCAATCATCAACATCACATTTACCATATTCGTTGTTACCCACAGCAACAACAGTGCCATCTTTTTTTAAGCCAACCGTGTGATATTCACCGGTAGAAATTGAAACAATATCTTTCCAGTTATCAACATTACATTGACCATATTCATTGTCACCCACAGCAACAACAGTGCCGTCAGATTTTAAACCGACTGTATTATTTCCAGACAAATCTGTTTCAATAGCGATAATGTTATTCCAGCTAGATACATTGCATTGACCATGCTCGTTGTTGCCTATAGCGACAACAGTGCCATCTTTTTTTAAGCCAACTATAAGATTGTAACTAGCCTTGATATCAACTATATTATTCCATTCAGCAACGCTCTTTCGTTTTACAATAGTTGCAATTGTACCATCGGGTTTTATGATATGGTTTTTGTTAAAAATACGCTTACCCCATAGTGACCAAACAGAATTTTTCTCCCATTTATATCGCTGTTCTTCAAATTTAGCTGTTATACGATCATTTATAGCTTTTATATATTCCTCTAGCTCACTTTTTAAGTTGCTATCAGCAAAGCGAATTGCCTTTTTATAATTGTCTTTGTCTGCGAATGGATGTCGTAGATGTTGAAGATTTGTTTTTGTTTGTACTTTCAACTCTGCCATAAGCTTACCTAAATAAGCCTGTGCGTTTTCTGGGTCTAGGTCTAGCACCTTTTCACAGTATTCGTTAGCTTTTGCAAAGTCGCTATCTTCAAGGAATATAAAGGCTCTTTTTAATAGTCCGTCAGTTTCTATTGATTTTGCATTTGAAATTATCTGAATCTGGTTAGCTTGATTTTGTGAATTAGGTGTTTTACTCCCCAACAGCTTTTCAATACCCCTCATCAAATCCTGCATAGAACCAACCTTGCCCATGTCCTGTGCCTGTAGTCTGCCGAATTCCTTTGGCATATCGTAGGCATCTACATTTTTGTAGCAAGGGATAAGTGCCTTTGTTTTGTCTTTGCCCATAAGGCGTAGGAATCTGCTCCACTCGTTTTTAACCCATACAGCATTGAAATATTCGTAATCTGTACCGAATACAAGCATAAGCTTTGCAGAATTAAGTGCTGCGAAAATGTATGGCTCGTACTCCTGACCTAGCTTATCCTCAAGAGTAATTCTTGCGAAGAATACTCGATAGCCTTTATCAGTAAGCGTATCATAAACATCCTGTGCAATTTCACTGTCGATTGTACGGTCGCCGTTTTCGTCAGTTTCTTTATAGCAGATGAAAATATCGTAAGGCTCTTCCTTGCCAGAAATTTCTATTATGCCCTTGCGTATTTCTTCAATAGCCTTCGCTTCTTCACGGTAAACCTTACGTGCTACAACATCGGCATTTTCCATAACTAGCTCAAAGTTGCTGTCGTCCATAATACTTTCAAAGGATGAACGGTGACAGGTTGGGATTTTCTTACCTGTTGCAGGGTCATCTACATATTCAATACCATATGTACATAGCAAAATACCCCAGTATGCTTCGGCTTCCTCTGGGAAGTCCTTTACAATGCTTTCATATACTACTGCTGATTGGTCAAAATAGCAATCGGCACGGAGCTTGTTTGCTCGTTTAAATAGTGTAATCTTCTTTTCGTCGTCAACATTTGGTACTGTTTGTGTTGTGCCACAGTATTCACATTCTGCAACACTCATACCTTCTTGTACTTCAAGTGTGCCACCACACATTTTACATTTTAATATAGCCATAGAAATATCCCCCTAATTATCTTAATTGTTATTTTTATTTACCTTGCAAAGGTGATTACGCTCTGCAAGCAGTGATTCTGTTTTTTGACAAAGTGAGAACGCACTATTTTTGTCATTATCTATAACAGCGTTTTCAAGCTCGTTTGTATATATTAAAAGCTCGTTTTCAATTTCTGTAAGCTTGCTATTGCTTACAGGGTCGCTGTATCTTAAATTATCAGCATAGGCTGAAACAGCTCTTTTAACCTCATCATCCTTGCATTGAGTAGCTATAAAGCTTGCTTTTGATTGTAGTGAGCGAATAAATTTTACATCTGCTTCTAGCTTTATATCCTGATGTTCAACCTCGTCACGCATGGTGTCAGCACCTATAAAGCCAGCACCTGATACACAAACTAAAAGTACGCACACAACCACAGGTAGCCATACTGGCAAAAAGTGTGCTAATAGCATAAATATCAGGCTTACTACAAGCTGTGTAATAGCGTAAATAACTCCTATTCTTGCTATTGGAAAGCCATAAAATTTGCTTTTAACGCTACTACCATTTTTAAATGCTATTTTCATTACAGGCAACTGTAAAAGTATTGCAAGCATACCAAATATGTAAGACACCCAAAATACACCATTCATAACAAATGGCAACGCAAACACTACCACATTAAATGCAATTAATACTATCAACACAAATGCTATAGCTCTGATTTCATTCTTTTTCATATAAATCACTCTCCCTTTCTTTTGCCACAGTTGTCGCAGAAATTACCAGCTATATTTTTCTTACCACAGGTACAATCCCATGTGCTGTTATCTGGTTTTCTGGCACCACAATTATTACAGAAGTTACCTGTTATATTCTTGTTACCACAGGAACAATCCCATGTGGTTTTCTCAGGCTTTCTGGCACCACAGTTATTGCAGAAGTTGCCTGTTATATTCTTATTACCACAGGTACAATCCCATGTACTGTTATCTGGCTTTTTAGCACCACAGTTGTTGCAGAAATTACCTGTTATATTCTTGTTGCCACAGGTACAATCCCATGTGTCAGCCTCTGGCTTTTTGGCACCACAGTTATTACAGAATTTACCACTTACAGCCTTGTTGCCACAGGAGCAATCCCAAGTATCATTTAGAATGTTTCCAACACCAGCACCAATAGCTGATGAATTGCCCATAATAGGCTCCATAGCTTCTCGTGTCATACCTATTACACTACCCATAGCACCAAGAGTTACACCCATACTTGCTACATCACCTAAGCCACCTGCACCATTAGAGCCACCTGTAATGCCGTTTTGCATAGCCTCTAAGCCAACCATTCGTGAGGTTTCTTGCTGGTAGGTGTAGCCCTTCATACGCATTTCGTCAGCCTCTGCCATTGCCTGCATTCTATAAGCTTCAGCCTCTGCCTGTGCCTGAAGCTTAAGAGCCTCTGCGTCACCCTGTGCACCGATTATTTTCATTCTTGCTCTGGTTTCTGCCTCAACAGTCATTCTTTCTCTTGCTGCTTCGGCTTCTCTTTTCTTTATTTCTTCATCGCGGATTAATAGATATTGCTCAGCGTATTGCTCCTTTAATCTACGGAAGTTAGGGTCATCATCTGGTGTAAGAATACTACTGATGAAAAACTCTGGCATTTCAAGACCATAGTCGGCAAGGTTTTTGTTTATTCTATCTCGTAGATTTTCTGATAAAGTGATAAGGTTGGAGTCAATCTCGAGTATATTATAGCCACTATCCTTTATTGCCTGTGCAAGATATGCCTTAACCTGTGTCATAACCATTGAACGGAAGTAGCCCTTTGTATTTGTGTTGCCAAGTAGCTGACCTTGTGATAAACCACCAGTTGTGCCAACAACCTTTAAT
This sequence comes from Acutalibacteraceae bacterium, assembly GCA_036306965.1. Classification (GTDB taxonomy): domain Bacteria; phylum Bacillota; class Clostridia; order Oscillospirales; family Acutalibacteraceae; genus CAG-964. The sequence continues at coordinate 12,718 of JAXJYN010000062.1, forward strand.
AACAGCTTACGGGAATTTACAACACGAATGTTAAATTCACCACAAGCACCAAGCTCAATATGCAAACCAGACGCTGGGTCAAATAAACGCACCTTAGAATCAGTACCCCATTTAATACCCATTTGCACAGCCATATTTATGTAGTAAACCTCTGAATGGAAGGTGCCTTGAGTATTTGTTGTAAGGTGATATACACTTTCTAAAAGTGGTAGCTGTTGAGTTTCAATGGTGTATCTACCAGCACCGAATAAATCAAGAGCCTGACCATCACGGAAGAATATAGCCTCCTGACTTTCGTGTACTATAAGCTGAGAGCCAAAGTTAAAGTCCTCAATAGGGTGCTTCCATACCAATGTTTGGTTATCTCCCTCGTACTTTATAACGCTTGCAAGACCGTCCTTTTTGATTTTCTCCTGAGCAATTCTTGCTTGCACATTATTTTCAAAATCACATATTGGACAAGTAACAATACTTGCGTTTTTGCTTGCAATAAGCTTTATTCCACACTGCTCACAAGAAAATTCTTCTACCTTTGTTATATCGGTAAAGGTGTTTATTTGCTCATGACAAACAGGGCAAAGTGCCTTATCGCCCTTAGATTGGTCAAATACTACTGTATTTCCACAATGGGCACATGTACGGCTGGATAACTTATCTGTTTTTACATTGATTATATTGCCACACGCACATTCGATTTTCTTGCGTGCAAAAAATCCTTTCTTCGCTTCTACATACTTTCCACAGCTTGGACATTCCATAATAAATTTTGACATAAAAAATCCCCCTAAATATAGTTCTACTTATTTTCTTCTTCAATAATCTCCATATGCTTTAGTGCAAATTCCATACAGGTAAGCAAAAGCTCGTTTCTTGTTCTTCCTGTTGATTTTGCTATTGAGTCGATGTCTTCAATCATATCTTTCGACAATCTTAAAGAGATTACTGATGTTTCGCCTGTATATTTTTTTGGTATAATCTTAAGCTTAGGTATATCCATATTAATACCTCCTTGTTATTAGTGTACTACAATTGTATTCACAACGCAAGTAAAAATGAATAAAATAATGTTTAATTTTCTGGTATTATTGTTGTTTGTGTGGAATAGATGTAGATTTTTATAATGATAATAAAAAACCAAACTAAAAATACAAAAAAGAATTCTTAGTTTGGTTTATAAGTTTATTATTATATTTTGTTTATAGCCTCAAGTAACTCTTGAACATTTACATGAGTATAAACCCTCTCTGTCATTGACATAGCACCAGAATGACCTACGATTTTCTTGATTAGCGTTGGTGATACTTCTTTTTCTGTTAGCATAGAAACACAAGTGTGTCTGGTGTCGTGTGGTTTGTGCTGTAAATCAACAAGCTCCATTGCTGGAATCCAATATGAATCATAGTAATTACGATAAGTGAATTTCTTTCCATTCTCAGGATGGATAAGGAATTCACTTTTTTCGTTGTACCAGCTTTTGTAAAATTCGTAAACCTTATCGGCAATAGGTACCTTTCGTATACCGTTTTCTGTTTTACTCTTGATAATGTCAAAACAATGCTCTTCAAGATTTACATTTTCACACTTTAACTCTAACAGTTCAGAAACTCGCACACCACTATAAATCAACATAAGGACAATTTGTATATACTTGTTATTTTTCTGTATCCATAACATATCCAGTTCTGATTTTGAAAAAGGACTTCTATCAGTTTTATTAGGATTTTTATCCTTATGTTTTACAATGTCTACATATCGAGAATAGTCTTTGTTGCAGATTTCATATTTCATTGCATATTCATAAAGCTGATTGAATAAAACTTTTATTTTTCTCAAGGTTGGATAGTTTTTGCCACAGGTGTCGATGATTGATTGTAAATCAATTAATTTCAGCTCTTTAAAGACCCTGTTATGTAAACTTTCACAAGCTCTATAACTTGCATTGTAGCCCTTTATATTAGAATCAGAAACAGTAGGGAATTTTTCTGTTGACCACTTCTCAAATACCTCTGAAAAAAGCATTTTTGAACTTTCAATATCATAGGGATTTTGATTGTATTCCATAAGCATTTCAAGTCCCTTTGCTCTTGTAGGTGCATATCCAATTGTAAGGTATAGTTGCTTACGTTTTTCGGTTATAGAATCTATTTCCCAACCTATTGTTTTACGAACAATGTATGGGTTTCTACGGTTACCAGACAGCTTATAAACAGAGCCTGTACCATTAGCTAGTTTCATTATTAGTATCTCCTTTCGCTAAATCAATAAATAGGGTTCTTAATGTTGCTTTTGAGTGTCTAATCAATGTATCTAATTCTGTGTCAATGGCTTTATTTTGTGTGCGATAAATAGAGAGTTGCTCTTTTATTTCTTCAGTTAATATTTTTTTAGTTTTATCAAATTCTTCCAAAGTTTTTATTGTTACATTTTGTAGTTTTAATTGGTGTTTGAGTTGCCTGGTGTAATTATGAAAGGTATCTAAAGTGTTTACGTATATATCTTTTTTTCTTTTGGTTCTATCTTCTTGTCTTAATTCTTTTTCTTTTATTTTTTGACATTCACTTTTTTTACAATATTCTGTATTAACAGTTTCAAAAAAGCGAGTACCACAATGCTTACAATGATAAATGTTTAAATTAGAACTTATTATTGTAGAAAAAAATAAATCAAAAAAAGGTTTTAGACTTCCTTCATAATAGAAATATAATTGATTGTCTGAATTAATAATATATTTTATATTGGTATGGTTTTTATTACACTTGAGAAATTCAAACTCAGGATTGTTTAAATATTCATCTGTAATATTAATATCTTCATTTATTGTGTCTGCAACCTTTATAACTTTTGAAAAAAATATTTTTGGTCTAAATGATTTGATAGTGTTTATAAATTTATTCAATTCTTTTCGTTGAAATCTGTATGTTTTTTCCATGAAAGAAATAGATGAGTGAACTATAAAATTGTTTTTATACTTGGTTTTTATATAGTAAATTTCGTTAAATAAACTTGCGTTTTCTTGAATAGAGCAAACGAATAGTGGGTTCATTTGTTCTGTCATGTTTTTTATAATTTTTTCAAAACCATTAAAAACTTCTAATTGTAATAAAATATCATCAAACGAATGAGTTTGAATGTGTTGATTTATAAGTTTTGGTTTAGCACGACCTTCTTGTAAGAATGTGTTTGTAAGAGTTCTTACTTGTCGATGATATGAATCTATCTGATAGTAATGTTCACAAAATTCATAGGTTATTTTCAAAAAATCATCTCCCGAATATAATTAACGAATTTGTGGATTATCGTTAATTATATTCTATCAAGTTGTTTGAGTTTGTCAAGGTGGTTGTAGGTTTTTCTGTGTTGATTTGCGTTAATTTATTCGTTATAACGAATAAGCATTTTAATTATAAATTGACTATGATACCCTTGAATAGAAAAATAAAAAAGAAAAGGAGAATTAATAATGTCAAATTACAACATCAATTTACCAAACTTTACAGGACGTAATGTGCCTATTAATGAGATTGCAAGTGCAACAGGTAAAGACCCAGGGCAACCGCACGAAAATAAAATCAAAATTTGTTAAAAATGACTTTAAGAAGGAAATCATCATCAAAAGAACAACGAAATCTCTTAGCCTTCATACTCAATTTAGGAACTTCTAAAGCCTTATATAAATTAGTGGC
>JAXJYN010000063.1:0-41025 GCA_036306965.1 Acutalibacteraceae bacterium
AACTTTTTTCTTCCTGTGGTATAATGGTCTAAAGTCATAGTGAATCTCCTTTGGTTATATTTTGGTTAGCACTTTAATTATACCATTTTCACTATGACTTTTCTTCTTTTTTTACTGTCCGATTTCATTTTACAATCAACCAGAATGTTTAATATATTTGCTCAACTAAAAAAACATTGACAGTTTTGTACTTTAGCTGTAAAATTAATATGTATGCGGGCAATAATAATACTCGTAATTTATATACAAATAAGAGGTGAAAAAAATGGACGCAGGAAGTAGTAACAACACAACTCCCGGGCCTATACGAACTTTATTGTTGAAACACGCTTTTTGCGTTTGTTTTTTATTGTAATAAGTTCGTTGTGTTCTAAGGTTGTGTTTACTATACTTCTAAATGATTTGTATTTTGTGCAATTAGGAGGAAAGGTAACATGGAGAATACTAATATAATGACCATTGGTAAAACTATTGAGTCATTACTTGACCAAAAAAAATACGTTACAATTCGTGATGTTTTTACAACAATGCAGGCTGTTGATATTGCAGCCTTATTCAATGAAATTGACGATGGCAAATTACCATTATTGTTCAGACTTTTGCCAAAAGAGCTTGCTGCTGATACCTTTGTGGAAATGGAGGAGGACGCACAAACACTGTTGATTCACGGCTTCAGTGACACTGAGCTTAAAGAAGTTGTTGATGAACTGTATGTAGATGATATGGTTGACCTTGTGGAAGAAATGCCGGCAAATGTTGTTAAAAGAATCCTTCTCTCAGCAGACAGCGAAACCAGAAAGGCAATCAACGAAATACTAAAATATCCTGATGACAGTGCCGGAAGTATTATGACAACAGAGTATGTTACTCTGCGACCTGATATGACTGTAAGTGATGCTATAAAACGTATTCGTCGTACAGGAGTTGATAAGGAAACAATCTATACAGGATATGTTATAAATAATAACCGTACATTGGTTGGTATGCTGTCTATGCGTACACTGTTATTAAGTGAAGATGATGACATTGTTAAGGATATTATGGAAACCAATGTTATTGCTGTGAATACACTTGATGACCAGGAAGAGGTTGCAAACCAGTTCAAAAAATACGACTTTCTTGCTATGCCTGTAGTAGATAAGGAGTTTAGACTTGTTGGTATTGTTACGGTTGATGATGCCATTGATGTTATGGAAGATGAAGTAACAGAGGATATGGAAGTAATGGCGGCTATTACACCTACCGATAAGCCATATCTGAAAACCGGTGTTTTTGAAACGTGGCGTAAAAGGATTCCATGGTTATTGTTGCTAATGATTTCTGCAACCTTTACAGGTATGATTATTACAAGCTTTGAAGAAGCTCTTGCAGCACAGGTTGCATTAACAGCATTTATTCCAATGCTTATGGATACTGGTGGTAATTCAGGAAGTCAGGCATCTGTAACAGTTATAAGAGGTTTATCACTTGGTGAAATCCAGTTTAAAGATTGGATTAAAGTTGTATGGAAAGAGGCAAGAGTTGCTTTTTTATGCGGAATGACGCTGGCTATTGCCAACTTTGCTAAATTAATGCTGTTTGACAGAGTAGGTATAAGTGTATCTCTTGTTGTTTGTATAACACTTGTAATCACAGTTTTCTGTGCAAAAATAATAGGCTGTATTCTGCCTATGCTGGCAAAGAAAGTTGGATTTGACCCTGCTGTAATGGCAAGTCCGTTTATAACCACAGCAGTAGATGCCGTATCACTTATGGTGTATTTCAAAGTAGCAACTGTACTTTTAGGAATTTAAACAAACTTAAAAACATATTATTTTATAGCCATACACGAATTAGGTGTATGGCTTTTTTGATAGCTAAAAACCGTAGAACTATATTGAATAGTGCTACGGTTTTTGTTAAGTAATCAGCTTGAACTGCATTATTTTTTATTTATCCTTCTTCAATAGATTTTGTGGCATAAGCGTTAAGGTCTTGTTGTGCTGTATTACCTGAGATAAACTCGTAATATCCCTGTGCTCCCACCATAGCAGCATTGTCACCGCAAAGTGATTTTGGTGGCATATACAATTTTAAACCACGTTCATCACATAATCTTTGCAGTTCACTTCTTAACAGGGAATTTGCTGAAACGCCACCCGCAATAACTATTGTTTTGCTGTTTGTGTCCTTGGCAGCCTTCATAAGATTGGTTGTAAGACATTTTACAACAGCTTTTCTGAATGAAGCGGACAGGTCAGCAACAGGTAATTCATCACCCTTTTGTGAAGCATTATGTATTAAATTGATAACAGCAGTTTTAAGTCCTGAAAAGCTGAAATCGTAAGGTGCATCATCTACTTTAGGGAAAGGCAGTTTAAATGCTTCAGGATTGCCTTTTTCAGCAATTTTGTCAAGATGGATACCACCTGGGTAGGGCATACCCATTGTACGGGCAGCTTTGTCAAATGCTTCACCGGCTGCATCATCTCTGGTTCTGCCTATAATCTTCATTTTGGTATAATCCTTAACCTGAATAATATGGCTGTGTCCACCGCTTACTACAAGACATAAAAATGGTGGTTTTAAATCGTGGTGAGCAATATAGTTAGACGCTATATGAGAACGCAGGTGGTGTGTTGGTACTAAAGGAATGTTTTTTGATAACGATAAGCCTTTTGCAAAATTAACACCAACAAGCAAAGCACCTATAAGACCGGGAGCATATGTTACAGCTATAGCGTCAATATCATCAAGTGTTGTGTTAGCTTCATTCAAAGCTTGTTTTACAACAGCAGAAATAGCTTCAGCGTGTCTGCGTGATGCAATTTCCGGTACTACACCACCATAAAGTTTATGTTCTTCAACCTGCGATGCAACTATTGACGAAAGCACATTTCTGCCGTCCTCAACAACAGCCGATGCTGTTTCATCACAAGAACTTTCAATAGATAAAATTTTCATTATCTTCATTCCTTTACAATTATTTTATCTGACTTACTTATTGGTAAAATATAATGTCATTATAAGTCCGTCCTCAATAGGGGAAGAGTAAAAGTTTTTTCTTTTGCCCAAAACTTTAAATCCCAGTTTTTCATACATTTTTACAGCCACAGTATTTGACGGTCTAACCTCAAGAGTAATAAATGCACAGTCGTTTTTTTTAGCTGTATTTATCAGATGTTCAGTTAACAGCTTTCCAAGTCCATTTCCTCTGTACTTTGGCAATACGGCAATATTTGCTATGTAGCATTCATCAAGTACAATATGCGTACCGCAATATCCCGCAACATTTCCGTTTTCTATAGCAACATAGAAATAAGCACTTTCGTTTTCGAGTTCATTTTCAATACTTTTTTGTGACCACGGACGACTGAAACATACTTTTTCAATTTCTGCTATATCAAATGTATGTTTCTTCTCCATTGCAGAAATATCAAATTGCATTGCCATATTTCCTTTCAAGCAGTTCAGCAAGTATAAGCAACTGGTCATATATTTGTCTGCAACATTCTTTATATGTTTCTAAGCTACCTCCATATGGGTCACTTACATTTAAAATATAAATTGAATTTTTAGGCACATTTCCGCTTATAAGTGCTTGTGCGTGGCTCATTGTCATACAAACAAACAGGTCAGTATTATTTAGCATTTCGGGTGTAATCTGCTGTGACTTATGTGCAGAAATATCTGCACCGTATTCTTTACAGGCAATAACAGCATTTTCTGAAACACTGTCACCGTTGTTTGCCATAAGTCCTGCACTTGATATTTTTATATTTTTCAGCTTACTGCCTTCTTTTATGAATGTGTTGAATATTCCTTCAGCCATAGGACTTCTGCAAGTGTTTCCTGTACAAATAAAAAGTATATTCAATTTGTTTTCTGCTCCTTACTTTACTTTATCATAATATGTATATAGCTTTTGTACACCGTTTTCAAGATGAAAATAGTGTACAATATATGGTACAAGCAAACACATAAGTGCAACAAACAGTAGGGCTACACCTATGCTTTGAAAAGCAACAAATCCCATCATAGAAATTATTGTACATAAAGCAACTAAAAACATAACAATAAGATGTACAATTCTTTCGTGCTGAAAATAACCTATTTTGGTCTGTAGTTCTTTATTTAGTTTTTCTTTTTCCTGCTCTGTAAGTTCTTTGCTTGTTTCGTTTTCCATATATGCCATAAAATCTTTTAATTCTTTCCACATAACCAAATCCTCCTTGTTTTATCCTTTCGCATCATACCATGTTTTTCCTATGGCTGCGTCTGCTGTTAATGGTACATTAAGTTGTACAGCCTGTTCCATTTCTTCCTGAAGAATTTTCTTTACCTGTTCTGCTTCGCTTTCCGGTGCTTCAACTATAAGTTCATCGTGTACTTGTAGTATAAGCTTTGCGTCTAACTTTTCAGACTTTAATCTGTTGTATACTCTTATCATAGCAATTTTAATTATATCTGCTGCTGTACCCTGAATAGGCATATTTCTGGCTACACGTTCACCAAAAGCACGCATATTTCTGTTTGAGGCAGAAAGCTCAGGCAGATATCTTCTTCTATTGAATATTGTTTCAACATATCCCTTGCTTTTAGCATCTTCGATGATGTTTTTCATATATTCGTCAACACCGCTATAATGTGATAAGTATGATTTAATATATCTGTCTGCTTCTTTTATGGTAACACCTATATCTTTAGACAACGAAAATGCTCCAATACCATATACAATACCAAAATTAACTGCTTTTGCACGGCTACGCATAAGTGGTGTAACCATTTCAAGTGGCATACCAAAAACCTGAGATGCAGTAATGGTATGAATATCATCATTATTTTTAAAAGCATTACACATTTGGGTGTCGTTTGCAATATGTGCCAAAACACGCAGTTCAATCTGAGAATAGTCAGCGTCCACAAGCACACAACCATCTTTTGCAACAAAAAATCTTCGCATTTCTCTGCCAAGCTCTGTTCTTACAGGAATATTCTGTAAATTAGGTTCAGTAGAGCTTATTCGTCCTGTTCGTGTTTCGGTCTGGTTAAAGCTTGAGTGTATTCTGCCTGTTTCGTCAATAACCTTTAAAAGTCCATCACAATAGGTAGATTTCAGCTTTGCAAGCTGTCGGTATTCCATAACCTGCTCAACTACCGGATGTTCGTCTGCAAGCTTTTCAAGAACTTCTGCACTTGTTGAATAACCGCTTTTGGTCTTTTTTAGTGCAGGTAGCTTAAGGTCATCAAACAATGCCTTTCCAAGCTGTTTTGGTGAGTTTATATTAAACTCATATCCAACAAGGTTATAAATATTTTGTTCAATATCCTTTAGTCGTGCACCAAGATTATTTCCGAAGTTCTCAATACCGTTTCTGTCTGCCATAAATCCAATATTTTCCATAGTGGCAAGAACATTTGCAAGAGGTATTTCAATATGTTCAAGAAGCTCTTTCTGGTTGTTTTCTTCAATAAGCTTTTCTAACATATTTCCTACTGTCGTAAGCTGTGCGACCTGTAAAGAAAGTTGTTTGTCGTTTTCACTTATTTCATAATCAGAAAATTCAACAGAAATTTCATCTGCACCATATTCCTGTGCAAGTCTTGATATATCATAAGATGAGGCAGAGGGATTAAGTAAATAAGCTGCCAATTCTGTATCAAATATTTTTCCGTTTGGCGAAATATCCATTTTATCAAGTAGTGAAAAAACAGGCTTAATATTGTGGGTGACTTTTTTACAACCGCTGTTAAATAAGAACGGAAGAATATTTTGGGTATCGCACACATAAATATTATTGTTCTCGCATAATGCAGTACGGTTATTGTCTGCCAAAAGTGTAACCACGCTGTTGTTATCGATTACATTTTTTATATCCGTATTTGTAAAGTTAAATTTTAGAACTTCCTTCTCTGTGCTTTCGGCTGTTATTTCTTTTGCTGTTAAACCGAATTTTTCAATCAGCGAAAAAAGCTCAAGTCTTGTCATAAGTCGCAAAGCTTTTTCGTTGTCCGCACCAGAAGGAATATAGCTGTTCAGGTTTTTGTCAATAGGTGCATTTCGTGAAATTTCTCCAAGGAATCTGCTGAGATATGCACTATCCTTACCCTCGGTAAGCTTTTTTCTCATAGCAGGTTTAATATCAATAGTATCTAAATTTTCATAGATATAATCAAGATTATTAAAACGTGTAATTAAATCTGACGCACCTTTCTGACCAATACCTTTTACACCGGGAATATTATCCGATGTATCGCCTTGTATTGCCTTAATGTCGATAAGTTGATGAGGTGTAACACCATAATCCTCCATAATTTTATCTTCATCATAGGTAACAACATTTTTTGTGGTGATAAGTCTTACACTTACATCTTTACTTACAAGCTGTAGACTATCTCTGTCACCTGTTGCCACAATACATTGATTACCTGTATTTTCACACTCTCTTGCAAGCGTACCAAGTATATCATCAGCCTCAAAGCCTGCACACTCAACCAGCTTGTATCCAAGATTTTGTAAAAGTTCCTTTACTATTGGTAGTTGTGTTGCAAGTTCCTCTGGCATACCATGACGATTAGCTTTGTAGCCGTCATATTTTTTATGACGAAATGTAGGTTCTTTCAGGTCAAAGGCAATAGCAACACCATCAGGCTTTGTATCAGAAAGGATTTTTGACATCATAGTTAAAAATCCATATATTGCATTTGTATATTCACCGCTTTTTGTGGTTAACAGCTTTATACCGTAAAAGGCTCTGTTTAATATGCTGTTTCCGTCCAGTACAAGAAGCTTCATTGGACTATACCTCTTTTCAATATTTTTAATTAACTGTGTAGTTGAGTTTGTTGTACAAACCAGTGTTTATTTAACTCATTATAGATTACTTGTTTTTTGATTATCTTCAAACATTTTATCCTGCAAAATAAGTACAGGCTTGCTTTAACAATTAGTATTATCCAAGTATATGGTCAACTGTTTCTATTTCTTTGCCGTTTTGTATATAAACTCGTGCAACTCTCTTGCTTACAAGACAGACAACCTCATAGTTTATAGTGTCTGTCCAATCTGCTATGTCATCAGCTGTAGGTGTGTTGTTATTTTCACAGCCAAATAGTGTTACAGTATTGCCAATTTTAATATCACCACAGTTTTCAGCATCAACAATAATCTGGTCCATACATATTCTGCCCAGAATTTTTGCTTTCTGTCCGTTTATGTTTATGTAACCTTTTTCAGCAATTCGACGTATAAATCCATCTGCATAGCCTATAGGTACTGTTGCCACTTTTGTATTTTTTTGTGCTGTAAATGTTCTGCCATAGCTTACGGTTGTTCCTGCTTCTATCTGTTTAACCTGAGAAATAACACTTTTAAGCTCCATTGCAGGGTGAAGGTCAAGCTTTCCTTTTAGTTTTTGTGATGGTGCAAGACCATATAATATGATACCTGCCCTTACCATATCCAGATGTGTCTGTGGATAATCAATAATAGCACCGCTGTTTGCACAATGTCTTATGTCAAATTTTATTCCTCTGCTTTCAAGTTCATTAACTGTGTGCATAAAGCAATCAAACTGGTGTAAAGTAAAATCTTTTCCGTCAATGCTTTCATCACTTACCGCAAAGTGTGTAAAAACACCCTGAGGATAAATGTTAGGCAATCTACAAATTGTTTCGGCTGTATCAATACTGCTGTCATCACGCTCAAATTGCTGACACATCAAGCCTATGCGTGACATTCCGGTATCAAGCTTTAAATGTATTTTAACTGTAACATTTTGCAAAACCGCATTTTCAGAAAGGCTTTTTGCATAATCAAGGCAGTAACAAGCCTGTGATATATTATTTTCAGCAAGAATTTTTGCACAGCTTGCAGGAGTGTACCCAAGAATAAGTATAGGGAGAGTAAGTCCGTTTTGTCTTAATTCCAAAGCTTCTTCTATATTTGAAACACAAAACCAGTCTGCACCCAGTTTTTCATAAAGTCTGGCAATCTGCACAGCTCCGTGTCCATATCCGTCTGCCTTTATAACACAGCACAACATAGCATTTTTGTCTGTTTTTTCTCTTATAATTTTATAATTGTGTTCTATATTATCAAGGCTTATTTCTGCCCACGTTCTTTTTATAAGATTATTCACAAAACCACTTCCGTTAATATTTCATTAAAATATATTATATTACTTTAGCAAAATAAAATCAACATTTTAAACCTCCCTGATAATATGCAATAAACTCTACAAAAGGGACAGAAAGAATATGATGTTATTTAACAGGAATGATAAAAATAATTTTTTGTCGTTTTTACGATGTTAGTATATTGCAAAGAGTTTTTATTCGTGATAAAATTAATGTAATTTGATGGTGAATTATGTTGTAACTTCACCATTTTTAGTATAGGAGTATATGAAAAGTGAAAAAGAAGTATATTAAAAAAGTAATTATAGTAGCAGTTTTTGTGGTTGCTTTTGGAGCTTTCTGCACAGTTGTTTCTGCCGATAATAAAGACGGCTGTGTTGATATTTTTGATGCAAAAGACCAAACAAAAGATTCTGTTACTTTGCAATGGGATAAAGGTATAAATGCTGACGGTTATGCTATTTATCGTAAAGAAAATTCGTCAGACGGTGATTATAGTGAACTTGCTGTAATTGAAAATGCAGACACAACTGCCCTTATGGATACAAGTGTAAAAACAGCAACTAAATATGATTATCAGATAAGGACATATTCTGAACAGAGTGGTAAAAGAATATACAGCAAGGGTGAGTATATTAAAACTGCTTCAAGTCCACTGGCTGTAGAGAATTTTTCTTTGGAAGCTCAAAATGAAAAATCAATAACTCTTAAATGGTCAGAGGTTAAAAATGCCACAGGATATACTGTATACAGAATGGATTATCAAAGTGGCGGAGAATACAAAAAAGTTTGTGATGTAAAGGGAATGACCCAATACACCGACAAAGGCTTAACACCTTCACATAAATATTATTATTATGTAAAGGCATATATTGAGGTAGACGGTGAAAAGTCGTACAGCACTCAAAGCGATGTTATTAAAACCGCTACCAATCCTTCACAGGTGCAAAATCTTGTTACTGAAAAGAAGGGTGAGGACTCAATTAAAATAAAATGGGACAAATCACCAAATGCCTCAGGTTATGTTGTTTACAGAATGACAAATAATGAAAATGACTATGAGGGAGAATGGGTTTATGACGATGTTGACGGTTGGGTTTACTCAAGCAAGGTTGGCAAATATATAAAATATGCTGTTATTAACGATGTAAACAAAACATCTTATACAGATAAAAACCTGAATGAGTGTCAGAATTATAATTACAGAATTGTACCTTACTATAAAGCTGACAATAAATATTGTTATGGTGACTACAGAACTTTGGTTACAGGCACAGTTACAGAAACTCCAGAGGCTACAGTTTTCAGTCGTGCTTGCAGACTTATGGCTAAATGGTATCCGGTAGACGGTGCTGATGGCTATGCAGTATATGTTGCAGAGAGTAAAGACGGTCATTATAAACTGCAAGGTACAACAGATGACACAATTTTCCTTACAGAGCAGAAAACTCCGAATAAAACATATTATATAAGAGTTTGTGCTTACTATGAAGCAGACGATAAAACAAAAATATACAGTAACTACACAACACAGGAGCTTGAGTGTCAAAGAGCCAACAAGGTTGATAAATATACTGTTGGTACTACATATATTGAAATAGACCTAGATATGCAACATATGTGGTATTTTGAAAATGGAAAGCTTGTTGTGTCAACACCTGTTGTAACAGGCTTGAAATATGGCAGAGATACTTCTACAGGTCTTTATGATGTTTATAATAAAGAGTCACCGGCACGTTTGGTGGGAGAAAGCTGGGATACATATGTAAACTATTGGTTAGCTGTAACATATGACGGTATTGGTATTCACGACTCTACCTGGAGAAGTAACTGGGAGTACGGTGGTAATACATATACCTATGACGGTTCACATGGCTGTATTAATACTCCGTATGATAAGGTAGAGGAACTGTATGAGCTTGTTGAAGTTGGTACACCTGTTGTAATTTATGAAAAATCTGAAGAAGATACTAACGAAGAATAAAATTCTATTTATATTTATCGTTTTGTGCGATTTTACAGTGGAATGAATATATTTATGTTTATAGTTTGTTAAAATTTCGCTTTACAAAGAATTGTTTATATGATATAATTCACTTATTAAGTAATAAAGGTGGGTTATTATAATATACACTTTATTTACTTAAAATATTTTTAGGAGAGGCGGCGAAATTATGAGAAAATTATCAGCGTTATTGCTGGCAGGTGTTCTTACTGCAGTGGCTTCTGTATCTACTTTTGCAGCAGGTGCAGCAGGTATCAACAGTGCAGAGCAGGCTGTTCTTGATGAACTTCATACTTCTGTTATGATGAATGGTACTGAAATGATTATTTCTGATGAGTTTGTGAATCAGGCTCAGAACTATTTCAACACTATTGAAATGACAGATGCAGAGTCTCAGGAGATTATCGGAATTATTGAGAAGGGTAAAACTTTCCTAGCAAATTCAGGTGCTTATAACATTGCTGATTTGTCTTACGAGCAGAAGCAGGAACTTCTTGCCTATGGCGAGGAAGTTGTTGGTGTTATTGATATGACAATGTCTTATGACAAAACAAATAAGACACTGACAATTTCTGATCCTGAAGGTGAAGTTGCATTTAAGGCTGTACCAACACTACAGAAGGTAGCAACTCCTTCTACTGAGCCTACATCAGCTACATCAGCTACATCAACAACTTCAGCTACATCAGCAACTTCAGCTACATCAAAGTCTAGCACAACCACTCAGGGTAAGGTTACATCTTCTGATGTTATTAAGACAACAGGTGCAAATGTTAACACTGCTGCTTTTGCAGGTGTTGCAGGTGTTGCAGTTCTAATGGCAGCTGCAGGTGCTACATACGCAGTAAAAACTAAAAAAGAAAGAGCTTGATGATTAATGTCTGACACAAAAAGCAGACACAGACACAAGCACAAAAAAATTAGTGGGAAGAGTTTTATAATTCTTCCCGTTATGTTTTTTGTGTTAATTTATTCAGTTCTGTATATTTCGTTGTCGCCTTCTCTTTCTACTATGGTCAAGGCTGCCGGAATGTTCTTTTCTGAAACAGAAAAAGACTATTCTACTGAATATAAAAATATATTTGTGCCTGTATCTGAAGAAAAAGAATCTGAACCAACAGTTGCTATTAAAGATATAGAGTACCCGAAATACGGTCAGCAATTCGGAGAATTAATAATAGAGGATTGCTCCATTGACAATAAATTGTTTTTCGGTGACGGCGATATTGCTCTTAGAAACGGTGTTGGTATTTATAATGGAAGCTTCATTCCGGGGTATGGCGGTACTATTTTAGTGGCAGGTCATAACAATACATATTTCAACGGTTTGAAAAATGCTGAAAAAGGACAAACAGTAGAAATAAAAACAAGTTATGGTAACTATACATACGAGATAACAGAGGTTGCTGTTAAACTGGCAACAGACCAAACAGCATATGATTTATCTGCCGATTACGAGAATTTAATTATGTATACTTGTTATCCTTTTGATGAATTAGGACTTACTCCTAAAAGATGTTTTGTATATGCAAAATATGTTTCAGGTCCCGTTATTGATAAAGAAGATAAGGGGGAAGAATAACTATGGCGAGTAGAACCGGTTCTAAGTTTAAAAAGGTTTTGTATATTTTTCTTTCCTTTATACTTTCGTTTTTACTTTTCTTTTTTTCTGTTTCTGTTGTGTGCGAGCTTACAATTTTCAACAAAGATTTTGTACTGAACACAATGAGCTCTACAGATTATTATGAAACTAAAGAGGAAGAAATAACCAGAAGTCTTATGGACCTTGGTTATGCCAGTGGGCTGGAAGAAAGTTTTTTTGATGGTGTAATCAGTAAATCTTTACTTTGCGGAGATACTACCGAGTATCTTAATAATTTTTATTCAGGTAACGGCAGTGTAATTGATACAGAAAATTTTAAAAATACATTCAATAATGCACTTGATGAATATATTAAGGAAAAAGAAATTAATCCTGAATCTGTAAAAGAATCAAGCAGAAATTACTTGATTTCAAATGCAGCCAAAATTTACAAAAATTCTTTAGAACTACCGTTATTTAATTCTATTGCAGGTTATTTTATAGGTATAAAAAATGCAATGCCAATAGTAATTTGTATTGTAGGTGTTTTAATTTTACTTATTTGTGTAATATTTGTATTTTCAACAAGATGGAGACATCGTCCTGCAAAATATATTTGCTATGCAACAACTACAGCGTTTCTAACTATTTTTGTACCGGCTGTTGTTATTATGGTAAGCGGAAAGATGAAACAATTTAATATTGCTTCAAAAGCAACATACGATTTGTTTATTTCGTTGACTAATGGATTTGTAATGGGGTTGTTCTTTGCTTCAATATTATTTGCTGTAGTATCTATTGTGCTGTATGTTCTGTACAGACGTTTGTATCCTAAACATAACTCACATTCCGGAAGTTCACATCTTATTGCGAATGCTACTGCATAACAACTTATAAGAAAAATTCACTTTTTGATAAAAGTATATCATTGCAGTTTTATTTATAATATTAAAAAAATTGGAACAAGGTTTAATAGCCTTGTTCCTTTTCTTAATCAATTTGTTTTGTGATACTAACAGTTGGTTAAAGAATAGATAAAGATAAATTCCCATTTATCCATTTTTCAATACAATTACTCCGAAAGGTAAACATAATATATGACAAAGGAAAACAAGAATATAACAGGCATAATTACTTCAATAGTTTTTATAAGTAGTATGGTTTTTATATCAGAATTACTTGGTTCAAAGGAGATAATATTTCCCGAAATTTCTGCAATATGCCTTGGTGCATTTGTTGCACCAAATCTTGCGTGGAATACCTCCAAACCACGAATGCTTATATGTATAAGTATTTGTGCCGTTTTGGGGTATTTAATATCAGCTTTTTTGCCTGTTCACCTTTACATAAAATTACTTGTAGCGTTTATATTGGGAACAACTGTGCTTATACTTTCAGAAACAGGTTTTGTACCTATGCTTTCTGCAATAATTTTGCCTGTTGTACTTAAAACTGACAATATTGTATATCCAATATCTGCGGTTATTCTTACTTTATCTGTAGTGATTCTGCTTTTGATTTTTGAAAAAACAGGTATTAGAAATAAAAGGGAGTTTATATGTCAAAAGTTTGATTTTAAAAACGATTATATGGTACTCATAAAGCGTTTTCTTGTTTATGCAGTTCTTGCATTGGTGTCGGTTATGTGTGATTGTCTGTTGATTTGTGCTCCACCTTTGGTGGTAGCGTTTACTGAACTTTCAAATACAGAAAGCAAAGCAAGAAATATTCCTGTCAAAATTTATGTGCTTATGGTTGTTTCTGCATTTACAGGAGAGTTAATTAGATTTCTATTATGTACTCAATTAAAATTACCCTTATTTGTGGGTACTGTGTTGGCTATAACCGTTGTTTTGATTGTTTTGAATATTGCAAAGGTTTATATGCCACCTATTTTGGCAATTACAACACTGGCATTTCTTGCAAAACCACAATTTCCGTTTTATACTTTGCAAATCTCCATAGGATTTGGTTTGCTGTTATTGTGTGCAATTAAGTTTTTTTCTGAAAAGAAATGTAACAATCTCCAAGAATGATTTTGAACATAAAGCTTGTCATAAATTGCTGAGGTGTTATATTTATGAATAAAGAAGAAGTTTTAAACAAAGCTAAAAACGAAAACAAAGACGAAATGGAAATAGCTGTTAAAGATAAGTCAATGTGGATTTGTTATAGCGTTATGTGTAGCAATTTTTGCACTTGTTTTATGTATTGTACTTGATAAAAAGTTTGAAGAACTGTTTTATTTTGATTAATGACTATAATTAAAAAGATAGAAAGGAATATAATTATGGATTTTTTAGAGTTAGCCGAAAAAAGATTTTCTTGCAGAAAATTTAAAGATATGCCTATAGAAGAAGAAAAAATTCAGGCTATGCTTAAATCTGCACAGCTTGCACCTACCGCTGTAAATTTTCAGCCACAAAGAATACTTGTGCTGACTGATAAAGAAAAAATAGAAAAACTTGATACAAACAAATGTACCCGTTATACATTTAATGCACCGCTTATAATGGTGGTTTGTTACGATACAGAAAAATCGTGGAAAAGAAGATGTGATAATCACGATGAAGGAGAGGTTGATGCAAGTATAGTAACAGCACATATTATGTTTGAGGCTGTTCAGCTTGGTTTGGGCTGTACTTGGGTAGGTTCATTTAACCCGGATATCGCCAGAGAAGTTCTTAATATTCCTGATAATTATAATATAACAGCACTACTGCCTATAGGTTATCCGGACGAAGAACCCTCTGAAAACCACAGAAAACGTATTGCTATTGAAGAATTTGCTTTCAGAAATGAATTTAAATAATAAACATACAGGAGGATATGCTCAATATGGTGCATATCCTTTTACTATTTCTGTACCTGAATAATAATGCTGTAATATTTCAATATAGCTACTGCCTTGTTCAGCCATTTGGCAAGCACCAAATTTACTCATACCTATATTTTCGCCATAACCATATACAATAAATGTGTATTTATCGTTTTCGTACTCAATATCAAAATTTATACTGCGAAGACCTAATATATCAGAAAAATCAGAACCTTTTATTTCTGTATTTCCCACTGTAAGCGATAGTGTTGCACCGTGTTCGCTTTTAACTATATTACTTATATTTTTGGCAAAATCCTCGTTAGGTTTGTATTCACTGTATTTTTCTTTAATTATTTTGTTTAATTCTTCGGGAGTAAAGCTTACACTTGTTTTATAATTATTTGCAACGGTATCAAAAGGTGAAGGTGTGCTTACTAAATATGGTATATTTTTTGAATAGATTTCATTATAGCTGTATGTTACACCACTTGAAATTTCAAAAAATTCAGTCATACACAGCTTGTTATCATATAAAATAAATGTGTCACTAACTTCATTTACAGCTTTTTTAATGGTGTTGTAGCTGTCATCAAATGTATCTCCCCATTTTTCCTTCAATTCTTCCTGAGTTACATATGTTTCCCAAATTTTACTGTTACATTCAAAGTCATATTCCTTGTTGCTGTTTCTGTTTTCGCTTCTTATGTATGAATAATATGTGTGTATAGCAACAGCTTGTGCTTTAAGTGCCTCAAAAGGAATATCTGTTTCTGTTTCAGTAGCCAGCGAACCACAGCAAAAATCAAAATCACTTACATTAATTATTTTTTTGGTAGCTTTGTCATATATTTTAAAGCTGTATTCTTTAGTTGTAGAGGTTGACTCTGTGTTTTTTTCTGTGCTTTGCGTTTGAGTGGCTTTGTCTGTTGCTTGAGTTTGTTCTTTTTTTGCATCGGTTGTTTTTTCTGCTTGAGTAGCTTGTTCATTTTCTTCTGTTGCTTTGGTTGCGGTTGTTGAAGAAGTAAGCAAGGTGTTGTTATCAGCACCAATTACAACCGAGATAAAGGGAACAGTGACTATTGCTGTTATAAGAAGAAGTACCGCTATAATGCTTTTTTTCATAAAATTACCTTTCCTTTTCTTAATACATTGAAAATATGAAATTTTTTGTATTGACATCTCTTGTATATTAGAATAAAATTAAATGTACCAAAAGTTACTATATATAAATATTTATTAAGCTGTATTGGCTGTTATGATTTATATATCGAAATTTTTCTTATACAATTAAATATTTAGAGGTGTTAATATGAAAATTAAGTTTTCGTGGATACCATTTATTCCTGTAGTGGTACTGTCTGTTATTTTAAGAGTCTATCAGAAATTATTTATTGACAGTGGCATTGATACAGGCTTTTTAAGCACCGAAATGGCGTGGGTTGTTTACACAGGACTTGTTGCGTTTTTGTTTCTGGTATTGGTTATTTTATGTTGTGCCGACAGAAAAACAGCACCTGAATGTCAAATTGGCAAAAACTTCTTTGCAGGTCTTTTTGGAGTGCTTACAGCAGGTGTAGTTATTTTTAATGCAGGTGTAAGTCTGGGTAGCTTTATTTTACCTCAGAACGCTAGTTCAATGACCGTATCAATAGCTGTAGATATTCTTTTTGGACTCTTAGGTGGTATAGCAATTTTTGTTATGGCAATTTCGTCATTCTCAGGCAAAAATATTGCTAAAAAAATGGGTGTGTTTTCTGTTGTAGCTCCACTTTGGTGTTGCGTTGAAATGACCTTGAAATTTATAGAATATACAAGACAGTCTATCCATTCATTTGATATGACAAATCTGTTTTATATGGCTTTTATGACCCTTGCTGTGTTTAATCTTTCTATGGTTTATCAAGGCGTTAAATGTAAAAATCCTGTTAAAGGTACTTTTCTTTATGGTATGCCGGGTTTTGTTGTAACTATTGTTTATGCTGTTGCTAATCTTATAAATCAGATTACAATGACAGGTACTTACGATGTAATGGGTTCACTTGATATTATTTCATTTGTATTGCTTTCATTCTATGTATTGTTTATGATGATTGAGCTTACATCAAAGGCACATATAAAAGAAACTAAAGCTGATAACAATGATGCTAAACCTTTGATACAGCTTGAAAAAACAAAAACAGATGAAATAAGTGAAGAAGAAATAAAAAAATCTAATAAACACGTTGAAATAACAGATGTGGAAGACGATATAAATAAAGACCTTAATGGGGTTGAAAATGTTATTGATGCAATGGAGCAGGAAGAAAATGACCCTGAAAAATACAATCCTCTTTCACAGGAATATTTTGACAGTCATTCAGCAAATGTGGTTGAAGAAGACGATGAAATTTCTCAAAGTCTTGCAAATATTGACAAGCTTATTGAAGAAATTAATGCAGGTGAATAAAATACATCTGTAAAAGTGAATAAAAATTAAAGGAGCATTTTATAACAAGTGTAAAATGCTCCTTTATCTTTTGTAAATTAAAAATAATTTGGTTGCAACGGTGCGTAAATTGTATTATAATTAAAAAGGTTATTTTAAAAAGCCTAAGGAGGATATTATGGCACAAAATAAAGAAAATGAATTTGAGAAATCTCAGGAGAATATTTTGAATGATGAATTTGACAGTGAAAATACTTCCACTGAAAATAATGATTCAGCTACTTCTGAAAAAAACAAAACTACTGACAATAAAGTTAATTTAACAAAAGATGTAGCTCAGGATTATGAAGAAGATACCGAAGAAAGTGAAAAATATGTATCCCAGTTTGGTGAGCTTGAGGATTTTGTAGAAGGCTATCAGAGTGACGACTTTAACGGCGGTAATGTAGAAAGTGTTATGCCACCAAAGAAAAAGATGAGCAAGAAAAAGCTTACTACTATTATTGTTGTTATTGCTGTAGTTGTAGTTGCTTTGGCTATAGGTGTATACTTTGTTTTCTTTAACAACAATATTAAAGGAACTACATGGTTGTATACTGATGAAAGCAGTACAAGTAAAACATACTATACATTTACAGGAAAAACAATGGAAATTGTAAGTGGCGATGAGTATATGACTCAGAAAAATATATACTGCGATGTAAAATATGACGGAAATACTATTTCTGTTATGAATGGTGAAAATGTAGGAGTACAATATACATATACAATTTCAGGAAATCTTATTCAGGGAAAAACATTAACACTTAGTATGGAGGGTTATGTTGTAGCTGAAATGCCAAATGCAAACAAAATAGAACTTCCCGAAGAACTCAGTGGACCTGAGTTTACAAAGAATGATGATATTATTGGTATCTGGAAGAACACCGCTGAACAAGGCTATGTGGATTATATGACATTCACAGAAGATGGTATGATGACTCAGTTTATGGGCAATAATACAAGTATACAGGAAGTAAGCCAGAAGTATAATTTTGATGGTGAGGCAATTAACCTTAAATATCAGGATACTGATTATCCTATTACAGCAAGGGTTGAGGGTGATAAGCTTATAGTTACATCATCACAGTTTGATTCAAGTACATATACATATCAGGAAGTTGAAATAATATACGAAAAGACAACACAAGAGGATTTGGATAAAACAGAAAAGAGCTTGTTGGCAGGCACTTGCGAGATTCCAACATCAGCAACTACAGCAACCACAGCTACTTCTTCTGCTACAGAGGCTACAACTGAAGCAACATCAGAGCAGACAGAGGCTACAGAGGAATCAACAGAACTTGTAACAGAAGCAGTTACAACAGCAGAATAATCAATAAAGTAAAGCGGAAAAGTCAAGCGATTTTTCCGCTTTGAATTTTTACTTTCTAAATAGTTTGTGTAATAATTTTTTATATTTTATATAGGTTAATAAATATTAATGTTAGTTATTCCTAACATTGATATTAGCTACAACTAACTTATTTTTTATATTTGCCACAAAATAACAATTTTTAGAGTTTTCTTATTGACAACTTAATGAAATATGAGTATCATATTAATTGGTTAGCAAAAGCTAACTATATTTTGAAATGTATAGTTAGCGTAAACTAATTATATTTCAATGTGACAAAGAAGGTTTTAGTATGATGCCCTTAATGCTTGCAAATATAGGGGAAGAAAATATTATAAAAAAGATAGGCGGTAAGCCGGAGGTTAAAAAACACCTTGAGAATCTTGGCTTTGTTGTAGGCGGAAATGTTACAATCATCACAACTATGGGCGGAAATATTATTGTAAATGTAAAAGAAACCCGTGTTGCTATCAGTAAAGAAATGGCACAGAAAATAATGGTTTGAATATAGCAATAAATAATTTGAGGAGGATGAACCATGAATACACTTAAACAGGCAAAAGTAGGCGACACTGTAAAAGTTATTAAATTGCACGGTGAGGGTGCTGTAAAAAGAAGAATTATGGATATGGGAATTACAAAAGGTGTAGAGGTACATATACGCAAGGTAGCACCACTTGGTGACCCTGTTGAAGTAACCGTAAGAGGCTATGAACTTTCACTTCGTAAAGCGGATGCGGAGATGATTGAAATTGAATAAATGAAATTATTTTTTGGGGGATTATCCTCCAAATTTTAATCAAGATAGTTAGTTTAAACTAATTCAAAGAGAGGAACATTTATATGGAACTAAAAATTGCCTTGGCGGGTAATCCTAACAGTGGTAAAACAACACTGTTCAATGCCCTTACAGGTTCAAATCAGTTTGTAGGTAACTGGCCTGGTGTAACTGTTGAGAAAAAAGAGGGTAAATTAAAAAAACATAACGATGTAATTATTACAGACTTACCCGGTATATATTCATTGTCACCTTATACTTTAGAGGAAGTTGTGGCAAGAAATTATTTGATAGGTCAGCGTCCTGACGCAATACTTAATATTGTTGATGGTACAAATCTTGAAAGAAATCTGTATCTTACAACACAACTTACAGAACTTGGAATTCCGGTTGTAGTTGCTATCAATATGATGGATATTGTAAGAAAAAATGGTGACAAAATTAATATAGAGGAGCTTTCAAGAGAGCTTGGTTGTAAGGTTGTAGAAATCTCCGCATTAAAGGGTACAGGTGTTACAGAAGCGGCAGAGGTTGCCATACAAGAAGCCAAAAACGGAAAAACAAAACCTATGCACATATTTGAGGGTGTTGTTGAACACGCTCTTGCACATATAGAAGAAGCCACCTTACACGATATGCCCGAAGAACAACAGCGTTGGTATGCTATAAAAATATTTGAGCGTGACGAAAAAGTTCTTGAACAGCTTAATATAAACAAAAAAACAATGTCACATATTGAGGAGGATATTCAAGCGGCTGAAGAAGAATGTGATGATGATTCTGAAAGTATTATAACAAATGCCCGTTATGTTTACATATCTTCTATAATAAAAGGCTGTTACAAAAAGAAAAATGCAGGCAAATTATCTACTTCAGATAAAATAGATAAAATTGTTACAAATCGTTTTGCTGCATTGCCGATTTTTGCAGTTATTATGTTTCTGGTTTATTATATATCAATATCAACAGTAGGTACCATTGCTACAGACTGGGCAAATGACGGTGTGTTCGGTGATGGTTGGTTTATGCTTGGTATAGGCAGAGGTGCTTATGATGAAGCCTCTGATGAATATGGGCTTGAATCTGAAAAGGTTGCAGTATATCTTGAGGTAGCAGAAGAAGCAGGGATTGAAACTACTGCTGTTATCGAAACTTTAGAGTCAGATACTCCTGACAAAGCAATAATTGAAGAATTTAAAAAAGAGGCAGTTGAGGGTAATATTACAGCTGTTGTAGAAGTAACAGATGATGAAGGAGTAGTTGAAGAAGAAAATCCTGTAAATGCAGAGTCTTTTGAAACAGCACTTACAGCAGAAGAACCTGACCCATCATCATATGGCTTGTGGATACCCGGTATTCCTGCACTTTTAGGAGGCTGGTTAGAAAGCATTAATTGTGCTGACTGGCTGTATGGCTTGATTATGGACGGTATAGTAGGCGGTGTTGGTGCGGTACTTGGTTTTGTACCTCAGATGTTAATACTTTTCCTATTGCTTGCTTTCCTTGAGTCTTGTGGCTATATGGCAAGAATTGCATTTGTAATGGATAGAATTTTCCGTAAATTTGGTTTGTCAGGTAAATCATTCATTCCAATGCTTGTTGGTACAGGTTGCGGTGTACCTGGTATTATGGCATCTCGTACAATTGAAAATGAACGTGACCGTCGTATGACAATTATGACAACAACATTTATTCCTTGTGGTGCAAAGCTTCCTATAGTTGCTTTGATTGCAGGTGCGATGTTTGGTGGTGCATGGTGGGTAGCACCAAGTGCATATTTTGTTGGAATATTTGCAATAGTAATTTCAGGTATTATGCTTAAAAAGACAAAACCTTTCTCCGGTGAGCCGGCTCCGTTTGTAATGGAATTACCTGCTTACCATATGCCTACTATTGGTAACCTGCTTCGTTCAATGTGGGAACGTGGTTGGTCATTTATTAAAAAGGCAGGCACAGTTATTCTGTTATCATCAATCCTATTGTGGTTCTTACAGGCGTTTGGTATAGAGAATGGCTCATTTGGTATGGTCGAAGACCTTAACAACTCAATTCTTGCAGTTGTCGGTAACGCTATTGCGTGGATATTTGCACCACTTGGTTGGGGTAGCTGGCAGGCAGCAGTTGCCACTATTACAGGTCTTATTGCTAAAGAGAATGTTGTTGGTACATTTGGTGTATTGTTTGGCGGATTTGACGAGGTTGCAGAAAACGGTTGGGAAATCTGGGCAAATATGCGTACTGCATTTACACCACTTTCAGCATATTCATTCTTGGTATTCAATCTGTTATGTGCTCCTTGCTTTGCCGCTATGGGTGCTATCAAGCGTGAAATGAACAACGCAAAGTGGACCTTCTTCGCAATAGGCTATCAGTGTGTATTTGCTTATGCAGTTTCACTTGTTATTTATCAGATTGGTTCACTGTTTACAGGTTCTATAACTGTTCTTAATATTATTGGTGCAGTTGTAGCAGTTGCTATAGTAGCATTTATAGTATTTATGCTTATTAAGCCTTATAAAGAGTCTAACAAGCTTACAACTAAGGTAAGAGTGTAATATATAAATTAGTAGGAGGTAAAAAATGATTTCCTGGTTTGTTGCAAATATAGGTACAATTATTTTGTGTTTGGTTCTGGTTGTGATTGTAGCGTTGATAATATCAAATATGATAAAAAACAAAAAGCAGGGTAAAACCTCCTGTGGCTGTGGTTGTCAAAACTGCCCTATGAGTGGTAGCTGTCACAGCAAAAAATAAATCTAATCATAATTATAATATAATGGGGAGCATATATGTTTTATGTTCCCCATTATATGAAAATCAAGTTAGTTAAAACTAACCTAATTTGATAAGGAGAATATATAATGAGTGTAGTTATTGTTGGTGGAAATGAATGTATGGTGCGTCAATACAAGGATTTGTGTAAAGAATATAGCTGTAGGGCAAAGGTCTTTACAAAAATGACAACCGATATGAGAAGTAAAATAGGAACTCCAGATTTAATGGTTTTGTTTACAAGGACTATGTCCCACAAAATGGTGCGTTGTGCTTTAAGTGAAATAAAAGGACAGAAAACAGTTATAACAAGGTCACATTCCAGTTCTATGTCTGCCCTGAAAAATATACTTGAAACATACGCAGTATAACAGGAGGTGTATGTAATTGTCAGAGGAATTACTTGTAAGGCATTGTTCGCCCACACTTGCAGGGCTTAAAACAGGTAATATGTTTACAATGCCATATCAATCTGAACAGAGTGTAACAGATGAAATACGCAGGTTGAACAAGCTTATGGTTCCAAAAGGTCTGCGTGTATTGCCAATGCGTTTTAAAAAGGACAGAGTGCTTATTTATATTTATCGTCCGGTAAAGCTTGCTGATGATTTGTCAGACTGCTATGCCTGTAGTTTGCTCAGAAAAAATGGATATACTTGCATTGAACCCAATAAATGTATAGCACAGCTTATTAAAAAGCTTAGAGTAGAGGAAGAATTTCCACACGAAATAGGATTGTTTCTGGGATATCCTCCCGAAGATGTAGAAGGCTTTATTGAAAATAAAGCTGAAAACTGTAAATTTACAGGTGTATGGAAGGTTTATGGTGATGAGGAAAAAGCTAAAAAGCTTTTTGAAAAATATAAAAAATGCACAGATGTATATTATTACCAATGGTCAAATGGTAAGCCTATTGAACGGCTCACGGTAGCTGTTTAATTTATAGATTAAAATTTTTATGAAAGGTTGATTATTATGAATAAAGTTGCAGTAGTATATTGGAGTGGTACAGGAAATACAGAAGCTATGGCAAACGCTGTAGAAACAGGAGCAAAAGAAAAGGGAGCAGAGGTTTCTGTATTTTTGCCAAATGATTTTGATACAAGCAAGGTTGATGAATTTGATACAATCGCTTTTGGTTGTCCTGCAATGGGTGCAGAGGAATTGGAAGACAGTGAGTTTGAGCCTATGTTTTCAATGTGCCTGCCAAGCTTAAAGGATAAAAGAATTGCATTGTTTGGTTCATATGGCTGGGGTGACGGCGAATGGATGCGTAACTGGGAAGAAACCTGCACAAATGCAGGTGCAGTGCTTGTGGCAGAAAGTGTTATATGCAACGATATGCCCGATGATGATGCAACGCAACAGTGTAAAGCGTTAGGTTCTGCACTGGCTGAATAAATTGTAATTTCATTTTAAATTCTTATACTGAACCCCATTCAAGCAAAGATATTTTGTTTGAATAGGGTTCGTCTTTGTTGTGTGTATTTCTTTGTAATATTTTTGTAAAAGTGGTTGAAAAATAAAAATAGTGTGGTATAATATCAGTGTAAAAATAGTAATGATTACTATTTTTACACTTGTTTGGATTTAAGTAACTGAGTTTTACAGAGAGGTAATTATGGCGGAGAAAAAAATTATTATAAAAGGTGCAAAAGAGCATAATTTAAAAAATGTAGATGTTGAAATACCACGAGATAAACTTGTAGTTATTACAGGACTTTCAGGTTCTGGTAAATCATCACTTGCATTTGATACCATATATGCAGAGGGTCAGAGAAGATATGTAGAATCGCTGTCGTCATATGCAAGAATGTTTCTGGGACAGATGGAGAAGCCTAATGTTGAAAGTATAGAAGGATTATCTCCTGCAATTTCAATAGACCAGAAAACCACTTCAAAAAATCCACGCTCAACCGTAGGTACAGTAACAGAGATATACGACTATCTGCGTCTTA
This sequence comes from Acutalibacteraceae bacterium, assembly GCA_036306965.1. GTDB lineage: Bacteria > Bacillota > Clostridia > Oscillospirales > Acutalibacteraceae > CAG-964. The sequence continues at coordinate 23,856 of JAXJYN010000063.1, forward strand.
TGTATGCCCGAATAGGTGCACCTCATTGTCCTGTTTGTGGCAGAGAAATTAAACAGCAAACCATTGACCAAATTGTTGATAAGGTAATGGAGCTTGAAGAACGAACAAAAATTCAGGTACTAGCACCTGTAGTAAGAGCCAAAAAGGGTGAACATATAAAAGAGTTTGACAAAGCTAGAAAAAGCGGTTATGTAAGAGTAAGAGTAGACGGAAATATTTACGATTTGTCAGAAGAAATCAAGCTTGAAAAAAATAAAAAGCACACTATAGAAATTATAGTTGACAGGCTTGTTGTAAGTGAAAGTATACGTTCACGTCTGGCTGATTCTCTTGAGATAGCCTCAAAGCTTGCAGGTGGACTTGTTATAATTAATGTAATTAATGGAGAAGATTTGATGTTTTCGCAAAATTATGCCTGTCCGGAGCATGGCATAAGCATTGAGGAACTTTCTCCTCGTATGTTTTCATTCAATAACCCTATGGGTGCGTGTCCGCATTGTACGGGCTTGGGTATGTTTATGCGTGTTGACCCTAACCTTATCATTACCGATTGGAATAAAACCGTTCGCAACGGTGGTATAAGAGGAAGCGGTTGGGCAATGGAAGGCAGTTCTATTGCCACAATGTATTTTGAAGGTCTTGCAGAGAATTATAATTTCAGCCTTGATACACCTCTTAAAGATTTGCCTGAGGAAATTATAAATATTCTGCTTTACGGTACAAACGGAGAAAAATTCCTTGTACATCGTAAATCAGAGTATGGCAAGGGTTCGTATTACACAGACTTTGAAGGTGTAATAAATAACCTTGAACGCAGGTTTAAAGATACACAGAGTAAATGGATAAAAGAGGAAATCCAGACATATATGAGTGAAGTGCCTTGTAAATATTGTAAGGGAAAAAGACTTTCAGATGTTAGTCTGGCTGTTACTGTTGGCGATATAAATATTGCAGATTTATGCGATAAATCTGTTGTACAGATAATGGAATTTATTGATGCTTTGGAATTATCTGAAAGAGATAAAATAATAGCACAGCCAATTCTTAAAGAAATAAACGACAGACTAGGCTTTCTTAACAGTGTTGGTCTTGATTATCTTACACTATCACGTTCTTCCGGAACATTAAGTGGTGGTGAAAGCCAGCGTATTCGTCTTGCAACACAGATTGGCTCATTTTTGATGGGTGTGCTGTATATCCTTGATGAACCCAGTATAGGACTTCACCAGCGTGATAACGATAAGCTTATTGCAACACTCGAAAAACTGCGTGATTTGGGTAATACTGTAATAGTTGTTGAACACGATGAAGACACTATGAAATCTGCAGACTATATCATAGATGTAGGTCCAGGTGCAGGTGTACACGGCGGTAATATTGTATGCTGTGGTGATGTAGATACAATAATGCAGTGCAAGGAGTCAATTACAGGACAGTATTTAAGTGGCACAAGAAAAATAGAAGTTCCGCAGGAACGAAGAAAAGGCACAGGCAAAAAGCTGGTTGTCAAAGGTGCAAAACAGAATAATCTCAAGAATATCACTGTTGAATTTCCTGTGGGTGAATTTATTTGCGTAACAGGTGTTTCAGGTTCAGGTAAGTCCTCACTTGTCAATGAAATTTTATATAAACATCTTGCCTCAGAGCTTAACAGAGCAAAATGTCAGGCTGGAAAGTTTAGAGAAATTACAGGTGTTGATAATTTTGACAAAGTAATAAATATTGACCAGTCACCAATAGGCAGAACACCACGTTCAAATCCAGCCACTTACACAGGTGTTTTTACAGATATTCGTGAACTTTTTGCAGCTACACAGGACGCAAAAATGAGAGGATACTCTCAGGGCAGATTTTCATTTAATATCAAAGGAGGAAGATGCGAAAGCTGTCAGGGTGACGGTATTATAAAAATTGAAATGCACTTTTTGCCTGATATTTATGTACCTTGTGAAGTTTGTAAGGGCAGACGCTACAATAGAGAAACTTTACAGGTTAAGTATAAAGGTAAATCAATTTATGATGTGCTGGAGATGACTGTTGAGGAAGCTGTTGAATTTTTCTCAAATATGCCAAAAATCCACCGCAAATTAAAAACGTTGCTTGATGTTGGTTTGGGTTATATAAAACTCGGACAACCTGCCACAACACTTTCAGGTGGTGAGGCACAGCGAGTTAAGCTTGCTACTGAGCTTTCAAAACGTGCCACCGGCAGAACTGTTTATTTTCTTGATGAACCCACCACAGGTTTGCATATTGCTGATGTTCACAGGCTTATTCAGGTTTTGCAACAGCTTGTGGATGCAGGTAATACAGTAATAGTTATTGAACATAATCTGGATTTGATAAAAACCGCAGATTATATTATAGACATAGGGCCTGAAGGTGGCGACAGAGGAGGAACAGTAGTGGCAAAGGGTACTCCCGAGCAGGTTGCAAAGAATGAAAACAGCTATACAGGTAAATATCTTGCCCCATTATTGGATAGCTGATATTGTGCTTTGATTCTAGCTTTTATGCACATTTTGTGCATATTGATATAAATTTTTTTAAAAGGACAGTTATTCGTATTAAAAAGGTAGGAAATGAGTTTTGCCGATTTTTTTCATTGATAATATTTAGCTGTTATGCTAGAATATCAATGGGTCAAAAATTGTAATGTATTTTATATAAGAAGGAGATTGTTATAATGGAACAGTGGAATGGTTTTAAATCAGGTGCATGGCAACACGAGATAAATGTTGCTGACTTCATCGCACAGAACTACACACCTTATTTGGGTGATGCAAGCTTTTTGGAAGGTCCTTCAGACCGCACAAAAAAGCTTTGTGATAAGCTACAGGTGCTACTTGACAAAGAAAGAGAAAACAACGGTGTATTGGATGTTGACACAGAAACTGTTACAACAATAAGTGCTTTTGCTCCTGGTTATCTTGATAAAGACCTTGAGCAGGTAGTAGGTTTTCAAACAGACGCTCCTCTTAAGCGTAGCCTTAACCCATTTGGCGGTATGCGTATGGTAAAAGAGTCTTGTGACGCTTACGGCTACAAGATGAGCGACAAAATAGAAGAAGAATTTAAGTATCGTACAACACATAATGACGGTGTATTCAGCGTATATAACGAGGAAATGCGTCTTGCTAGACACGCTGCTTTGCTTACAGGTTTGCCTGATGCTTACGGCCGTGGTAGAATCATAGGTGACTACAGACGTGTTGCACTGTACGGTATTGATTATCTTATCGAGCAGAAGAAAAACGATAAGAAAGAGTATGGCAAAAAGCTAATGGACGAGCAGAATATTCGTCTGTTGGAGGAAATCTCTTTCCAGATTAAGGCTCTTAACGAGATTAAGGTAATGGCTGAGGCTTATGGTTTTGATATTAGCAAGCCAGCTTCAACTGCTAAAGAGGCTTTCCAGTGGGTTTACTTCGGTTATCTTGCTGCAATTAAAGAGCAGAACGGTGCTGCTATGTCAATGGGTAGAGTTAACACATTCCTTGACATTTATGTTGAGCGTGATATGAAGAATGGCACATTGACAGAGAGCGAAGCTCAGGAGCTTGTTGACCACTTTGTTATGAAACTACGTTGTGCAAGACACCTAAGAACACCTGCATACAACAAGTTGTTCGGTGGTGACCCTACATGGGTAACAGAGTCAATCGGTGGTCTTACAAAAACAGGCAAGCCATTGGTAACAAAGAACTCATTCAGATTCTTAAATACACTATATACAATGGGTCCTGCTCCAGAGCCTAATATGACTGTACTATGGTCAGAGGAGCTACCTGAGGGCTTCAAAGAGTTCTGTGCAAAGGTTTCAATCGACACAGACTCTATCCAGTATGAGAACGATGACGTTATGCGTCCTATGTATGGTGATAACTACGGTATTGCTTGTTGTGTATCAGCTATGGACATTGGTAAGCAGATGCAGTTCTTTGGTGCAAGATGTAACCTTGCTAAGATTCTTCTACTTGCTATCAATGGTGGTTACGACAACGTAAGCGGTATCAAAATCGGACCTCAAATGTCTGTATATGATAAGGACATTCTTGATTACGATGAGATTATGGCTAGATTCTCAATTTACAGAGAGTGGTTGTGCAAGCTATATGTAAACACAATGAATGTTATCCACTTTATGCACGACAAGTATGCTTATGAGAGTATTCAGATGGCTCTTCACGATACAAATGTTCACCGCTTTATGGCATTTGGTGTTGCAGGTTTGTCTTGTATCGCTGACTCTTTGAGTGCTATTAAGTACGCTACAGTTAAGTGTATTCGTGACGAAAACGGCTATGTTGTTGACTTTGAAACAACAGGCGACTTCCCTAAGTATGGTAATGATGATGACAGAGTAGACAGAATTGCTGTTGAAATGCTTGAAGATACTTATAAAGAACTTAAGAAAACACCAACATACAAGAATGCAGAGCATACACTTTCTGCTCTTACAATCACATCAAATGTTGTATATGGTAAAAAGACAGGTTCAACACCTGACGGCAGAAAGCAGGGAGAGCCTCTTGCTCCTGGTGCTAACCCTATGCACAACCGTGAAACAAACGGTGCTTTGGCATCACTTAACTCAGTTGCAAAGTTACCTTACAGATGTTGCCGTGACGGTATTTCAAATACCTTCTCAATCATTCCTGAGGCACTAGGTAAGACAAACGAAGAGCGTGTTGCTAACCTTGTTAATATGCTTGACGGTTACTTCCATAACGACGCTCACCACTTGAACGTAAATGTTCTTAACAAGGATATGCTTATTGAGGCTTATAACGACCCTACAAAGTATCCTAACCTTACAATCAGAGTTTCAGGTTACGCTGTAAACTTCCACAAGCTAACTAAGGAACAGCAGAAAGAAGTTATCAGCAGAACATTCCATCAGGTAATGTAATGACAGGATATATTCATTCTTTTCAGTCAATGGGAACAGTGGACGGGCCTGGTTTAAGATGTGTAGTATTTTTTCAGGGCTGTCCTTTGAGGTGTATATACTGCCATAATCCCGATACATGGGACAAGAATGGTGGTACAGAGTATACCCCACAGCAGATGTTTGATAAAATAAAAAGACTTAAAAGCTATCTCCGCAAGGGTGGTGTCACCCTTAGCGGAGGAGAGGTTTTACTACAAGCTAAGTTTGCTACAGAGCTTTTAAAGCTTTGTAAATCAGAAGGCTTACACACTGCTGTTGATACATCAGGCTGTATTTATAATGAAGATGTAGAAGAAATGCTAAAATATACCGACCTTGTTTTGTTGGATATTAAAATGACAAGCGAGGATATGTATAAGGACTATACAAAAGGTAGCTTAAAGCATACACTTGATTTTCTTGATATTTTGCAGAAAAAAAATATTGATGTATGGATTCGTCACGTTGTTGTACCAGATTTGAACGACAATGTAGAAAGCATAAAGAAGCTTAAAGAAATTACATCAAAATATTCTGTTATCAAAAAAATTGAACTTTTACCATTTAGAAAGTTATGTCTTGAAAAGTACGAAAATATGGGCATAGACTTCCCGCTTAAAGATACACCTGAGTGTTCTCCGCAAAAAATAAAAGAATTAAATTCACTGTTATAATATAATAACTATCACCACCACTCACAGCTGATTTTAAATTGCTGTAAGTGGTGGTGTTTTTGTTTAGTAGAAAAAGGATATACTCCACCACAAGAAAAATCCCTGACATCTAGTTGTCAGGGATTTTAAGCCGTTCTAATATTATTATTGAGGGAGATTTGTAAGTGTATTAAAAAATTATTTAGCAGAACGCTTTCTGCGAGTGGTGATAATTGCACCTGTTGACGCAAGTAGTCCTGCAATTAAGCCTATTACAGACTTAGTATCACCTGTAGCAACCTTGCCTGTGCTTGTATTTGAACCTGTACTGCCACCTGTTGTAGTGGTAGTAGTGGTGGTAGTAGTAGTTTTACCTGTAGGTGTTGGGTTAGTTACACTTGTAGGTGTTGTAGGTGTCGTAGGTGTCGTAGGTGTTGTAAGTGGCTCTGTAGGTTCTGTAGGTTCTGTAGGGATTTCTATATGCTCTTTAACAGAAAAAGTGTATAAGCAAGGAGTATTTTTTGTCATATAAAAACCTGTACCCAATGCATCATTATCACCAACAACAATATAGTATGTTCCTTTTTCAAGTGTATCAGTTGTTAAATTTGCACTGGTACCATTACCCCAAACCCAACCAAAATTACCGTTTCCAATTGTATATGTGGAAAGCGGTGTGTTATCTGGCATTTGAGTTTCTTCATCAATACATTTTAAAATAGAAAATACAAAGCCTGCACCTTCATTATGTTCAAAAAAGAAATCTAAGCTCATATCCTTGTCAAGAGTTAATTTGTACCAATCTCCTGTTTCAGTAGCGTTTTCTTCAAGAACAGTGCTGTATTTAGTATCTAAAACAATTTCCATAGCATTATTTGAATTATGATTTATTGTTGTGGTAACATTAGGTTCGGAATTATTTAGTGTTGAAAAAGTTGCTTTTAGTGTATAATCTCCTGCAATATAATTTAAGAAACTAGAATGTGGTTTAACTCTCAAGTAATATGTACCTGCGTATAGATAATATGTGTCAGAGTTTGGAGTAGGAGAGTTACCAGGGGTTAGCAAACCATAATTTGTTTTGCCGTCAGCACTGTATAAATAACTGGCTGAGTTTACATTTCCCATAAAGTCTATTGTTAATGCACCTGAAGTTGGTAAAACAATTTTATAGTCTACATACTCTGTTTCTTCATCTTCTCCAAATTCTTCTTTTACAGAATTTCCGTTAATGTTTAGTACCTTTGCATTTTCAAAAGCTGGGTTATCGTCGTTTGCCTCTGTAGTCTCTGTTGTTTCTGTAGCTTCGGTTGCAACTTCTGTGGGTTCTGTTACTTCCGTAACTTCGGTGGCGATTTCTGTTGCTTCTGTTGCAGTTTCGTCTGTAGCATAAGCTGTTGACATTTCTGCTATACTTACTGTCATAACAGACGCTAACAATACAGCAAGAACCTTTTGTTTGCTTAGTTTTGTCATAAGCAATTCCTCCTTAAATTTTTGTTTATACCGCTCAATTAAAAGAACAATATAATAACTATAGTTCTTAGAATATTAGAACTATAGTTATTATAATTCGTGATTTTATACTTGTCAATACTAAAGTTGTTATAAATCAAGAACTTTAATAATTAGTAAAAGCATTTTGGTTCTTTTATTCTTGTAAAAAAGGAGGATGAAAATGAAAAATACTAATGAGTTTGGTGCAAGACTTAAAAATATACGTCAGCAAAGAAATTTATCTCAGGAAGAGCTTGCCTTTCAGTGCAATATGCAGGCATCTCATATAGGGCAGATTGAGCGTGGACAAAAAAATCCGACACTGGATACTTTAATAAAAATATCAAATGGTCTTGATATGCCGTTAACTGAGCTTCTTGATTTTGAAACAAGCATACAAAATCAGGAAAAACTTAAAAATATAAAACAGATAAATGCTTATCTTACAATTCTTACACCAAAACAACAAGAGCATATTTTGGCTATAGTAAAAACATTTATTGAATACGGCTGAAATGTTTTTAGTATCTTATTATGAAAAAACACTAAAGTATCTATTAATATAACGAAAAATAAGAAATCAAAATAAAAAAACAGGGTATATGTGAATTAAATTCCAAGTAAAATGGTAAAAACTGTACAACTCGTATAAAAAGTTTATGAAATTTTATAAAAATATATTGACAATTTTAAAATATGTGATATTATATACTCGTAAGTTAATTCAACATTTAGTCGAACTTAAGTTACTCCTTTTTCTTTATCTTATGTATAGGATTAATTTCTATATCATCATCAAAGGGATTCTCTGCTCGTTGTGGCAGAGTTTTTCTTTTTATGGTAATCCTATTGATTGTACAGTTTTATATTTGTTTAATTAAATAGTGCATAAGATAATTTTGTGTTAATATATGATGATAATTTATCTGCCTTTTAATCGTATTAATTTTCTTGTAACTCCAAATCCTCTAATAAAAAATATAAAAAACATCCCTTAAATATAAAAAAGTTATGAAATTTTACATTACAAACTTGAAAAAAAGCGAGAAGTATTGTATTATATATACACAATACTTGTAATTCTTACAAGATGCTTAGGAGGACATAAAATGGCAACAACTTTTTCAGACAAATATTTGTCAGGCTTTGTAAGCAGTGAAGAGTACACAGCTATTGCTTCACAGGTAAAGGCTGCACACGATGCACTTCATAACGGTACAGGTTTAGGTAACGATTTCATTGGCTGGCTTACTTTGCCTACTGATTACGATAAAGAGGAGTTTGCTCGCATTAAGGCGGCTGCTGAGAAGATTAAAAATAATACAGATGTGTTTATAGTTATTGGTATCGGCGGTTCTTATCTAGGTGCAAGAGCAGCTATCGAGTTTATTCATTCTCAGAACTATAACGCTATCAATAAAGATACTCCCGACATTTATTATGTTGGTAACAGCATCAGCTCATCTTATCTTGCAGAAATTATGGATATTTGCGAGGGCAAAGACGTATCTATTAATATGATTTCAAAATCAGGTACAACAACTGAGCCTGCTATCGCTTTCAGAGTATTCAGAGAAATGCTTGAGAAGAAGTATGGCAAAGAGGGTGCTAAGGAGAGAATTTTCTGTACTACAGATAAGGCAAAGGGTACACTAAAGGCTCTTGCTGATGAAGAAGGCTACGAAACATTTGTAGTTCCTGACGATGTAGGCGGACGTTTCTCTGTTCTTACAGCAGTTGGTCTATTGCCAATCGCAGTTTCAGGTGCTGACATTGATGCTCTTATGGCAGGTGCTAAAAAGGCTCAGGACGATTTTAATAACGATGACCTTGCAACTAACGATTGCTATAAGTATGCAGCTACAAGAAATATTCTTAACAGAAAAGGCAAGAGTGTAGAAATTCTTGTAAGCTATGAGCCTGCTTTCACAATGATGACAGAGTGGTACAAGCAGTTGTTTGGTGAGAGTGAAGGTAAAGACAATAAGGGTATTTTCCCTGCTGGTGTTGTATTCTCAACAGACCTGCACTCAATGGGTCAGTTTATTCAGGAAGGCACAAGATGTATGTTTGAAACTGTTGTTAACATCAAAAAGCCTAAGAGAGAAATAGTTCTTGGTGAAGTTGAAGGCAACATTGACGGTTTGAATTTCCTTTCAGGCAAAACAATGGATTTTGTAAACAAAAAGGCTTTTGAGGGTACAATTCTTGCCCATAACGATGGTGGTGTACCTAACATTGTACTTAATGTTGAAGAAATGACAGAAACTGAGCTTGGTTATTTAATTTACTTCTTTGAAAAGGCTTGTGCTATCAGTGGTTATCTGCTTGCAGTTAATCCGTTCAACCAGCCTGGTGTTGAAAGCTACAAGAAGAATATGTTTGCTTTGCTTGGCAAACCTGGTTACGAGGCAGAAAAGGCAGCTCTTGAGGCTCGTCTAAATTAATTTTAATGGATAATACCACATTTATGTGGATATATAGGAGGAAATTACTATGGTAACATTACTAGTAGGTCATAAAGGTTCTGGAAAGACAAAGAAGCTTATTTCACTTGCAAATGAGGCTGTAACAAAGTCAACAGGTAACGTAGTTGTTATCGAAAAGGGTGCAAAGCTTACATATGACGTTACACACAAAGCAAGACTAATTGACACAGACCAGTATCATATTTCTGGTTACGATGTTCTTTTTGGTTTCATTAGCGGTATTTGTGCAGGCAACTATGATGTAACAGATATTTTTGTTGACTCTACATTCAAAATCTGCTCAGATAATAAAGAAGATTTAAAGACTTTTGTAAGCAAAATCAAGGCTCTTTCAGACAATGCAGAAACAAACATAACTCTACTTATTTCTGCTGATAAAGAGGAGCTTCCTGCTGATATCGAAGCTGTTATGGCAGAGGTTTAATAATTTGTATTAAACATAATAGTAATATTTACCACTCAATCGTTTTATACGGTTGGGTGGTTTTTATATTTATATTTATCAGTTATTTCCAAGGAAATATTTAATACTAATACCTGTTTAAATAGGTGTTGGTATAAATCATTAATCAAAAATACTTTTCATAAAAATGTAATAATAGATGTTTTAAGTAAATTTTATTTTATCTCAAAGGAGAACTATATGAAAAAATCTATTCTTACCTTTTTATTATTAACTGCCACAATTTTTACATCAGGTTGTACAAAAACAAAAGAAATAGAACCGCAACTGCCACAAACAGATTTCACAACTACCATAACCTGCGGTAACGAAAAATATACTGTAACTCATAATGGTAAAAGTATAACCTCTATAACCATTACAGAACCTGAAGAACTTAATGGTTTAACTTATAGCTACAAAGGTAGTGTAATTACTTTAAATTACAAGTCTTTGTCCTACACTCCTTCGGTAAATTCTTTGCCCGCTACTAACTCTGTTACATTGTTGCACAATGCGTTGTGTGAAGTCAGTGCTGAAAATTTCAACAGCAATTTTACTATAAAAACAGCAAATTCCGACACTACCATATATGAAAGCAAAACGACAGAAATTACCTGTAAAACATCAACTGGTAATATTAACCAAATTAAACTAAAAAATAATGGTAAATGCTACAAATTCAGTAATTATTCGTGATAAATTATTAAAGTTTTATAAAAATCAAGAAATTGTTTGTTGATTATAACGGGTATATTTGTTCCGTTTTTTACCCTAAAACCTTGAAATAATTGGCGATAAAGTGTATAATTGTATCGTTAATAAATATGTGCAACTATGCCCATTTGCAAGGTTCTGCGTTATTGTAGAGAGCTTGGGAGGTCAGCAGGTTTTACCCTTGGCAAAAGGTGTAAGTTGCTATATTAACGAATAAAATAAATTAGGAGGTTAAAATTTATGAATGTGAAAACATTTAAACGTCTTTCCAGACGTTCACTTTCAATGATGTTGTCAGTGCTGATGGTGCTTTCACTTTTCACTGTGTGTATGGTCGGCACAGCTACCACTGCTTCGGCATTGGATAAACTTGGCGGAAGAACTATTTCTTTTGACAACACTGATACAAAATGGGATAAGGTTTATTTATGCATTGGTGTAAGTAAGTCTAATGGTAAAGCAACTGCTTATAAACTTAATCCTACGGGCAGTGGTAGTATATACAGCTATACGTTTCCAGATGCTACTGATTGGTCAGATAGATACTGGTATTTTTTCACAAATAGTGCTACACACGAAGGAAGTGTAAACTATGATACTTTAAAAGCTTCTAATGCTTCTTCTGTTACTACGGTATTAGTTGTAGGTGACTTGGATTTGGAAGATGGAAACATTTATACAGCAACTGTAAATGCTAGTGGTAGTCCTACTCTAAAGTTAAAGGTTGATTATTACCCTGTAAAAGCAACACTGTACAATTACAGAAACCAAACACAGATTGCAGGTGACAGTGATTGGGAAGATGGTCAGGCAACGACCAATGACAAGTTCAATGTTTACGGCGAATACAATACTGCTGTAGCGGACTGGTATAGAGATAATGATACTAGTGGAAAAGCAACACCTTTGTATCAGGGTAACTTCAGAGATGCAGGTAACACAGGTACTAATCCGGGTACAGGTGGTGCTAACTATGGTACTATGGATTATATTGACTGGAGCAATAAAAGTTTAAATTCATTGTTCTACCATTTCGTTAGTATCGCAAACGGTGCAAACAGATGGAATGCGATAGATCCTGCGGGAGAGGGCGAAACAAACTCAACCAACTCAGTTGCTAAGGGTTTGGTAGACCAGCAGCTAAATGAAAATGGTACTATTACTCAAAATGGAATTGAACTGCCACAGTTTAGTTCAGCTTTTGAAGAAAAATATAATGATAAGACTGTAAATAATGTAATAGGTTCATCAAATATTAACAATAACTCTGCAACTTGTAGTAATGTTAGCTATGAATTTGGAAATATTCAGTCTTCTTATGAAAATCTTCATTTTGATTTTGTAGCAAAAACAAGTGAAAAGAATAACACATGGTATTCTTACAACCCTAAAACAGACGGTAACCGTTATTATGATACAACCACCAAAGATATTGAGGTTGGTCCTGATGTAAAAGGTACAAATTCCAGTCAACAAGAAGGTACAATAGGTTATTATCCTTTTAACCCTACAAATCCCACTATTAGAAGTAAAATTGTTAACTGTTTCGGTACACGTTTTGACATCAACTTCGTAATGACAAAAGACGGAAAAGTAAATGATGAAGATCTACAGTTTACATTTACAGGTGACGATGATGTATGGGTTTATATTGATGGCTATCTTGCACTTGACCTTGGTGGTTCTCATAATATGGCGTCAGGTAATATCAATTTAGCTAATATGACAAGTACAATTACATCTGGTTACTATGACGCTACATATGCAAGTAACAGTAGTGATAAGGAGCGATTTGCAGCTTACAAACAATACACTGCTGGAAACTTTGTTACAACATTTGATGAGAACTCTCCAATCTACCAATCACTACAAGATATCACAAAAGAGCATACTATGACTGTTTTCTATCTTGAGCGTGGTACATTTGATTCTAACTTCTCAATGAGTTTTATGCTTCCACAGACAAACAGCCTTACAGTAAGTGAAAAGGTTGACACATCTACTGTTAACCCAGGTTTATTAACAGAAACACTTGAAACAGCTAATAATGATGTATTTGATGTTCAGATTCAGTCTAACTCTAAAAGTGCTTCTTCTAACCAAACAGCTGAAATACCTGTTACAAATGATTTTGTACGTAGCAATCCTGACGGTGAAACTGTAACAGTATTGCAAAAGGGTGATACTACTGTAGAAAACCCTACAGGTGTTGCTTTTGACAATAAAATAAGTACAGGTGAATTTTCAAATATAGGTGGTACAACATTTGTATGGTCAGATACAACCAGTGATACAGATGGTACAGGTCAGGCAAATAGTAATGGTGGGGTTGAACTTCTTTATAACCAGTCAGGTACTATTAATGACCAGTTTACAACAGGTTCAAATCTGAAAATTACACAAAGTGATACCATTAAACAATTCAACATTTCAAATGTTAGTTCAAGTGCTCCAAGTTCTGCTGCAACAGACAGAACAGTTTATGACTATTATTCAACAAACTATACAGTTATAGATGCAGCAGGCGATACTGTAAAAACAGGTGATAGTGGAAAGGTTACTCCTGAAGGTACAACTCTTCCTTTCACAAATAAAGATGGTTCGTCCTCAAGTAATGTAAAACTTACAACTACATTTACTAACACAGTTAAAGTTGGTAGCGTGTCATTTACCAAAAAGTTGGCTGATGGTGAAACATCAAAAGAGGGTTATAATGAAAATACACTCTATATCTTCCAAGTGGAATTTTCTAATGTATTCGGTGGAAGTGACAGTACATGGTTTACAGCATCTACCTCTACAGAATATTATATAGGTGAAAACAAGTATACTGTAAAAGATGGCGGTATAATTCAGCTAAGAGCAGATCAAACAGCAACTATTAATGGTATTCCTGTAGGTACAAGTTACAGAATTACTGAAATAGGTGACGACAACAGTAATCTGGTATATGCTGTTTCTTCAGTTACTTATAATACTACTGATACAGATATAAGTTCTCCTGTACAAGTATCAGGTGGTATTTCGGCATCTGTTGCTACAGCTACTAAAGCTGCTGACTATAACTCTGCTTATAACTATATTAATACAACACAATCAACACCGGTTCTTTACAGATTCTATGATAGAGCAATAGTAAATGGTTTGCCAACAGATATGGAAGACCACTATACTTACTTTACAAAAAATGTTCCGGGTACAAGTCCAAGCAAAGAGGATGTTATAGCTTACGCTCCTCAGATAAATAATGTTCTTAAGACTTATGAGATTGAAACTGTTGAGACACGTAAACTTACAGCTGAAGACCTTAAGGATAAAATCGGTAATGAGGAATATGAAGGTACTATAGGTTACACTAAAGATGATGGCACAACTGTAAAGTATAATATAAATGATACAGTAACTATTGCAACATATAAGGAATCAGACAGATATTACAATGTTACATTTGAATATAAAAATGATGATGGTGATACTGTTGAGAAAACATTCAAGAAAAAGTTTAACGAATTAATTACAATTAATGAGGTTGCAACAGCTAAAACTTGTAATGGCAAAGATTTCTTATACTGGGCTAAGCTTGTAAAAGTTCAGGGTACAGATTACAATACATATACACCTGTTATTGGTGAATATGCTTATGGTTATCGTGTAACTGATAATATGACTTTCAAAGCTGTATATGATGGCGATAAAAACCTTGACGGTACAACATTTGAGTATCTTGAGGCTCCTACAGTAGAAGATGCAGAAACGTATCATCCTAACAAAAATAATACACACTCAGGCTACGATGCTTCAGCTGCTGAAAAAATCTATGATTCATATTCAATAAATGGTGTAGACCGTACACGTGTAAATGTTGTATTCGGTGCTGTTGGTTCACCTTATATGGATAGTCAAATTAGTGAGGTTGGCTATATCCTTATCAAGAGTTCTGATGGCGATTATGCAACAGCTTCTGAATTTACAGATGCAGACCTAAAAACAGCTCTTGCTACTGAGGGTACTACAACAATTAATGGTTATGCTGTTAAAATTGATGGTGCTACAACTGTATATAATGTTGATTACACCGGTGATGACTCTACTACTGTTTATACTTCATATGCTGGTAATTTAGGTACTGTTAACCTTACAAACAAAAATAGATTGAATTTTGTGTTTGATATTGTTAATAATGAAAATACACAGAAAAACTACTTTACCTGCTATACTTATATGAAGAGAGTATCTGCAGATGGTAAAAATGTATATACTTATATTTCCAATACTCCTGCATACTTCAATCTGAAAGAGGCAGACCCTACATTACAAAATACAACTGTTGATGCAGATAGTTATCAGGTTATTACATCTGTTGATAATGCAAAGGCTGGTACTTTCCTGACAGAAACTCCATACTTTAAAGATGGTCAGACAATTAAGTTTACAGTTCAGCCAACTGACTATACTGATAACGGCAAAAACTTCACAAGTAAACTTGCGTCACTACAAATCGGTAAGCTGACAATAGATGCTGATGATTTCTATTTGTACAACATTACTGTAACAGGTAAATCTGTAGTGTCTATTCCTGCTTCAGTAGCACAGTTATTTACTATTGATGAAACTACAGGTAAGCCAACCACAACAATTCTTAATGCAAAAGCATACTTTGCTGTAGAAGAAAATACAAATTCTGTTACAGTAACAGATAATGAAACACGTACAGGTGGTAAACTTACATTCTGTGCAACAGAAAATGGCACATATGCTGATTCAGCTACTGTTGAAAAGGGAAGTTCTGTATATGTAAAGGCTGTTGCTAGTGATGGATATACATTTACTGGTTGGTCAGATAATACAACAAATAATCCTGTATCTGTTAAAGTAGATTCAGATGGTAGCTTTACTCTACCAACACCTGTATTTGTAGCTGATAAGTATGTTACATTTACATTGACTGTATCATCAGACTCTAACGGTAGCGCAACTGTAACTGCTGGTACTGGTGTAACAGCTAATGGTAACAACAGCTATACTGCTAAGGTTGGTTCTACTCTTACACTAACAGCTACTCCAAATTCTAATTATAAGTTTAGTGCGTGGACACAGGTTGATTCTACTACTCTGGCACCTGTAGCAAGTACTACATCATCTTCAACAACTATTACAGTTACTGAAGATTTTGAAGGTAAAACTTACGCTTGTAAGGCTACATTTGTAACAGCTGTAGTAACAAAAACAATCTATTTTGCAGATGTTGCTTGCTATGGAGAGGTAGCAGTTCATATGTATGATGGTACTGCTACTGGAACAACATGGCCAGGATTTACAGTATCTAGTACAAATACTACAATATCAAAGCTTGACGGTATGTATAAGTACAATGGTACTATCGTTCCTATGTATAAAATTACATTTAATGTAGGCGATTACGAAACAGCAATAATCAATAATAATAATAGAGGTATTCAAACTGCAAATATTGATTTGACAACAATAGCTGATAATACAGTTTGTTATGCTGAATCTAAAAATAGCAAAGCTGCTGTAAATACTTCAACAAAGTTTACTAACTGGAGTAAGTATACCGGAAAAGTTCTGTATTTCGCATTTGCAAATAAAACAGATTCTGGCAATAACTACCTACTTGATAAAATGAATGGTGGTTATACTGGAACAACAGCAAATTATTGGGCTTATCTGCGTGCCTACGCATGGAATTCTAAAAATACTTCTAATAATAATGGTTGGCCAGGTGAACTGATATGCGGTGAAGACGGCAAGGGTAACTATTTGGGTAAGTATAAGTATACTACTGCTAGTGGTGTAACCTATACTACTACCGTATACTATTATAGGATTGATTCAGACAAGAGCTGGGATAATATTATCTTCAACCGCGGCGATAATGGTGCTCAGACAGTAGACTTACCTATTGGTGCTGATGGTACAGTATATTTATCAAATGGTACTAAGACAGATGGTAAATTTAATTGTGATTATGATCATACAATAGACTCTGATAAATGTAAAAAAATTGCATAGTTATAATTTGTTCTGGTAAGTGCAAAGAACTTGACAAAACGCATATAATGTAGTTTAATAGTATACAGAGTAATTTACATGAAACGGAGGTTACTGAATGAAAAAGTATATCAAACCGTCGATTGAAGTAATTGAATATTCTCTTGATGATGTAATTTCAGCATCAATACCAGGACCGGGTAATGGTCCTGCAGACGAAGGTGCTGTACCAGATGGTGGCCCGGCTGTGGGTGACGGTAGTCCTGGCTTTTTTGGCTGAATAAAACATAAATTTTGAGAATTTAGCTAATAAATTATAAAATTGACGTGCAGGCATAGGCTTTAAGTCTATGCCTGTGTTTTTTTATACAATCAATTCACTTCGTAAATTGGTTGTATGATTGCACAATCAATTCACTTCGTAAAT
>JAXJYN010000064.1:0-56167 GCA_036306965.1 Acutalibacteraceae bacterium
CTGTATATGAGATAGTATAGTTGGATTAAAAAAACAAAATATTTAAATAGCAAAAGTATACAAATTAATTTTATGAGTATACTAATTCTTGTAATAAGTGAAATATTTTGAAAAAAAACTTGCTTTTTCCTTATATGTATGCTAAACTGTAATCAAATTGTTACCAATTGTAATTTTTTATTTGCTTATTTACATATCCGGTAACAAAATTTAAATAAACGCTTTAGACGTTTTGGTTTTGAAACAATGGATATTGTTCTAAATTATAAGGAGGTTTAGTCCAATGCACAAACAGTGTAGAGGAAAGGTTGTACTGTCTGTACTGCTGTCAATAATAATGGTATTTTCAGTGGTAACTGTCGGTACTGTTTCAATGTCAGCAGAAACCAGTACAGGTATTGGTTTGTGTGCATATGCTCTTAACGCTTATAACGAAGGTTGGCCCTATGTATGGGGTGGATGTTCTTATGGTGCCGTTGACTGTTCAGGTCTTATTAAAAGCTATAACGGTGTAGGCGGTGTTCGTACAGATATGCTTTCAAGTTCACAGTCAGCAGGCCTTGATTGGGGTTATGTGTCTGACGGTGTTCCGAATATCCATGGTCTTGGTTTGCATAAGCCCGGTCACGTTGGTGTTTATGTAGGCAGTGACAATGTAATTGATGCTCGTGGTACAAACTGGGGTATCATTTATGGTTCTCTTAGTTCTGTAAACTGGGTAGAATGGTATAAGCTTGTAGGTGTAAGCTATCCTGAAAATGGTTGGGTTAAATTTGATGGCGAGTCTTTCTATTATGAAAACGGTGAGTACATCGAAAACACAACAAGAACACTTGACGGTGTTACTTACACATTTGACTCATTAGGCAGATCAGATAAAGAGCCTGCTGAGAGTGATTATGAAGAAACAGATTATTCATCTTCTTCATCTTCAACTATTAATAATAATTCTTCAACTTTCTTAAAAGTTGGTTCTCAGGGTGAAAAAGTTAAAGAAGTTCAACAGTTGCTTAAAGACCTTGGTTATTTTGATGATGAAGTAACAGGTTATTATGGCACATACACAGCAGCTTGCGTAAAAGAATTTCAGACAGATGCCGGAATTGAAGTAGACGGTGTTGTTGGCCCTGAATTTATGAACGCAATCAAAAGTGAAGATGCTCCATCTAAAAGTGGAGCAAATACATCAAACGAAGTAGCTGATGACGAGGAGCCTACAGAGGAGGTAACAGAAGAAGTTACCGAGGCACCTACTGAAGAAGTAACCGAGGAAGTTACTGAGGAAGTTACTGAGGAAGCTACAGAAGAAGTAACTGAAGAGCCTACTGAGGAAGTAACTGAGGAGGTTACAGAGGTACCTACTGAGGAAGCTACCGAAGCACCTACAGAGGCACCTACTGAAGCACCTACATTACCTCCTACACCACTTGAGGATGGCGTAATCTACTATGGCGAAAACGATGTTGAAGGTTGCTCAGAGATTGCTGATATGCAAACAAGACTAAAAGAACTTGGTTACTACACAGCAGTTGTTACAGGTGTATTTGATGACAATACATTAACAGCACTTCACGATTATTTTACTAACTCAGAACAAAGAGCTGAGGACTTTATAACTCAGGAACAGTACAATGTTCTTATGTCAGAGTCTGCTGTTGCCAAGGATATTGAAGGCCAGTATACTCAAGAGGAAATTGACAATGTACAGTCAATGCTTGTTAAGCTTGGATATTTAGATACTGCAACAGGTGTTTATGATGAAGCTACAATCAATGCAGTTAAAACAGCTCAGGCTAACTTTGATATGGAAGTTACAGGCGAAATTTCAGATGAGTTTGTTAAGGCTTTGGAGCTTGCAGTAGCAAGAGTTAACTCACAGGCAACAACAGCTACAGGCAGTGTATCAACTAATACAACAACAGCTACAACAGCTACAACAGTAACAAACACATCAACTACATCAGCCAAGAGTGCTCCTGTAACAGGTTATCACTTCGATGATGTATCAAGTCCTGAAAACAGTGATAATGTAATCTTCGCTTGGATTTCAGGTATGATGTTAGCACTTGCTTTAGGTACAACAGTAGTTTACCTGAAGAACAAGGTGGCAAAGAAAAAGGAAAACTAATTAAGTTTGTTGAGAAATTCTAAGGAATTTGTTATATCCCACATCGTTTGGCTTAATAACGATGTGGGATATTTTTTGTAAGTTTATAAATTGAGTGGTCTATTATCAATGTAGATTCACATTATGTGCATAATGCCTGAAAAAGCACATATTATATATTGCGTTTTGTGGAAGTGTATTGACAAATATAGTAGTCACTGATATAATAAAATAAATATCAGTTTATATTGAAATAAATTGAATTATGCAGGTAAATTTAAATTAATTTATAACATTAGTTATATTACTATTTTATTAAAGGGGAAAAGAACTATGAGCATTAATCTACAAAAAGGACAAAAAATCGATTTAACTAAAGGTGGCGGAGCAGGTTTAAGACAGGTTATGGTAGGTTTAGGTTGGGACGAAGCTAAAAGTTCAGGCGGTGGATTTTTAGGCTTGTTTGGTGCAAGACCAAATCCTATTGACTGCGATGCGTCTGTTATTCTTTGCGGTGCTAACGGCAGAATTGTATCTACTAATATAAAAGAGTGCTGTGTATTCTTTGGAAATTTAAGACATCCAAGTGGTGCTATAGTTCATCAGGGTGATAATTTGACAGGTGCAGGTGATGGTGATGATGAGAAAATTATGGTGAATTTAGCACAGGTGCCTGCATATATCGAAAAAATGGTATTTGTGGTAAATATTTACGAAGCAAGAGAACGTAATCAGCATTTTGGAATGATTAGAAATGCCTTTATCAGATTGGTTGATATGAATACAAGAGCAGAGCTTTGCAGATTTAACCTGTCTGAGAACTATAATAATATGACCGGTTTGGTTGTAGGCGAAATTTACAGAAGAAATGGCGAATGGAAGTTTAATGCTATCGGACAGCCGGTACAGGAAGCAAGCAGATTGGGTTCATTAATTGAATTGTATAGATAAAGTTCTTCTTTTGGTAATTCAATAAATATAAAAAATATTATTAGATTATTATTTTTGCGGTAATTTATAAAAATACATAGAACTGATTTTAATGGGTTAAAAGTATGTGCTGGGGTATAAAGGTGTATCCGAAAGCATTGTATTATAACCCATTGTTTTATGCTATAAGAATTAATATTAGTATAAAAATATCGGGAGGGTTTTAATAATGACAAGGATTTGGCTAAATCATTGGTTTAGTACAGCTTATAATATCATAAATTTAATAAAAGAAAATGAAACTGATTTTTATATTATTGGTAGTAATCAGAATATTAATTCTGTTGTTGAATGTGTTTGTGATGAATGGTATCAAGAGCCTGTTTTTGATACAGAAAAGTATGTAGAATTTTGTATTGAATTTTGCAAAGAACATAAAATTGACATTTTTATGCCTCGCAGAGAAATGGTGGAAATCAGCAAAAATATTGATAGATTCCTTTCAATAGGCACAAAAGTAATGGTTGATGATTATGAGATAATTTCTGTTCTGAATCAGAAAAATCTTGCATACCAATTATTCAAGGATAAGGGTATTGGCATTGTACCTGAATTTGAGATTGTGACAAATGCAGATGAATTTATTAATGTGTACCAAAAAATGAGTAAAAAATATAAGCAAGTGTGTTTTAAGTTCGTTAATGATGAGGGTGGCAAAAGCTTCAGATTGATTGATAACACTCCGAAAGGATATTCTTCATTGTTTTGCAATCATAGCACAAGAATGGCACTTGATGATGTAGTGTCTGCATTGAATGAAAAAGAGAAATTTGAGCCAATAATAGTTATGCCATATTTGCCTGACGAAGAAATAAGTGTTGATTGTTTAAAGACAAGTCAGGGGATAATTGCATTACCAAGAATAAAAGGTACAACAAGAATTGAAAAATTCAGATATGATAAGCAAATTATAGATATATGCAATGAGTTTTATGAGAAAGTTGGTTTAGAATATCCGTGTAATATTCAATTCAAGTGTATGGACGGTATACCTTACTTTTTAGAGGTTAATACAAGAATGTCAGGTGGAATACAGATGTCTTGTTTGGCATCAGGAGTAAATATTCCCAATATTGCAGTAAATAAAATGCTTGGTATTGAAAAAGAATGGCATATTGAACAGACAGAAAAACTGATTTCATATATTGAAACACCTGTTATTTTATAATCAGGCATAAATACATAAAGGCAAAGTACAAATCATAACATAATTTGTACTTTGCCTTACTTTTGTTTGAAAATGAAATTGATGTGTAAATAAATTATAGAGGTTATTGTATAGTTTATCTAACCTATAATGAGATTTACTACAAGTGCTGATAAACAGGCAAATATAGCAACTGTAAGAAGGCTTTTTTCTTTAAAAGCGAGTATACAGGCTACAATTAATCCTGCAACTGCTGAGGCATAATTTCCTGTAGAAAAAAGTATTGCAGGAAATGTCATAGCACCAAGCACTGCATATGGGACATAATAAAGAAAACTTTTTATAAATGTGTTTGTAATTTTGCCTTTGAAAATTACAAACGGTATTACTCTGATAAGATATGTAACTCCTGCCATAATAAACAGATAAATAAAGAAATCTTTTATATTCATTCTGTATCCTCCTTGACAGGAAATAAGATAGCACCAATAACAGAGGCAATTACTGTGCAGATTATAATAACAAATCCACTTGAAACCTCACTAAGAACAGGAATCCATTTGAAAGCACAACTAAGTACAACTGAAATGATGATTACTTTAAGTACAGCCTTGTTTTTCTTGGCAGGTGGAATAATAATTGCAATAAACATTCCGTAAATTGCAAGGCTCAAGGCACTTATTACAACTTGGGGTAATACTTGTCCTGCAACAGCACCAAGAAATGTGCCTGATGTCCAACCAAGAACAGGCAGAATAATAACTCCGTATAAATATTTATTGCTTACAGGTTTTTCGTTACCCATTGAAACAGCAAAAATTTCATCTGTAATTCCGAAACCTGTGAGAAACCTATGTATTCCGCTGACACTTTCATCGGTTTTTTGTGAAAGTGAAATAGACATAAGAGCATATCTCATATTGATAATAAGCTGTGTACATACCATTTCAATCCAGAAGCCACCGCCACGAAGCATTATTTCAAGTCCCGCAAATTGTCCGGCAGAGGTAAGATTGGTGAGAGAAACAAGTACAGCCTCCCACCATATCATATCTCCATTTACAGCCTGTAAGCCAAATGTGAACGAAACTGAAATATATCCAAGAGCTATTGGTATTCCATCTTTAAGTCCTTTTTTAAAATCTGTCATTGCAAGCCTCAAGTTAAATTACTGTTAAAATGCCTATAGATTTCAGCAACAGCACAATAAGCATAATTGGAGCAATAACCTTAATCATTGCAATATAAAGAACTTTTCTGCCCATTTTCTTTCCGCTTTTTTCAACTTCATCAACAATGGTTTTGGGTTTGGCAATCCAACCAATAAGAATACAAGTGCCAATTGCGACAACAGGCATAAGAAGATTATTACTGATATAGTCCATAACATCAAGAATTTGTGCCTCTGCACCGTTTGGAAGTGTAATATTGAAGTAAAGCAGATTATATCCAAGACAAACAATAACACCTACAACAAGTGCTAAAGAGGTTTCGATGGTTGCAGCCTTTGGTCTTGACAGCTTAAATTCATCCATAAGACTTGATACAATAGCCTCCATAACTGATACAGAGCTTGTAAGAGCTGCAAACAGAACCATTGCAAAGAATAAACAGCCTACAACATTACCAATAGCTCCCATTTCAGCAAAAACCTTAGGCAAGGATATAAACATAAGACTAGGGCCGGAAGCCTGCATTCCTTCTACACCTGAAAATGTGTATACAGCAGGTATAATCATTACACCTGCAAGAAATGCTACAACGGTATCGAAAATTTCAATCTGGTTTATTGATTTGCCAAGGTCTGCATCGTCACGAACATATGAACCATAGGTAATCATAATACCCATTGCAACACTCAGGCTAAAGAAAAGCTGTCCCATTGCGTCAAGCAAAATAGAGAAGAAGCTTTTTACAGTTATACCCGAAAAATCAGGTACAACATAAACCTTCAAGCCTTCAAGACCGGTTCTTGTAATACCGTCAGTGTCAGTATAACTTATGGTAAGTGAAAATATTGCAATAACAACAACCAGTAAAATTAAAACAGGCATAAGAATTTTTGAGAATGATTCAATTCCCTTATTAACACCTCTAAAAATAACAAAGGCAGTAGCAATAAGGAATATAGCCATCATAATAATAGGTTCAACATTACCGCAAATAAATGTGGAAAAATAACCGTCTTCTGCGGCAGCAGCACCATTGCCTGTAAGATATAAAAGAAAATATTTAAGTACCCAACCACCTATAACACAATAGTATGGCATAATAATTACAGGTACAAGGCAGGCAGCTATACCAAGCCATTTCCAGTTTTTCTTTATTTTTCCGTATGCAGTAAGTGGACTTTGCTTTGTTTTTCTGCCTATTGCAATTTCAGTGGTAAGCAATGCAAAGCCAAATGTAAGTGCAAGTATAATGTAAATTGCAAGGAATAATCCGCCACCGTCCTTTGCTGCTAAATACGGAAATCTCCAGATATTTCCTAGACCAACGGCACTTCCTGCGGCTGCAAGAACAAATCCGATTGACCCTTTAAAGGAATTTCGTTTTGTTTCTTTCTCCATAAAGTATAATCTCCCCTTAATTTATTTTTATTAAAACTTAAAGTAAACAAACCTATTTAATCATAACACGAAAAACAATTTGAGGCAACAATAAAAAGCAAAAAGTTATATGAGTTTTCACACAAAAATTGATTTTTTTATTTAATTTGATGAAGATACTACCTTTTAATTAACGCTTATTTTGTAACTATATAGTTTGTACAAAATTCTGAATATATATACTACGAAATATGTATTATAAAAAAGTTCATAAATATGTTATAATTAATATTACTATAATAAGGTAACTGTTACCGCAACTGATAATCAGGGTAATGAAGTAAGCGGAACTTATACATTCTATAAATCAAATACTGTTTTACCACCGGTAAGCTATTATATAGGTGATGTTAATAGTGATAACGAAGTTGATATGAAAGACTGCATTGTTATTCAAAGTGTGGTTCTTAATAAAACTACACTTGAAACAACAGCACAAAAGCTTGCAGGTGATGTTGACAATGACGGCAAAATAAAATTATCTGATATGATTATTATTATGAGATATTTAATCGGCTTTGAAAATTCTTATAATATTGGCGAATTTGTGCAGGGCAGTGATAGCTCAACAGAACCTACACAAACACCTACAGAAACTCCAACAGACGAGCCTACACAAACACCTACAGAAACTCCAACAGACGAGCCTACACAAACACCTACAGAAACTCCAACGGACGAGCCTACTGAAAGCAGAGTTATTTATTTGAATACTTCAGCAACACCTGCTGATGGTGTAAAATATTGTGTGTATGTATGGGAAGGCAATGAAAACCAATTTATTGATATGGATAAATTAGATACAGAACTGTATTCTTGCTCAATTCCAAGTAAATACACCAATGTTATTTTTATTAAAATGAGTTATGATGCTGATACAAGTGAAGATGTATGGAATAATCTTTATAACAGAACAGGTGATTTAAAGCTTAGTGACAGTTATGATTTATTTGTTACCACAAAGTATGATACAAGCACAAAATTAAATGGACACAGTTCTCTTGTAGGTAATTGGTCAACATATAGCGAATAAAAATTTTACAGGCGGGCAACGGCAGAACTTGCTGTTGCCTGTTTTGAATAAGGAGAATTATAATGTATGAAGAAAAAATAGAGATTAAAAGAGCTTCTAAAGACGAAATATCAAAGCTTGCAGAGGTTGCAAATCAAATATGGCACGAATATTTTATACCAATAATAGGAGAGGAACAGGTTGAATATATGGTAGATAAATTTCAATCTGTACAAGGTATTACTGAGCAAATTCAAAAAGGTTATCAGTATTACTTTGCATTGTATAATAACGAGGTAGCAGGTTATTTTGGTATACAACCACAAAACGAAAAGCTGTTTTTGAGTAAGCTTTATTTAAAGAAAGAATTTCGTGGAAAAGGTATAGCAAGTAATATGTTTTCATATATTGTTGATACAGCGAAAAGCTCTGATAAAAAATCAATATACCTTACAGTAAACAGATATAATGATAATACAATTTCTGTATATAAGCATATGGGATTTGAAATTGTAAAAGAACAGAAGGCTGACATTGGTAATGGTTTTTATATGGACGATTACATTATGGAGTATCAACTCTGATATACATATTGTCAACTGCTAAATAAATATGTTGATATGTTGAATTTATTATGATATAATCAAGAAAAAACAATACGGAGGAAAAAATATGAAAAAGAGAGATTTAGCGTTATATATTATACTTTCAATTGTAACGTGCGGAATTTTTGCGATTGCATGGATGGCTATGCTTGCAAATGACCTTAGAGAACTTGCAGATGAACGTGACGGTATGTCAGGTGGTATGGTAGTATTCTTATCAATTATTACCTGCGGTATTTATGCGTGGTTCTGGTATTATCAGGCAGGTAAGTCTGTTACAAAGGCTAAAGCAATGCGTAATATGCAGTGTGATAACTCACTTGAGGTTATTTACCTGTTGTTGGCTATATTTGGCTTGGGTATTGTAAGTATGGCACTTATTCAGAATGAAGTTAACAGTATTATTGATGCTACAGGTGGCAACGTAGGTTATGGTTTTGATAATCAATATGGCAATAATTACAATTATAACAATAATCAGTATAATAATTATGACCAAAACGCTAACCAGAACAGCTATAGCAATCCTGATGTAAACGGAACTTATGGTTACAATCAGGCACAAAATAACACTTACCAAAATAGTGTTTATGGTCAGCCACAGAATAACGCTTATCAGAATAATGGATTTAATCAGAATGTTGATAACACTCAGAATCAGAATATAAATCTTAATAAAGATAATGGTTCAAATCAGCAAAGCCAGAGTATAAACCTTAATAAGGACAATCAGCAAAGCCAGAGTATTAACCTTAATAAGGATAACAATGCTGAACAGAATGGTGGTAATAATTCCACAGAAAGCAATCAGTAAGCCTTGAAAAAACGGGCAACTAAAGCTTTATTGTTTTTTGTTGCACTTATTGTAGGTGGTATATTATATCTTGTTGTCTGTGATATGCTGGGCTTTGGTATTCCTTGTGTATTTTATGAGATTACAGGTTTAAAATGCCCCGGATGTGGTGCTACAAGAATGTTTACAAGTTTACTGAAAGGCGATTTTATTTCAGCGTGGAATTATAATAGTTGTTTACTAATTATGTTGCCGGTTATAGCTTACTTTATTGTAAAGCAAGCATATACATATATCCGTTACAAGCATATGAATTTACTTGTTTGGGAGCATATTTTGCTTTCGGTAATGATAGTTGTGCTGTTGATGTTTGGTATTTGTCGCAACATAGTAAAGTAACGCAAAAACGGATTATAAAATTTTGGATAAAAAATCAGGACATTGCAAGATGAAGTGAACCTCTAAGGTTTAAACACTTTTTAAGGTGTATATCAAAGCAATGTCCTGTTTTTTATTTTAAATTGTTTAACATAAGTTGATATGGCATCTTTTATATAAGTCTGAAATATTCTAACTATTAAAAAATAAAATTAATGTTAATATCACATTTCACTTTTAATTCTGTTTAATGCACCTTTTTCAATTCGTGACACCTGTGCTTGACTTATACCTATTTCTTCTGCAACCTCCATTTGGGTTTTTCCTTTGAAAAATCTTAACGACAATACATTTTTTTCTCTTTCAGATAGGCTCGCCATAGCGTCTTTAAATGCAAGTTCTTCAAGCCAGTTTTTTTCATCGTTATTGTCACCAACCTGGTCCATAACATATATAGTATCGTTTCCGTCAGAAAAAACAGGTTCATAAAGGGATACCGGCTCTACTATTGCTTCAAGTGCAAGCACAACATTTTCTTTTGGAAGGTCAAGTTCTTTTGCTATTTCTTCTATGGTAGGTTCACGATTATTTTCAGCAGTTATGCGTTCTTTTATCTGCATTGCTTTGTATGCAATATCACGCATACTTCTGCTTACACGCACACTGTTGTTATCTCTTAAAAATCTTCTCAGCTCACCTATAATCATAGGTACACCATAAGTAGAAAATTTAACACCAACAGATACATCAAAGTTATCTATAGCTTTTATAAGACCTATACATCCAACCTGAAATAAGTCATCAGGACATTCTCCACGGTTAGTAAAACGCTGAACCACACTGAGTACAAGCCTTAAATTTCCGTTTATCATTTCATCTCTTGCTTTTGCACGTTGGCTTGGTGTACCTTCGTGCATTATACGCAGTAATTCCGTTTTTTCGGATTCTTTTAGAACTTTTAATTTAGATGTATTTACACCGCATATTTCAACTTTGTTATACTGCATAAAAAGCCTCCCTATAGTGGTAATTCCTGTTTTTAGTATTACCGTTATAGAGAGGTTTAATTCATATTCAGGGTTAAATGATGTCTTGTGTTGATTATTGGGCTGTATTCTTCATATAGATGCTTGAATTTGTAACAGTGTTTCCGCCATTGACAAATACAATTTCTGTATCAAGATAAGAGGTATATCCCTTTTTGTTATATTCAAACTTTATTATATATCCGCCTTCCGGAATATTATCAACAGTAAAACTTCCGTCTGTACTTGTGGGATGATAGTACCTGGGTTCTGTACTTGTTTTTTCATACTCATATTTACCTGTTGTGTCGCTTTTTTTCAAATCTATATATTCGCCTGTGCTGTAATTTTTGATTGTAAAATATGTGTTTTGCATAATTTCTGAGTTTACATCAGTAAGAATATAATCTGTTGGATAGGTTTCATAATCTGTATCAGTTTTATTTCTGTCAGCTTCATTATAAAAAAGCTGTGTTATTTTTAATGTTCCTGTGTTGTTAAGAACAGAACTCTCATAAACAGCCTCTGAATATAGCTTTGTACCCAAAGGATATGATGGATGAATGTCATCTACTGTATAATCTGATGCGTTTTCTACGGAAGAAAGTGTATTTTTGATGTAATTCATAGGTGCAACAAATGTATAGTTATTTTGCTTACACCAGTTGTACAAGGCTACAGTATATTCCTCGTGTGTATTTTCTCTGCGTATATACTTTGTTAAAGTGTACGAATACTTGTTTATATATTCAAAAGGTGCAATAAAAATAAAATCATTTTCTGCTGTAGTGTCCTTTTCGTTAATAAGGCGTACAAGCTTTTCGTAGTTACTAATATATTCTGCCGAAGTGTATGACGAAGCACGACTGTTACTGTTACGATATATAACATCATTAATTCCCAATGCGATTACATATGTGTGTGCCGATGATTCTTTTATTATGTTCATATCGGTTTCATTGTCAAAAAGAGAGGCAGAGGTTTGTCCACCTTTAGCTGCAACATCTACTGTTGTAATGTTTGGGAATCTTTCAATAAGCCCATCATACCAACCGTGTCCGTCTACAGCTGAACCTATGGTTATGCTGTCACCTATAAAACACACACTGTTAGTATTGCTTAAAATATTGTACATACTGTTGTTCTCGGCTGAAATTGATTTGCTTGTTTCGCCGTCGCTTATGATAAACTGCTTTTCAAAATCACTTGAGTTTGCCTGTATAACATATTCGCCACTTTCAAGTTCAATATTTGCTGAACCATTTTGTGTTGTCAAACTATCAGTAATTAAGCTGGTTTCTGTATTTGTTGTTAAACTTTTTATAGTGTAGCTTACACTGTCGGTTAAGTTTTGTTTATCTAAAGATTGTATCTGTACCTTACAAAGCTCCTTAGCTTTCGTTGCTTTTTCTGTTGCAACCTCGGTTGCATTTGGAGCTGTTGTATTTGCCATAGCGTCTGTAGTGCATCCGGTTGTAGCTATAGTGCATAAAATAAGTAATACAGATATAACTGATTTTTTTCTCATTGTTCAATACCTCAATGTTTTTATATATTCAATTATATGATAACAGTTTTTGTTATTTAAATCAATATTTTGTCGTTCTGTGTTTAAGAATTATCTGTAAATTTATATACTGATATTTTGCCATTATTTTAGCTGTTTATTTGTTTTTATAAAAGCAGACAGTTGTATTACTTACAGGTATATTTTATAATATTTATTAATAACTTATAAGAGGTGTATAAAATATGGAATTTTCAAAGGAACAACTTGAACGCTATTCCCGACACATTAACCTTAAAGAGGTGGGTGAGGAAGGTCAAAAAAAGCTGTTAAATTCAAAAGTTCTGATTATAGGTGCAGGTGGTTTAGGTTCTCCTGTAGCAATGTATTTGTCTGCCTCAGGTGTGGGTACTATAGGAATTGCAGATAATGACGAGGTTGACTTATCAAATCTACAACGCCAGATAATTCATTCAACTGCCGATTTAGGCAGAGCAAAGGTTATATCAGCAAAAGAAAGTATGGAAAATATTAATCCTGATATTACAGTAAATACATATCATACACTTGTTACAAAAGAAAATATAATGGAACTGATTGAAAACTATGATTTTATAATGGATTGTAGTGATAATTTTGAAACTAAATTTCTCATAAATGATGCTTGTGTAATAGCCGAAAAACCTTTTTCACACGCAGGTATAATTCGTTTTCAGGGTCAGCTTATGACGTATGTTCCGGGCAAAGGTGCTTGTTACCGCTGTGTGTTTAAAAATCCGCCAGAAAAAAAAGACGCTCCTAATTGCAAACAGTTGGGTATTATTGGTGCAATGGCAGGTGTTATAGGAAGCTTGCAGGCTTTAGAAGCAATAAAATATATAATAGGTGAAGGTGATTTGCTTACAGGTTATTTGCTGACTTATGATGCACTTAAAATGGAGTTCAGAAAAATAAAACTTCCTGTACACACAGCAAACTGTGCTGTGTGTGGTGACAATCCTGTTATTACAGGATTAAATCAATAATCGTAAATATGTTATGGAATGTTTGTTTTAGAAAAAGTAATTTTGCAGTTTGAATTTGCATATATTTCATTAGTCGCAATTATTTAAAAGCATTGTTTGTGAATTGGTAAAAAATATATGATGAAGCGAAAATAAAATATCAAAAAAGAAAAATCGCAAAAATGATTAAAAAATTGAGGTTTCATCGGGATAAAATGCAGTATGCACAAATTCATCTTGCAAAAAGTGTGCTAAAACACAAATTTTTTTGAAAAAACTATTGACAACATCGCTTCGGTATGATAAACTAATGCCACAACAAAGACGTTGAGATTGCAAGAAAAGCGATTCTTAACGTCTTTTTTGCTTTCCAAAATAAATTTTAGAAAGGGAGATTAAAATGGATAGCGGAAGTGTTTGTTTTATCATTATGTGCTCGGCACTTGTCTTTTTAATGACACCTGCTTTAGCGTTTTTTTACGGAGGTTTAGTACGAAGGAAAAATGTACTTAACACAATGATGGCAACTATGTTTATTGCAGGTACTGCAATGGTTATGTGGATGTTGTGCGGATATTCATTATCATTTGGCGGAGATACTGCAGGTTTAGTTGGTAACTTTGACTTTTTAGGACTTAATAATGTAAGTATTACAGAGAGTACAAGAGGGTTAGATATTC
The DNA here is from genome assembly GCA_036306965.1 of Acutalibacteraceae bacterium. Classification (GTDB taxonomy): domain Bacteria; phylum Bacillota; class Clostridia; order Oscillospirales; family Acutalibacteraceae; genus CAG-964. Next base: position 13,858 of record JAXJYN010000064.1, read on the forward strand.
CAGATATGCTTTTCTGTATTTTCCAGATGATGTTTGCAGTTATTACACCTGCTCTTATCACAGGTGCAGTTGCAGGACGTATGAAATTTAAAGCAGTTGTACCATTTATATGTCTGTGGTCATTGGTTGTATATTATCCTATGGCTCATATGGTATGGGGTGGCGGATTTATGGGTTCTGCCGCTGAAGGTGGTTCAGGCTTGTTCGGCACAGGTCTTTATCTAAATTCCGTTGACTTTGCAGGCGGTAATGTTGTACATATCAGCTCAGGTATTACAGGTCTTGTTCTTGCAATTATTCTTGGTAAGCGTAGAGATTACGAGAGAAGTACATACAAGCCACACAACATTCCATTTGTTCTTTTAGGTGCAGCTTTACTGTGGTTTGGTTGGTTCGGATTCAATGCAGGTAGTGCATTGGCAGCAAACGGTACAGCAGTACACGCATTTATTACAACAGCATTATCTTCAGCAGCTGCCTTGATTTCGTGGATGATTATTGATACAATAACAACAGGCAAACCAACACTTGTAGGTTGTTCTACAGGCTTAGTTGTAGGTTTGGTTGCAATTACACCGGGTGCAGGTTTTGTACCTGTATGGGCATCAGTAATTATTGGTCTTTTAGTTAGCCCTATTTGTTACTTTGGTGTTTATCTCATTAAAAAGAAGTTTAAGATTGATGACGCACTTGATGCTTTTGGATGTCACGGTATAGGCGGTATCTGGGGTGGTCTTGCTACAGGTATCTTTGCTGTAAAAGAGCTTGCTCCGGGTGTAGAGTCTGGTGCTCAGTGGAACGGTCTAATCTTCGGTGACTATCACTTGTTTGTTGCACAGTTGCTAAGTATTATTGTAACTATTATCGTTGCTGTTGTAGGTACACTTATCTGTGCAGGCATAGTAAAGCTGTTTGTCAAGAACCTTCGTGTTGATGAAATGGACGAAAGAGTGGGTCTTGACCTTACACAGCACGGTGAGTCGGCTTATCCGTCATTTAACGGCTTAGACTAATTAATTTTCAGAAAGGTAAGAATATCAATGAAAAAAATTGAAGCCATTGTACGTCCTGAAAAATATGAAGAAGTTAAGGACGCTTTAAACGCAATAGATGTTCATGGTATCACTGTTTCTCAGGTAGTAGGCTGTGGCCACCAAAAAGGTTACACCGAAAGAGTAAGAGGTGTAGATGTTGAAATTACTATGTTGGATAAGATTAAATTTGAAATAGTGGTATCTACAGATGAGTGGGCAGAAAAAACAATAAATGTAATAAAAGAAGTTGCCTGCACAGGAAATATGGGTGACGGTAAAATATTTGTTTATGACCTTTCAGATGTTGTAAGAATAAGAACAGGTGAAAGAGGTATTAAAGCTATCTAGTTCATATTTAAATATTTCCCCAAAAGCTTACAGTAATAGCTGTCAAGCAACAAAGCGACAAGGCTTGTTCCTTGTCGCTTTGTGTTATTTTATATTATATTGTACAAAGGAAGATAACTGTTGTATAATTGAGATATTAAAATTAATTGCAGTATGAGGTTAATATTATGATAAATCATCCGATTCCGCCCGTGTTTGATGAAAATTCAAAAATACTTATTTTAGGAAGCTTTCCATCAGTAAAGTCCCGTGAGCAAATGTTTTTCTATGGTCATCCGCAAAACAGGTTCTGGAAAGTAGTTTCAGCAGTTTTTGAAAAGCCACTTCCTGAAACTGTAGAGGAAAAGCGTGAATTTTTATTATCATCACAAATAGCTTTGTGGGATGTAATTTCTTCTTGCGATATTACAGGAAGCTCAGACAGTTCTATAAAAAACGTAATACCAAACGATTTGAATAAAATACTTGAATATGCCAATATAAGAAAAATTTTTGTAAATGGAAAAACGTCTGAAAAATATTATAATAAATATATGTTCAACAAAACTAAGAGAGAAGCAATTTATCTTCCATCTACATCTCCTGCGAATGCTTCGTGGACTCTTAGTTGTCTTATAGAAGAATGGAAACAGATTAGTATATAAAAAATCCACCTGACCGTGTAATTACATTAATAATATATAGTCAAAATGGATTTTGAATTTGCATATTGTAAGTTAATATATTGGCTTTATAATGAGTTCAGTTCTCTGTAAAGGCGAGAAACAGGAAGACCCACAACATTATAAAAATCACCTACTATCTCTTTAACAAGAAGTGAACCCTTGCCTTGAATGCCATAAGCACCTGCTTTGTCCATAGGTTCGCCCGTGCTGATATATTCTTCAATTTCATTTTTTGTAAGTTTGTAAAATTCAACAGTAGTTGTTTGAGAGAATGAAATTACTTTATCCTTATGAAAAATTGCACATCCTGTAATAACTTTGTGTTTTTTACCTGAGAGTGTGTTCAGCATTTTGTAAGCGTCTTCTTTATTTTTTGGCTTACCAAGCATAAGATTATCTGCAAATACACCTGTATCACAGCCTATAACAATATCTTCATAATGATTGTTACTGTGAATGTGCTTTGCCTTTTTTACAGCAAGATATTCAGGTGTTTTTTCAAGCTCAATATTTTCTGTTACCGTTTCATCTATGTCAGACGGTTTTACCAAAAAGGATTTACAAATTAATGATAAAAGTTCCTGTCTGCGAGGTGAAGCTGAAGCGAGAATAATCATTTATAAAACCTCCATATTAAACGAAAATTACTTTTAGATTTTATCATACCTTTAATTATCTTTCAATCCACAATGCTGAAGGAATACAATATAATTAAAAACGAAATCTTTAGTTTATTATAGACAATTTGTTTAAGTTGTGATATGATAATCAGTATAATTATAACAATTATAAGTTAGGGTTTAAAGGAGAATTAAAATGGGATTACAGGAAAAATCACTTTTAGAAATTGCACGTATTGTATCAGACAATGATAAAAATGTTATGGATGAAGTTTTAGAATGTGTTAGTGATATCGAAAGCTATTTTTCAAAGCATTATGAAGATTTTGGTGACAGGTTTATTGAAGATTTTGAAGATGAGGACGAAGAAATGCTAATCTGGCTTGGTATTGTAGATATTTTGTATAAAAATTCTTATGTATGCGAAAGAGATTGGAAAGACGAAAAAGAAGATTTTATATATTTTTTAGAGGAATTAAAAGGAATGAAGAAAAATTCTTTGAAGATAGATGAGAATTTGCTTGATGAAGATGACGGCATTGTACAGTGGTGTAGTATTTTGGACAAAGAGTGGCAGGAAAAAGGATTTTGTGTTTCTGCTTTTGATATAGAAAGTGACTCTTATGTTCTTTTCCCTTGTAAGTTAAGTGATTTGGAAAAATTGCAGGAGTTGGCTGAACAGGTTGAGCAAAGAATTGATTTTGCCAAAAATATGTAATATAAGGAGTTATCTATAAAGCTGTTTATACAGAAAAAGTATAAAACCAATATCAACTGCTGGTAACACAGTAATACCTATATAAAATAAACACCGATTGATTTCAAAGGATTAAAAATCAATCGGTGTTTTTTGGTAAAATTATTAATTTAAGAGTAAATACTCTGTAATCATTCAGTTAATTCCAGCGTTTGGTTTTTCAACAAGTGCAGAAGCCTGCTCAAAAGTATTATAATCGTATGCGTATATTCTTTCAGAAGTTACAATGTAGAAATAGTCATCAATATATAATCCTCTCATATATTCTGAACCGGAATATTCATCAAGCTGTATATTTTTGCGTAAGATAAAATCTTTATTTTCTTTGTCATATTCATATATTGCATAAAAATATAAAGTGCTGTAATCGTAATCATCATGCTCGTAGGTTAGATACGGAATACCTATAAGACTATTTTCTTCGTCTACAAATATTGCTTTGTGGTTATATTCTGCATCAGAGTAAGCCTCGCTGTTTGTAAAAATTCGTGTGGCTATTTCTGTTACATTTGTTTTGTCAGAAACATCAAACATTGTAAGCTTTAGTCCTTCTGCTCCACCTGTTTCAATATCAGCCTCTCTGCCAAAGCCTAAAAGTAAACCGTCACCAAAAACGTGAAGATATTCAGAGAAACCTGGGATTTTAAGTTCGGATAAAATCTGTGGAGAAGAAGGGTCTGAAAGGTCAACTGTAAATAATGGGTCGGTCTGACGGAATGTTACAAAATAAGCAATGTCACCATCAAATCTTACAGACTTTACATATTCACCTTTGGCAACATTATCGGTTTTGCCTGTTAAATTCAAATCACTGTCAAAAACATAAAGTGCTGTTTTTGTGTCTGACTCACTTGGAACTACATCTTCAGTAATATAATTGTAGTGTTGTGTAGTTTCTGTTACTACTCTAAAATAGCCATTATATTCATCCATTGCAAATTGATTTAAAACAGTACCATTAACTTTTAGTGAGCCGTTTGGCTCTATATCTGTTCCATTCAGAGAAAATCTCATAATTTGAGTTTGAGTTATACCTTCGTTATAGTAGTTTGCTGAAACATAGAGATTATTATTAGAAGCATAAATTTCTGAGCCTGCACCCAAAGCTGAATTTATATCCACAAAATCTGTAGGATTATTCAAATCAATTGATGAAACAGTAACATAATTTACAGATTCTACATTTTCGCTTATTACTATACAGCCTGATTCTATACACTCAAACTTATCATTAACACCGTAAATAGGGCAGTAGGTTTGAGGCTTATCCTTTTCTATATGCTCAAAATCGCAAACTGTGTAGTATGTTGTAAGGTATATTACATTATCAATTCTTCTTGATGAAAGGCAGTTACCTGATTGCGAAAGAGATGATACCTGTACAGGTGAATTAATATCTGATAAATCATATATCAAAACTTTTGCAAAGTTACTATCTTGTGAATATTCATATATGTCATCTTCTTCGTACATATCGTAGTCGGTTGTATAGTTATCTGTTAATATAGCAAGCTTATCTTCATAAACATAAATATCTGAAATAGCCGAATCAATTTCTATCGAAGAAACCAGTTTTGGTTCACCGTTGTTTGGATTAGTTATCCAAATTTTATTACTATCGTTAACAGAGTAGATATATTTGCCATCGGTCTTTACTACATCTGCTTCATCTACTCCTTCAACCTGAACATTAGTATCAGAATAATCCGAACTGCCACTATTTGTAACGCTGTCCGATGACTCTGCAATAGAATCATATATTCTATTACTGCCTAATGTTTGGTTTATACTGTCTTCTAGCTTGTTAAAAACAGTGTCTTCATTTGCTTTTTTTATGGCGTTTACAACATTGTAAATGTCATCGTATGAACCGCCCGATTGTATTTCGGTTTTTATTGGCAAAGTAGGTTTTGTTACCTGTTCATATAGCATTGTACTGAATACACCGGCTAAAGACAAGCATAAAACACTAAGTGTTACACAAGCACCTATAACACCCTTACCAGTCTTTCTTTTTACACCTTTCAAAGACTGTTCTATTGCCATAGGATTCAATCTGTAAGATGGATTGCAATTTTCTCCACTATTGTGAAGTTCATTTAATATATCATTATTGTTCCTGTTCATAGTAAACCTCCTATTCGTTACATTAATTATTGAATCATATTACGAAGTTTTTCCAATGCTCTTGCATATCGGGAACGCACAGTATTGCTGTTCATTCTAAGAATTTTTGAAACTTCCTTTGAGGTATATCCACCAAAAAGAGTAAGTGAAATTATCATTCTGTCCTCTGGACAAAGTGTAAAAAAAGCATTCTTTAAATCAATGTTTGTGTCAATGGTGTTAAAACTATCAGGAAAGTACATATCCTGTGGAGGACTTTTGTAGTAATCCTTAATTTTATGTTTGCACTTAACCGATAATATTTTAAAAAACCACGCTTTAAAGCTTTCTTCGTTTTTTAAATTTCCTATTGTGCGGTATGCGTCAATAACAGCTTCACTCACACAATCCTCGGCGTCCTGTTCGTTTCGTAAAGTGAACAGGGCATATCTGTAAAGTTCTTTATAAATACCTGAGTAAAGAATTGCAAAGCTATGGCGGTCTCCTCTTTTTGCCATCTTTACAAGTGTTTTAAAATCCGCTTCCATATTCTACCTCCCTGAAATATTATTGTTTTAATGCTTTCCTCATAAGCAGAAGTTCTTTAATCTGATAATTCTCAAATGTTGGCTGAAGCCTGATTGGTTTCCGAATTTACAATTATGTAATTAAACCGGTTTACATAAAATAAGTGTATAATTTTTCCTGTTTTGTTGCAATGATTTTAAAAAAATTTTATTTAACTTTAAATTTATGATAGTTACAAAGAAAAATATATATGCTACAATAACCTTTAGGAGGGATATTATGGCTTACAGTGAGCTTATTAAAAACTTTGCTAAAATTCGTGAATATATGAGCCAGTTCTATATTTATGGATTTAAAAGCAGAAATGAATATGATTCAAAAAGTGCAAGAAGCTACGACAATGAACGCAGAAGAATCGAAAGCTGGCTTGGAAAATATATGTCGTTTCATAAAGGAGCAGACAGCAAAAATGTCTTTATAGCTGTTGACAGTCGCAATATTCCGTCAAATCCTCTTTATAACGCATTTAAAGCTAAAAGCTTTACATCAAACGATATTATGCTTCATTTTTGTCTTTTGGATATTCTTATAGATAATCAGGAACTTTCTGCGGGTGCAATTACAAAAACGCTTTCAGAAGAATATCTAAATTATTTTGAAGATTACAGTGAGCCTGACCAGTCTACAGTACGCAAAAAGCTGAACGAATATGTAAATATTGGTTTACTTAAAAGCAGAAAGCAAGGTAATCAACTTTTATTTAGCAGAAATGAAAGTTCGGTTAATCTTGAAAGCTGGAAAAATGCAATAGCGTTTTTCTCAGAAGAAGCACCATTAGGTATTACAGGTTCTTATTTGCTTGATAAGTATAATGAAGTACCAAATTTTTTCAGCTTTAAGCACCATTACATATTGCATACACTTGAAAGTGAAATACTTTATTCTCTTTTATGTGCAATTTCTGACAATAAAGCTGTTACACTGGATATTTCTTCTTTAAGAAGTAAGAAGCTTACAAAGTTCAAAGTAATTCCGCTTAAAATAAGAGTAAGCTCGCAAGGTGGCAGACAATATCTTATGTGCTGGAATGTAGCTATGCGTAAAATGGCACTCTATCGTCTTGATGGTATAAAAGCTGTCAAAATTGGTAACAGGGTAGAGAATATTGACAAATATAAAGGCTATGCACAAAAGTTCAGCAAAAGCCTATGGGGTGTGTCATCAGGAAAAGACCATCATATTGACCATATCGAAATGACAATTTATGTGGATAATAATGAAGAATATATTATAAAACGTCTTGATAGAGAAAAGCGAAACGGAAGAATAGAAAAAGTTGACAGTAACCATTATAAGTGTGTTGCAGATGTATATGATGCCGGTGAAATGTTGCCCTGGATACGCACCTTTATAGGAAGAATTACAAATCTTGAAAGCACTAACACACAACTTGTTGAAACCTTCAAATCAGATTTGAAAACAATGCTTGAAATGTACGGAGGTGATGAGAATGCTGTTTAGTGAGGTATATGGCAGTTATTTTAATGTAGTTGCCGAAATAATAAATGAAGCAGTAAACGGTACACTAACTGACCGGAAGATGTATGAAATTGTAAACAGAAAAGCATTTGCCGAAAGTACAATGAATATCCCATTTGCATTAAAAAGTGAAGAATGGAAGCTTATAACCTCAGATTTAAAAACTCCAATAAAACATACACCTACAATGCCACTTACAACTTTGCAAAAAAGATGGCTTAAAGCATTGCTTGATGACCCACGAATAAAGCTTTTTGATGTTTCTGCAAAAGGACTTGAAGATATTGAACCGCTGTATACACAGGATATTTTTGAATATTTTGACCGTTATAGTGATGGTGATGATTTTGAAAATCCAAAATATATAGAGAATTTCAGAATAATTCTTACAGCATTAAAAAATAAAAATAAAATTGTGGTACATTTTGATACTCGTCTAGGGCAGAGGCAGAGAATCAGCTGTATTCCACATAGGCTTGAGTATTCTCAAAAAGATGATAAATTCCGATTAATTGCCGTAAATTCAAGAGAAACCACAATTATTAATCTGTCACGGATAAGCTTTTGTAGTCTTTGGGAAAGTTACAGAGATTATGAGGACAGAGAAGAAAGGCACAGAAAAGAAACACTTGTATTTGAACTTACCGATAAGCGAAATGCACTTGAACGCATAATGCTTAATTTTTCTCATCTGAAAAAGAAAACAGAAAAGATAGACGATAAGCATTACAGGGTATCGCTTGAATATGATAAATCAGACGAAACAGAAATGCTTATCAGAATACTTTCGTTTGGACCTATGATAAAGGTACAGTCACCGCAAGGTTTTATTGAATTGATAAAAAATAGAATAGAAAAACAGAAAGGTTGCGGACTTTTATGAGTTCGCAACTTTTTTTCCACGATTTTCCTTTATACACTTGATATAATATAGACACAAAAGCACAAACAGCAAATTAAATGTACTTTTTCCAAGTAATTGTGCTTTGTAAGGCACATACAGCAATTATTTATAAAAGGTGTCTTGTTATCTATTAAAATGATAGGGCAGTATAAATATTGTTGCTCTTTTATGATTTGGAGGTTAATTTTATGATTGAAATAAAAGGTGATTATAATGTAGCAAAAGTATACAGCAATATTGTAGAGGAAAGTGCATATGAACAGATTGTACAGCTTTGTAGCCAACCCTTTGTAAAGGATTGCAAAATTCGTATTATGCCCGATGTTCATTCAGGTGCAGGGTGTGTAATAGGTTTTACCGCAAATCTGGGAGAAATGGTTATTCCTAATATTGTAGGTGTCGATATAGGCTGTGGTATGCTTACAGTTGAACTTGGTAAGGTTGATATTGATTTTGAAAGGCTTGATAATACAATTATTGAGTATGTTCCCAGCGGAAAAAGAACACACGAGGGCAGATTAGTGCGTTTTCCTGAATTGCAGACTTTAAACTGCTACAGGTCATTAAAAGATACAAAGCGTCTGGAACGCAGTATAGGAACTCTTGGTGGTGGAAACCACTTTATTGAAGTGGATATAGATGAAGATGATAACAAATATCTGGTTATTCATTCCGGTAGCCGAAACCTTGGTAAGCAGGTTGCAGAAATATATCAGAATCTTGCATATGATATATTATGTGGAAAGGATAAATTGTTTGATGCACAGAAAAAGCTGATTCAAGACTATAAAGCACAGGGCAGAAGAAGTGAAATTCAGGGTGCTATAAAAGAATTAAAAAAGAGCTTTCAGGAAAAAACAACAGATGTTCCAAAACCACTTTGCTATCTTACAGGAGAATACAGACAGCAGTATCTTGATGATATGCGTATTTGTCAGAAGTTTGCTGTTATAAACAGAGAAACTATGGCTAATATTATTCTGGGAAAAATGTTTGGCAAAACTTTGGATGACTTTAAATATTTTCAGACAATTCACAACTATATTGATTTGGAAAGCAACATTGTCCGCAAGGGTGCTGTATCAGCAAAGAATGGCGAAAAACTGCTTATTCCAATAAATATGCGTGACGGTAGTCTTATTTGTATTGGTAAAGGCAATGAGGATTGGAACTGCTCTGCACCTCACGGAGCAGGCAGACTTATGAGCAGAAAAAAAGCCCACGAGAGTCTTTCACTTGATGAATTTGAAAATGAGATGAAAGACATCTATACCTCTTGCGTTACAGACAGTACATTAGATGAATCACCTATGGCATATAAGCCTATTGAAGAAATTGTTTCTCAAATAACACCAACTGCAAAAATTATAAAGCAAATAAAACCTGTTTATAATTTTAAAGCGGTATAAAATGATTATAGTAATATATTTGGGAGGATAAAGCTGTTATGAAAAAAGTTATTATAGATAAATTAAAAGAGATTGAGCATAATGAAAATGTAAAAATATTACTTGCTGTTGAGTCGGGAAGCAGGGCATGGGGTTTTGCTTCGCCAGACAGTGACTATGATGTTCGTTTTATATATGTTCGTCCAAAAGAGTTTTACTTAAAGCTTGAAAAAACAAGAGATGTTATTGAACTGCCTATCAATGATGAACTTGACATAAATGGCTGGGATTTATGCAAGGCACTGAGGTTACTGCACTCATCTAATCCTACATTATTTGAGTGGCTTTCTTCTCCTGTTAAGTATATAGAAACGGATTTTTACAGCAAATATAAAGATATAATACTTGATTATTTTTCACCTAAGAAAAGCTTGTATCATTATGTAAATATGGCTGATAACCATTTTAAGCTTTTAAAAGGAACAACGGTAAAAGCTAAAAAGTATTTTTACGCTTTGCGTCCTGTGTTGGCTTGCAGGTGGATATTGGATTATGGAAAGCAACCACCAATGAGTTTTTACGAACTGATGAATGATAAGCTTCCGGAAGAATACAAACCTTTGGTAAATAATTTACTTGATATAAAAATCAATTCGCCTGAAATCAAAGAAATTGAAAGAGTAGATACTTTAAATCATTATATAGATTATAGTATTGGTGATGTAAAAAATATTCTTGGTTCTATGTACGAAAAGAATGAAAAAAGCTGGAAAACATTGAATGAAATTTTGTTGACAGAAGCTTTGTAGTATTACATAAATAAACTGTTTAAATTTGTACAAACCACATAAAAAGTCCCCTTAGTATAGTTTTGAAATTTTTATTGTTTCAAGCTTCTATACTAAGGGGATTATATTTTATTTTGAGATTTATGTGTTTATGTTTTTAAAGATTAGTTTCAGTTTGTGACTGAGGTTTTTTGATAAGCAGAATTGCCATTATAATAGCTGTTATTATAAATCCTATTCCACCTATAGCACCTATTGGCAGAGGACCTATAAATGGATTTGGTGTACCATTGTGGAATAGTGACGAAAGCATACTTGTACCGTTTATACATCCGTGAGCTAAGACAGCAGGCCATACGCTGTCTGTTTTAATTGTAATATAGCTAAAAATAACTCCAACAACTATACAGAAGCCACACATCATAAGTATACCTGTTACAGGGTATCCAAGATAGTCTGTTCCATAGTTATGTCCTATAATAGTCAAAGGTGCATGCCACAAGCCCCAGATTACTCCGTTTACAAGTAGCATTGGTAACATAGGCAGTTTCTTCTGCATTTTGGGCAATAGGTATCCTCTCCAACCCCATTCTTCACCAAAGCAGTTAATAATATTCATAAACGGTGCAATAAATATCATTGGTATCTGCATTAAAAGTGCAAATTTAATATCTTCTCGTGTAATGGCATCTGCCATTCCCAGTTCTTCATATTGAGCCATATAACTGTCAATCGTAGTTTTCATTGTGATATCAAAATTCTGTGGAAAAATCAGATAGTATACCACAGCACCAACTATAGTAAGAATTATTGGAGCAAGCCACGCAAAAAGGTAATACCTTATATTTCCTTTGAAATTTGGTTTAATCATACTGTTCTTAAATCCTTCTTTGGTTACAAGTCTTGTAATAAGAACACCTATTGCAGGAATAAACATAACTCCTGCTATAATGAGTTGAAGCATTGAATTTTGCGAAAACTCTACTGAACTCGTATTTGATAAAGGCCATATAACCAAAATTTCCAAGGCGTATGTAATTACAAATGTTACAACAAGGAATATAATAATTCGTTTTGTTTCAAGTTTTTTGTTATCAGTCATAAGTATTTCTCCTTACTATATATTTTTCATTAAATTTTCTATTCTGCTTTTTATTCCTAAAAATTCTGCATTATCATTTAAAGGTAAAAAAACAGGGTTATTCATCATTTGTATGGCACTTTCTATTACAAATTTTACTTCTCGTGGTGCAGTTGGAACATTTTCAGGAACATTAATCCATTCACTCCACATAGTAAAATAGGGGTTAGAGCCTGTCATTTTAAGCGTATCTTTTACCATTCCTTTGAAAATCTTTTCAAATTTTTTCAATCTGTTAATCGACTTATCTGCTTCGTTCTGTACCATATAATATATAGCAGACTGATAATTGAATATAGCACAAGAGTTTGGTTGTATCTGCTCAAAATTGTATAAATTTATAAGATTATCAACACGCTCTATGGTAGTGTTACATAGTGAAATGTCATTTTGATGTGCCGTCATATATTGTATAGATGTATTTATTAAACCTATTAGATGAAGCAAAATGCTTGACTGAGCAAGACGGTCAGCCTCTTTTGTTCTTTCTGTCATCTGATATGCCTGGATAAGTAATATTTCATTTTGATTAGCCGGTAATAGAGGGTTTAGATTAACAACCTTCTCAAGTGTTTCTATAACCTGTTCAAAGTTTCCAAGTAAAAGATTTACATTCGCTTTACAGAAGATAGTATCATTACATATATTAAGGTCGGTACAGTTGCTTAATATATGTTCGCAGATTTCAAGTGTATATTGCAGAACTTCAAAGCTTTTTTCTTTATCTGTATAAATCATAAAGTGATTAAGGAGCAGAATCACCATCTGCAACAGAAACGGGTAACAACTGTAATATTTCTTTATAAGCTTTTTACATTTTTTTATTACTTCATCGGTAGGCTTGCTTGCAAAGTCTTGTGCAAGGCTTTGGTAAAGGCTTGCAATTTTTTCTTTGTTTAACTGTGGTTCGTAATCTAGCAGTGTATCAACCGATACATCAAAGTATGTGGCAATTTCGAGTAACAGCATAATATCCGGAAGATTCTGACCCGTTTCCCACTTTGAAACAGAGGCTTTGGTTACTCCTATAAAATTCGCAAGCTCCTCTTGCGTAATTTTGTGTTGCCTACGCAATTTGGTTAAATTCTCTGAAAACTTCAGCATTTTGTTACCTCCTTTATGTAATTATTATACTTAATTACAGTATAATGGTCAATCGAAAGCTACGATACATTAAGAAATTAAATCAACCAAAGCGATACTTAATGAATCGTCTGTTCAATATTACGCATATTAAGTGAAAATACGGATAAAATATCTAAAGAATTATTGAGGTGACAAAAATGACTATTTCTGTAATAAGAACCCTTATACTTTATATTTTAGTTCTCGTAATGGTAAGAGTTATGGGAAAAAGACAAATAAGTGAACTGCAAACAAGTGAGCTTGTAGTAACCTTGCTTATTTCAAATATAGCTGTTATACCTATGCAGGACACTTCTTTGCCTTTACTGAGTGGTGCTGTACCTATTTTACTTCTTGTTGCCTGTGAAATTATTTTAAGCTTTGGTATGCTGAAAAATGCAAAGTTCAGACGTATTATCTGCGGTAAACCACAGATAATTATTTCTAACGGTATTATTGACCAGAAGAAAATGAAACTGTTGCGTATAAGTACAGAAGATTTAAGCGAACAGTTAAGACAGGCAGGTGCTTTTGCACTGGAAGATGTCAAGTACGCCATAGTGGAAACAAACGGCAAGCTAAGTGTTATGAAAAAGCCACAAAAGGACACTGTAACTGCGGAACAGATGAATATATCCAATCCTAAAAACACCTTTGAGGTAGTAGTTATAAGTGATGGTGAAATTGCGAAAAACTCTATGAAGTTTGCCGGTGTTACAGATGATTGGCTCGATAAGACACTTAAAAAAGCAGAAATAGATGTTAAAGATGTATTTATAATGACAGCAACACCTGACCATAAATATAACATCATAAAAAAGGAGAGATAGTATGAGCAGAATGATAACAGCTATAACTATTTTTCTTACAGTTATTGGTTTGTCAATATGTGAAAGTGTATATACCATAAATGTATCTGAAGATGTTAAGAGTGTGCTTAACAGTTCAGTTGAGGCTTATAATGATGGTGATGAAGAAAATGCTATGGAAAGTATAAAAGAGGCAGAAGAAGTATGGGATAAAAATTCTGCTTTTCTGGAAGCTTTTCTAATTCACGATAATATTGAAGAAATAGCCGAAAAAATAACAATAGCCGAAAAAACCTTAAAATATGACCACGAGCATTTTCCTATTGAGTGTGAAGGTGCAATAGCATCTTTGAAGGTTATGATTTATTCAATGTTGCCATATGTGGATAATATTTTATAATCCTGATTTTTATCTTAAAAAGAAAGGATATTTTAGATGAAACCATTTGTAAGGGTGTCGGTCAGTCAGCTTTTTATAATGCTTTTTATCAGCCGTATGGTTGTAAATGTTACCTACAGCAGTTATACTTCTGATACTCACAGCCTGCGTTACGGTGCGGTATCAGCTGTTGTTTCTCTGGCAGTAACACTTTTAATGCTTGTACCTGTGTACCTAATGTTTAAAACCAATAATGGCAGAACAGTTACCGACAACAGCTATCTTCTTTTTAAAAAATGGGGAGCAATTATAGCTGTAATATATGGGCTGTATTTTTTATGGGTACTTATTAACACATTGTCGCAATTCAATATTATGGTAACCAATGTATTGAATCCTACTGCATCTGTTTTGGTGTTGTCGCTGGCTGTTGTGGTGGTGTCTATGTACGGTGCATATAAGGGAATAGAAGCATTGGGCAGAGCATCTACTGTTATTTTTGCGTTTATTTCGGTTGCACTTGTAATTTTGCTTTGTACATTGCTTGCAAAGGCAGATTATCTTAATTTAGAGCCGATTACATTTGACAATGTACCCGAAATTACCGAAACTGTTTTGAGTATGATTTCAAAAAATGCCTGCATAACCGCTATGGCACTTCTTTTACCTTTTGCAAGCGGAAAAACAAAATCGGGTGCTGTGTGGTGGACGGTTGCTGTATATATTTCTACAGCTGTTATTGTTACACTTATTACCGCTGTGTTGGGAGATTATATAGAAACTCAGGTTTTTCCTGTATATTCTGTAACAGCTGTAGCGTCACTGGGAGTTACAAAAAGATTGGACGGACTTTTTTTAGGTGTTTGGACAGCAGGAATGTTTGTGAAAATTTCATTGTTTATTTACTTGCTTTCAGCTTGTGTAAAAAGAATTTTTGGAGAAACCATTTCAAGATGGTCTATACTGATTTGCGGTGCTTTGGTGCTTGTTGTAGCAATGTGGATTTCATCTGATGAAAGTATGTATAAATTAATTTTCAATAACTATATTTTACTGTGTTTTACACTTTTGACAGGTGTTATTATTCCAATTTTTCTGGCTATAGTTAATAAAATTAAAAGTATTGATAAAAGGAATTATAGGAAAGAGTAAATTATAATTTATGTAATCAAAAGGAGTGTTTCTTTTTGAAAAAATTTACTGCTTTATTATTAGTGATGGTTGTTTGCTTTTTACAAGGCTGTGGCAGTAAACAGCTTAATGAAAGAATGGTTATTCAAGGTATAGGTATAGATTATGTAGGTGAAGAATACAAGATAACTGTTATGTATATGAATACCGCTGTTAACGAAGAGGACGTTCCTTACAAAACAGTTGTAGGCAAAGGCAGAACTGTAACCGAGGCTGTAACAAATACAGTAAGTCAAAACGGACTTGAACCGCTGTATAGCCACAATTCATTTATTCTTCTGGGTAAAAGTATTTGTAATGAGGGTGTAAGTGAACCTTTAGAATTTTTTGCGGGATATTACCAGTGCAGACCGTCTGTGAATGTTTTGGTTGCAGATAGAGAGGCAAATGAAATAATGATGCTTGAAGAAATAACTCCACATACTATTTCGGAAATTGCTGAGTCTAAAAACACTACAGGACGAACCCTTACATCTCCTATGTATATCTTTATGTCAGACATAATTAACGATACCTCATCAGCTTGTACAGCGTTTGTTACAGTTGAAGATGATATGCCAAAGGCTCAGGGTATGGCTGTGTTTGATGGTGATAAGCTAAGTTTTACTCTGAATGGAACAGAAAGTATGGGTGTTATGCTTACCAGAGGTGAGTCAGATATTTCAGCTGAGGTTATACCTCTTGGCGGTAAAAACAAAAGCTTTGCACTTTCTCACGAAAGTACAGAAACAAATGTATATATAGAAAAAGGCAAGCTTTATTGTGATATAAAAATAAAAGGTAAAGCAACTGTTTATGAATATACAAATACTGCAAGTGGAATAGAAGAAGAAATTGAAAAGCGTATAAATAAAATTACACAAAATGCTGTTACAGCCTGTGCCGAAAAGGGAAGTGATGTATTTTACTTTGGTAAAATATTAAGACAGAGTGATTATGAGGTGTACAATACGATTGATGACTGGAACAAGCTGATTAGAAACGGTGTGTATACAGTTACAAGTGATATTTCTGTTAAGTGATTATAAATTTACAATAAATTGTTAAAAAGTCCTTTAAATTTTGGTGAAGTTTTGTTATAATTAACTTGAGTTCATATAAAGGTGGTTTATATATGAAAAGTAATACAGGATTTAAGGTGTCACTTGCCAAAATAGCAAAGGAATTACAGTTGGACGTTGCATATACTCCTTCTGATTTAAATGAGATTTATGTTACTTCGCCTAATGTCAATCGTCCGGGCATTGAGCTTACAGGCTTTTTGGACTTTTTTACTCCCGACAGATTAATTGTGCTTGGCAACACCGAATATGCTTATCTTAAAAGGTTCGGTAGCGAACAGCGTTCCTATGTGTTGAATAATCTTTTGCAGAGAAAACCACCTGCGGTTGTTGTTGCAAGAGATTTGGAAGTGTTGGACGAACTTATGAAAGTGGCAAAAATTTGCGAAGTTCCCATACTGCGTTCTGACGACTCTACTTGTAGCCTTGTTGCGGCTATAATTTCATACCTCAATGTGGAACTTGCACCAAGAATTACACGTCACGGTGTACTTGTAGAAGTTTATGGTGAGGGTATACTTCTTGTGGGTGACAGTGGTGTTGGTAAAAGTGAAACAGCTATAGAACTTATGAAACGTGGACATCGTCTTATTGCTGATGATGCTGTAGAAATCCGTAAGGTTTCAAGTAAATCACTGGTGGGCAGTTCTCCGGAAAATATACGCCACTTTGTTGAACTGCGTGGTATAGGAATTATCAATGCAAGACGTATTTTTGGTATGGGTTCTGTAAAGATTACAGAAAAAATAGATATGGTAATCACAATGGAAAACTGGGATAAAACAAAAACATACGACAGAATGGGTCTGGATAATGAATATACAGAAATTTTGGATGTTGAAGTTCCTTGCCTTACTATACCTGTTAAACCCGGACGTAACCTGTCAATTATTATAGAAGTTGCAGCAATGAATAACAGACAGAAAAAAATGGGTTACAATGCAGCTCAGGAGCTTCTTGCAAATCTGGGTATGGATATTGGAGTAGAAGATAACAAGAAAATAATTGAGTGGTAGCTTATTATAAATTTTTGTAATAAAGGTGAAGTATAATTATTGTTATACTTCACTTCGGTTTATATAAAATAAAAATTCGAGAGGGTGCATACAATGCAGATTATTGCTGATACACATACACATACAATTTCATCAACACACGCTTACTCAACTGCACAGGAAATGATAAAATCAGCAAGTGAAAAAGGACTTTATGCTATTGCTCTTACAGACCATGGTTACAATATGCCGGGCTCACCGGGAGAGTGGTTTTTTGACTGTCTGGGTGCTATTCCTGCATATATGTATGGTGTACGTGTGCTTAAAGGTGTAGAGGCAAATGTAAGCAATTATAACGGTGAACTTGACATTAAAGAAGAAACTTTAAAAAAGCTTGAATGGGTAGTTGCGTCTATGCACACCCTCACTATAGAAGGCGAAGCAAACTTTGAAAATTGCACAAATGCGTGGCTTGCTATTGCCGAAAATCCATATGTAAATGTTATAGGTCACAGCGGTACACCATACTTTGAGTACGATTATAATAAAGTTATACCGATTTTCGGTAAAAACGGAAAGCTTGTTGAAATTAACGGCAATACCTTTAAAAATCGTAAATCTTCAATGGATAACTGTGCAGAGATAGCAAAAATCTGTAAAAAGACAAACACAAGAATAATAGTAAATTCAGATGCACATTTTTCTACATCTGTTGGTGATTGTGAAAGTGCCTTGAAAATGCTTGAGGAAATAGAGTTTCCTAAAGAACTTATCGTAAACAGCAGTGTTGAGAGATTTCAGGCATATCTTAAAGAACAAGGAATTTATTTTTGAGAGTGGATAACTGAGAAGCTTTTTGGAATATGGAGGGTAATTATGTGGGTGTTTCTGGCTGTTTTGGTTTTGGGTGTAGTTATGTTTATTGCTATGAGAGGTTCAGGTGATGACTATAACGCAGGTAGCGGAATGTTTAAAAACAGTGAGTTCAACATTAATGAGGATAAAAAGGATTTTTCTGATGTTGAATATTATAATAATGAAAAAAATAATAAAATGAAGTAGAAGTTTTTTAAGATGCTTTATGCAGTTTGTGATTATACTCAAAATATTATAAATTTTGGAGGTTGAATTAATGCAGGATAAAAGCGGAATGTTTGAGGATTTTAATTTTAAGTTGGTTGTAATAAACAGCTTGCTTGAACAAGAACCAAGCTTTATGAAGGAACTTGAAAAATTAGAAGAAGAATATGTTGATAACTATGAATGGTACGCAGGACAGGGTGTTATACCACAGATTGAAGAGTTTTTTGCGAATCTTGTGCTTACAAAAGAAGACCTGAGCAAAGTAACAGAACTGCTTTTTGATGGTGGCAGTGATGTTTACTTCTATCTGTTGCCTGACTGGGACGGTGAAGATGATTGGTTTGATGTTACTTCTGTAAAAGGTTTTGAACATCTGCCAAATCTCAAAATAGTAAACTGGAGTGCAATGTGCAATCCCGAGGTTTTAGAACCATTTAAAGAAAAAGGAATAGAAGTTAATCTATAAACAATAAAATATAAGGAGAAGAAAAAATGAATAACGATTTTTTAAAGCTACATACAGATGATGAGGAAGAAAACGAGACAATAAACAAATTTGATAAATTTTTGCAGAGTGTTTTGAACGATGATAAAATTGATAGCGAAACAATGGATATGTTTAAGTCTGAAATAGAGGATATGAAAAGAGCTTATGACAATGGAGAAATAGAAGGCTACGACAGCTTTGAGGATTTTATGAATGATACTATAAATGAAATAGCTAAAGAGATTAATGAAGAAGATGAAACAGATGCTACAGGTAAGTTTGGTGCTTTTGTACTTCTTTCTGAAAATACATTTGATAAAGAAAAGCTGATTAAAGATTTGGCTAATGATTGGGATATTGTTGACGAATCCACTGATGATGAAAATGATGATTTCGATGAAATTAACCACAAAAATGATTTAATTATTTCGTACGAAGGCAATACCATTATAGTGTCACTTTTCTCTACATCTATTCCGGATAATGAAGCTGTTTTCTGTGCAGAGAGTAATTTCTTATGGCCTGACGCTGTTAAGCAAGCTAAAAAACATAAAGCTTTTCTTACAGTGGCACTTATGGGTGAAGAGGAAGATTTGGTTGAAAAAGGTGTATTGTTTACAGAAGTGGTTATGAGCTGTTGTAAACAGCAGAATGTACTGGGCGTATATACTAATGCAACCGTTTATGAGCCTGATTTCTATATGCAAGGCGAAGAATTTATAGATGACGGTGAGTTACCTATATATAATATGGTATGGCTTGGACTTTACAAAGAAGAAAACGGAATAAGTGGTTATACTTGTGGTATGGATGTTTACGGTAAAGATGAAATGGAAATAATTAACTCAGAGGCAGAGCCTTTTGAAATTCTGGGATTTTTGACAGATGTTGTAAGCTATGTTCTTGAGGAAGATGTAACTCTATATGATGGTGAAACTATCGGAACTGAAGAAAATGAGAAAATTCCTATAACAAGAAGTGAGGGCGTAAATGTAAGAGGTATGTCCCTGAAGTTTGGATTTATGACAGAAGAATAATTTTATTTGGAGGATAATTATATATGAGATTAGAAGATTTTAAACCTGATGATGTTTTTGACTATGAATACAAAGGTAAATTATGGGGAAATGATGACGTGTGTGTAGGCTTGATTCTCAATGAAGAAGCCGAGGATAAGGAAGCCTTATTCAAAAATTGTTTTAATGCAATTAAAGAAAAAATAGAGTGGATTAATAATAACAGGAATAAGATTGAAAAAGCTCTGCTAGATGACGGAATGGTGGAGTTGGCTGAAGACTGGGCTTCCAGCAGTGAAGAAGCAGAGGACGAAGAACAGGAATGTTACATAATGGATGACGGCACAAAGGTATTTATACCTATTACAGAAGAAGATTTTTGTAACAGTTTGCATTTAGACGGCTTTACTATTTATTGTGACAGTGAAAAAGATATATCTGTAGATGTATTTTTGTTTTGCAAGCCTGATTATTTTGCATATCATTCTATAGAACTTTTTGTGAATGAAGACAATACTATTGATGTGAATGGACTTGCAGGATAAGCTGAATTTGTTATAATCATATTCATATAATTATTTTGTCTTGACAAAATTGATAACGGAGGAAATATGTACTATATTAACAGTATAATTGAAATAGCCACCAAATATGGTTTTGAAGTAAAAGAAAACGAGAGTATGAGCAGATATACAACCTTTAAGATAGGCGGTAATGCACAGGCTCTTATAAAGGTAACTAATAATGAAGGTCTTATAGATATTCTTGAAAAATGTCGAGAAAATGAAGTACCTGTATTTATTCTGGGCAAAGGCTCAAATTTACTTGTATCTGATAAAGGTATTGAAGGTATTGTTATAAAACTTGAAGGCGTTTTTGACCAAATTAAAAAGCTGGACGCAGACACTATATATTGCGGTGCAGGTGTAAGCCTTGCGAAGCTGTGCAGTTATGCTTGCGAACAAGGTTTAAGCGGTCTTGAATTTGCGTGGGGTATTCCCGGAAGTGTTGGCGGTGCAGTTTATATGAATGCAGGTGCGTATGGTGGAGAAATGAAAGATGTAATTTCAAGCTGTACACATATAGACAAAGAAAACAAGGCAGGCACATTTGGTAAATGCCAGCTTGATTTGAGTTATCGTCACAGCATTTATTCAGAAAACGGATATGTTATTACAGGTGTTACTGTAAGACTGCATAAGGACTCAAGTGTTGAAATCCGCAACAGAATGAACGATTTTATGAACAGACGTAAAGAAAAACAGCCTGTTGAATTTCCAAGTGCAGGCAGTGTGTTCAAAAGACCAGAAGGTTATTTTGCAGGTACTCTTATAGAGCAGGCAAATTTAAAGGGTAAGCAGATTGGCGGAGCAAAGGTAAGCGAAAAACACGCAGGCTTTATCATTAACAAGGGTGGTGCTACCTGCGAAGATGTTTTAAGGCTTATTGAGCATATTCAAAAAACAGTAAAAGAAAAATCAGGTGTAGACCTTGAATGTGAGGTTAAGCCTGTTGGAAAGCTTTAAAAAATAATCTAATAAGTAGATGTTAAAAGAGATAAATTATAATTTATCTGTATTTTAATAAAATTGGTACAATAAAAAATCAAAGGGGTTGGAATTATGGATTTTATAATAGTTTTAGGATTATCGGGAGCAGGAAAGTCAAGTGCATTGCATACGCTTGAAGATATTAATTACTATTGTGTTGACAATATTCCGCCTGCTATGATTTCTACGTTTTATAATCTAAGTAAAAATTCATCTGACCACAAGCTTTCTAAAATTGCAGTAGTAACAAATGTGCGTGATAGCTCAGACTATAAAGAGCTTAACAGTGCATTGGAGCGTTTAAAACTTGACGGTTCTTCGTACCGTATACTGTTTTTGGACAGCCGTGATGATGTGCTTGTAACACGTTATAAGCAAACAAGACGCAAGCATCCTCTTATAGATGCTTGCAACGGTTCAACTACAGATGCAGTTGCTCTTGAAAGGGAGTTACTAAGATATGTAAGACAACGCTCTGATTATGTGATAGACAGCACATTTTTAAATGCTACTCAGCTTAAAGAAAGAGTTTTGAAGCTGTTTCTTGAAAACGAGGAAAGAGGCATAACGGTTTCTTGTATGTCGTTTGGCTTTAAATACGGGATACTGGCTGAAGCTGACCTTATTTTTGATGTAAGGTGCTTGCCTAATCCTTACTATATTGATGAGTTGAAGCATAAAACAGGGCTTGACGAGCCTGTGCGTAACTATGTTATGAAAAGCGAGGAAAGTCAGGAGTTGTATAAGAGAATTGTTGACTTTATTGATTACTCTTTGCCACTTTATGAAAAAGAGGGAAAAAGTCAGATAACTATAGGTATGGGTTGTACGGGCGGTCATCACAGAAGTGTAACCTTTGCAATTATGCTGTACAACCATCTTACAGATATGGGGTATAGAACCATAATTCACCACAGAGATATTCGCAAGGCATAGCAGGAGAGATAAAATGTCATTTTCATCAGAAACAAAAAAAGAATTATGCAAGGTGCAGAATGAAAGTATTGAGGAGGATTTTGCCGAGTGCTATGGACTTTTGCTGTTTTGCAAAACATTTTCGCCCAAGAACATATTATTCCATACCGAAAGCCACGCAGTGGCAGGAAGATTTTGTCAGCTTATAAGCAGTAGCTTTGGTTCAATAGTAGAGCAAACCTCTGCACTTACAGGCAGACATGGTGGTGGCAGGTCGTTTACAATTACTGTTCCTCTACAAAGCGATTGTGAAAGAATTTTTAAGCATTTTGGGTATATCGGCAATGAAGTAAGCCACAGAATAAACAGGGCAATAACAGAAAACGAAAACTGTACAGCTTCGTTTTTGCGTGGTGTGTTTTTAAGCTGTGGTTCTGTTAATAATCCCGAAAGAGATTATCACTTGGAATTTACAGTACCATATAAAAATCTTTGTAATGATTTGGTAAAGACTATAAGTGATGTTGAACAGCTTACATATGAATTAAAAATAGTAGAACGCAAAGGAATATATGTGGCATATTTAAAAGACAGCGAGCAGATTTCGGACTTTCTTGCTTTTATAAATGCACCTCTTGCATCTATGAATATCATTGAAACAAAGATAATAAAAGGCATAAGAAACGATGCTAACCGAAAGGCAAATTCAGAAGTTGCCAATATTAAAAAGACCGTTGCAGCCGCAATGGAGCAGATTTCTGCTATTGAAAAAATTCGTGACACTGTAGGACTGGACAGCCTAAATAGTGAACTTAAAGAGCTTGCCGAACTAAGGCTGGAAAATCCCGACCTTTCCCTGCGTTCATTGGGTGAAATGCTTACTCCACCAATCAGCAGAAGTGGTGTAAACCACCGAATGAAAAAGCTTTTGGAGCTTGGTAAGAGTAAGTAATATAATAGACTTAGGCTTGCATAAAAGGATTATAAGGTATGAGTACAGAGGTTAATCATAATAAAATAATAAATCAAGTTGCAAGGTCGGTATTAAAGCTTTTGGGGTTATTTCAAAAAGGTCAGTCACGTATATGGATAGATGATAACGGTTGGTTTTTGACAATAGTTGAATTTCAGCCAAGTAACTGGGACAAAGGTTCATATCTGAATGTTGCTATTCATTATTTATGGGAAAAGAAAGAATATTTTAGCTTTGATTATGGTGGCAGAGAAAATGAGTTTGTTAAGTTTAATAATGACGAAAAGAAGTTTTATGATGATA
The DNA here is from genome assembly GCA_036306965.1 of Acutalibacteraceae bacterium. Classification (GTDB taxonomy): domain Bacteria; phylum Bacillota; class Clostridia; order Oscillospirales; family Acutalibacteraceae; genus CAG-964. Next base: position 37,563 of record JAXJYN010000064.1, read on the forward strand.
TGACCTCCTTGGCTGAAAAAGCGGTTCTAAAGGTAGTTGAATACCGTGCCTTCAGAGATGTTGCTTACGCTAAAGAACAAATTTTCAAGAAAAATGCCACTGCTTCAGGTTCAGTTAAGCTGTATAATAATATGATGATATGTGGTATGAATAAAGAAAATATGGCTTTGAAGTTTTATGAACAGTTAATCAAAGAGGTTAAGGATTCGACATTTTCATATGAAATTGAATATCACAGAGAACTTACAGAAGAAATAAGTAAGGTAATCAATAATAAAGATGAGTTTTACAATTATATAACAAATAAAATTAATCTACAGCGAAAATTCTGGAATGCAAAGTCTAGTATGAAAAAATTAAAGGTTTAGTTAAATATGATTGACCACGCATATAATACAGCATTAAATAGCTTTAGTAAAAAGTTTAAAAGCAAATATTGTAATGAAAATATCAGGTTGAATTTTAATTTATTACTAATAATAAATTAAAATTACAGGAGGTGAAGCTTATGTCGTTTGTACATTTGCACGTTCATAGTGAGTACAGCTTATTGGACGGTGCTTGCAGAATAAGCAGACTAGTTGATACAGCCATAGAGCAGGGAGCAAATGCCGTAACCATTACTGACCATGGTAATATGTACGGTGCGGTGGATTTTTATAAGGAAGCAGTTAAAAAGGGCATAAAGCCTATAATTGGCTGTGAGGTTTATATGGCTACCCGTAGCCGATTTGACAAAACAACTGAGTACGACAGGCATAATTATCACCTTGTTTTACTTTGCGAAAATAATACAGGCTATCAAAATTTAATTAAGCTTGTTTCAAAAAGCTGGACAGAGGGGTTTTATGGTAAACCCAGAATAGACAAGGACTTGCTTGAAAAGCACCACGAAGGGCTTATATGCCTTTCTGCGTGTCTTGCAGGTGAAATCCCACAGCATTTGTTGCGTGGTGACTACACAAAGGCAAGAGAGCTTGCAAACTATTATAATAATCTTTTTGGTAAAGGGAATTTTTATCTCGAAATTCAAAACCATAAAATAAAAGAACAGCTTATAGTTCTGCCACAGCTTATTCAGCTTTCGGAAGAAACCGGTATACCACTGGTTGCAACCAATGATTGTCATTATATAAATAAAGAGGACAGCGAGGTTCATAACATTTTATTGTGTATTCAAACAAATCACACAATAAAAGATGAAGATAAAATGGAATTTCAAACTGATGAGTTCTATTTTAAAACTGAGGAAGAAATGAGCAGTTTGTTTCCGTCTGTTCCTCAAGCAATAAGCAATACACAAATTATTGCTGACCGTTGTAATGTTACATTTGAATTTGGCAAAACAAAACTGCCACACTTTGATGTACCCAATAATCAAGACCACTTTGAATATTTTAAAGACGAATGCTATAAGGGACTTTATAAATACTATGGCGAAAATCCGGACGGTAAAATAGTTGACAGGCTTGAATACGAGCTAAAAATCGTTAAACAGATGGGATATGTTGACTACTACCTGATTGTTAATGATTTTATTCAGTATGCTAAAAGAAACGGTATACCTGTGGGGCCGGGCAGAGGTTCAGGTGCAGGCAGTCTGGCGGCATATTGTATTGGTATTACGGGCATTGACCCTATAAAATATAATCTGCTTTTTGAAAGATTTTTAAACCCTGAACGTGTAAGTATGCCTGACTTTGATATTGATTTCTGTACTGAACGCAGGCAAGAGGTTATTGACTATGTTGTTCGTAAATACGGCAATGACCACGTGGCACAGATAATTACATTTGGTACAATGGCAGCAAAGGGTGGTATAAGAGATGTAGCCAGAGCAATGGCTATACCGTACAGTACCGCTGACGCAGTGGCAAAGCTTGTGCCTAACGAACTTCATATTACACTGCAAAAAGCACTTGAAATATCTACAGATTTAAAGGTGCGTTATGATACAGACTATGAAGTACATAAGCTTATAGATACCGCTATGGCTATAGAGGGTACACCTAGACACGCTTCAAAACACGCAGCAGGTGTGGTAATTACAGAAAAGCCTGTAAGTGAATATGTACCGTTGGCTAAAAACGATGATGCTGTGGTTACTCAGTATACAATGACTACACTTGAAGAACTTGGTTTGCTTAAAATGGATTTTCTTGGTTTGCGTAACCTTACAGTTATTCACGATGCCGAGGTTATGATAAAACGGGTAAATCCTGACTATAGCGAAATCGACATTGACGAGAATGACCCTAAAGTGTTTAAAATGCTTTCTCAGGGTAACTCTGAGGGTGTGTTCCAGTTTGAAAGCGGTGGTATGAAAAGTATGCTTACTCAGCTAAAGCCTGAAAGTGTAGAAGATTTGATAGCCGCAATTTCGCTATATCGTCCTGGTCCTATGGATTCTATTCCTAAATTTATTGAGAACAGACACAATCCGTCTAAAATTACCTACAAACATCCGTTGCTTAAGGATATTCTTGATGTTACCTATGGCTGTATTGTCTATCAGGAACAGGTTATGCAGATTTTCAGAAGTCTTGCAGGCTATTCGTTGGGTAGAGCCGATATCGTAAGACGTGCTATGTCCAAAAAGAAAAGGGAAGTTATGGAGCGTGAACAAGATATATTCATAAACGGTTTACTTGACGAAAACGGTAATGTGGAGGTAGAGGGCTGTTTAAGACGTGGTGTTGATAAAGCAACAGCTGATTCAATATATGCCGAAATGGAAAGCTTTGCGTCCTATGCGTTCAATAAATCTCACGCTGCGGCATATGCGAATGTGTCATATAAAACAGCGTGGCTGAAATACCACTATCCAAAGGAATATATGGCAGCTTTGCTTACATCTGTACTGGATAATTTTGGTAAACTTGCGAATTATACAGAAGAATGTGCAAGACTTAATATAAAAATTCTACCACCACATATTAACTATAGTTTTACTACCTTTACAGTTAATGGTGACGATATTCGTTTTGGACTTATGGCAATTAAAAATCTGGGCAAAGGTTTTATTGAAAATATTATTGAAGAACGAAAAAATGGCTTGTTTACATCTTTTTATGATTTTTGCAAAAGAATGTATGGCAAGAATATGAATTCTCGTGCTGTTGAAAGTCTTATTAAATGTGGTGCATTTGATAATCTTGGTTATAATAGACGAGAGATGATAACATCAGTAAAAGCTGTGCTTGAAAGCTGTGAATATGAACATAGATACAGCAGTGCCGGGCAGATGAGCTTTTTTGACACTGATGTTGAGGATAATTCAATAGAGCAAGCCATAACAAGGCTTGAAGATTTTACCATAACCGAAAAACTTGCTATGGAAAAAGAAATGGCAGGAATGTATCTTTCTGGTCATCCTATGAACGAATATGATGATATTTCAAAGGCTATAAGAGCAGACAAAACTGTAAATATAAATAATGCTGAGGAAAATCAAAAATATAAAGACGGTGACAGAGTTAATGTGCTTGGTGTGTTGTCAAATGTAAAAATACGCACAACAAAGAATAACCAGACTATGGCAACAGCTGTTGTTGAGGACAAAAGTGGCAACACAGAGGTATTGATATTTCCACAGGTGTTGAGTCAAAGTGGCAGGTTGGTGGCAGACGGAGAAATCGTTAAGATTTTTGGTACAATAAGTATGAGAGAGGACGAAGCACCAAAAATTTTATGCAACGAAATTACTCCGATAAAGCAGGTTGTTGCCAATCTTAAAAATGGTATGCAGAATAATGTACGTTTTCAAAATGATAATGCTGTCACACAGCCACGCAGTTATACACAAAATACTCAAAGAAATCAGAGTAGTAAAATATATGGCACACAGCATACACTTTATATCCGTATAGATAATTTTGAAAGTGAGCTTTACAAAAAAGTCAAAAATCTTCTTGAAATATTTGACGGAGGTTCGCAGGTTATTTTTGCCCTTACTGACAATGGAAAAAAGCTGAGAGCACCACGTAAGCTGTGGGTAATGCTTAATGAACCGCTTGTAAATGAACTTAAATATCTGCTTGGTGAAGAAAATGTATTTGTTTCATAATAAAATTATATGTGATTATTAAAGGTATTTCATATGTTTTTCACATAGTATTCATATCTCTTTTAAAAAAACACTTGAAAAATATGTGGTATACAACTATAATATATAACAGAAGATTAATAAAGAAAAATGGGGGCTGAATATAATGTCAGAAAAAGCTATAGCTGTTTTAACCAGTGGCGGTGACGCACCCGGTATGAATGCTGCGGTTCGTGCAGTTGCAAGAGCAGCACTATGTAAAGGTATGCGTGTTATTGGTGTACACAGAGGCTACAATGGTTTGTTGAATGGTGATGTGTTTGAAATGAACCTGCGTTCTGTTTCGGATATTATCCACAGAGGCGGTACAATGCTTTACACAGCAAGAAGTGAGGAATATAACACACCTGAGGGCGTTAAAAAAGCGGCTGCTACTTGTCGTGAGCTTGGTGTTGAGGGTGTAGTTGTTATCGGTGGTGACGGTTCATTCCGTGGTGCAAGAGACCTTACAAACGAGGGTATTCTTTGTGTTGGTATTCCTGGTACTATTGATAACGATATTGCTTGCAGTGAGTACACAGTTGGTTTTGACACAGCTATGAATACAGCTATGGAAATGATTGACCGTATTCGTGATACAGCACAGTCACACGACCGTTGCAGTGTTATTGAAGTAATGGGCAGACGTTGTGGTGACATTGCACTACAGACAGGTATTGCAGTAGGTGCTACAGCTATTCTTGTTCCTGAAAGAGAATTTGACCTTGATAAAGATGTTATTGAGAGAATGATGGCTACACAGAAAACAGGCAAAAAGCACTTCATTGTAATTGTTGCCGAAGGTGTAGGTAATTCTGATGAAATTGCAAAGTATATTGAGGAGAAAACAGGTGTAGAAACAAGACTTACAGTTCTTGGTCACGTTCAGCGTGGTGGTAGACCTACTTTGCGTGATAGAGTTGTTGCAAGTGCTATGGGTCATAAGGCTGTTGAGCTTCTTTCACAGGGTATTGGTAACAGGGTTGTTGCTATGACAAACGGTAAGATTGTTGATTACGATATTACCGAGGCTCTTAATATGAAAAGAGTATTTGACAACGACCTTTATCAGATTGCACTTGATGTTTCTATCTGATTTTTATAATAATTGAATATTATGTGCTTGTTATATAAGTAACAGAGAAAAAGCCATCACAGAGTTTTAAAACTTTGTGGTGGCTTTTTGGTTAAATTTATCTCTTTTTCATTAAAATAAAAACTGCACTAGATTACTTAAAATTATCTTTCTAATACGAACCCTTGTGTGGCGTTAGTATTAATATAGTAAGTTGATATAATTTTGAAAAGACCGAAAAACCTTGATTTTAAGCGGATGCTACGATAAGTAGCGTCCGATTTTTGCATTTGTAAACAGGTGTTGGTAGTGCTACCTTGTGCTTTTGTGTAAGATGTGAGTGTCAAATCAAAACAGCAATCGGAGGTTTTACCATGAGCAACAAAAAAGAAATCATTATTAAAGCGACTAAGCTCAAAAAGAGCTTTCGCACAGGGGACACAGAGCAGACGATTTTTGAAAACCTCGACCTTAATATATATAAGGGTGACTTCACTGTGATTATGGGTTCATCAGGTGCAGGCAAGTCCACTCTTATGTACTCCCTTTCGGGAATGGATAGACCCACCGCAGGCGAGGTTATTTTCAACGGTAAAGCAATTACCTCTTTAAATGATGACAAGCTGGCTGTGTTCAGACGAAAGAACTGCGGTTTTGTTTTTCAGCAAATTTATCTTCTTGATAAGATGAGCCTTATGGATAATGTGCTTACAGCAAGTGCATTGTCAGAAGCGAGCAAGAAGGACTCGGTAAAACACGCAAAGGAGCTTTTTGAGCTTGTAAACATTCCTGAGATAACACGCAAAAAGTTCCCATCTCAGGTGTCAGGTGGTGAGGCTCAGCGAGCAGGCATTGTAAGGGCAGTTATAAACAAACCCGAGGTTTTGTTTGCTGACGAACCAACAGGTGCGTTGAACTCAAACAATTCAACAGCGGTGCTTGATGTTTTTACAAAACTTCATAATGAAGGTCAAAGTATAATTATGGTGACCCACGACAAGAAAACAGCTTTAAGAGGAAATCGTGTGTTGTATGTTAAGGACGGAAAGGTCTACGGCGAATGTGACCTTGGTGTTTACACAAATGAAAGTAAAGACCGAGAAGAAAAGCTTAACAGCTTCTTAGCGGAGATGGGATGGTAATATGAAAAAGATATCAAATCAAATTTTATACAACTTAAAAAAGGAGAAATCCTCCTTTATGTCTTTTGGTGTTATCATTCTGATAACTGCTCTGATATTGAACTGTGCGATGGTTTTGATGTGTCAGGTAGACAGTGCTTATGATGAAAAGTTTGAAAACCTAAGCACCGCAACCCTCAATATAATTGTTCCCAAGGTTCAGAGCAACAGTGAGCTTGAAAAAGCCATTGATGAAACCGAAAAGGTAGAGAAAACCGAAAGCCATAATGGGGTTTTAACGGAGGCTACTGTCAAGGATTTCAACGGTGCGGATTTTTCAATGAACACAGTGTTCTATAATATTGACGCCAAGCGTACTCTTAATAGCTTTGAGATTGTGAGTGAAAGCGAAAATGATGTTAACAATCCAATCTATATCCCGCTTTATGTTTCCGACTTCGGTGGATTTGCTTTGAATGACGAAATCGTTTATGTAATTAACGGCAAGTCACATAGCTTTACAGTAGCGGGTGTAATTGAAGAAATGCAGTACGGCAACTACGGTTCGGGTTTGCTGTGTGCATATTTGCCCGAAAAAGAGTTTGCTGAGTTTGCGGATTGTTATAGTGACAAAGCTGTGGTTGAATATTCAATAAGTGTAAAGAACGGTGCAAGCCTTGACGAAGTAAAAGAAGATGTCAGCAAAGCAGTTGAGAACAAAGGTGTTATGGCGTTATCAATCCTTGACAGCGAAAGCGTAAAGGGTATACGCACAATGGTTTGCGATTTGCTTATTTTGATTTTAACTGCTTTTGCACTTATTATTCTTGTAGTCAGCGTGTTTCTCAGTAATTTCAAGGTCAAAAATTCCATTGAATCCGAAATCGTTAATATGAGTGTGCTGAAAGCTCTAGGCTATACAAGTAGCCAAATTGTAGCGAGTATCACTCTGCCTTATGCGATTGTTTCACTCTTGTTTTCAGTTCTCGGTGTTGGTCTTTCATATCTTTTACTGCCTGTGCTTTGCTCGGTGCTTACTGTTCAGTCAGGTTTTTCCTTTGCTGTAAGCTTTGATGTTATAAGCTTTGTATATGTGGCTGTTATTCTTTCGGGAGTTGTTACATTCTTCACAGTTGTATCTGCCGGAAAAATCAAGAAAACTCAGCCTATTGATGGATTAAGAGGCAACACAAGCTCACAGCACACAAAGAAAAATCATCTTCCTCTGGCAGAAACCAAAGGTAACACAAAATTCCTGCTTGCGTTAAAGCAGATGATAGCTTCCAAAAAACAGAATGTAATGCTCTTTCTGGTGTCTTTTGTGCTGACTGTCCTTGTGGCTTTTTCGGGTACACTTTTCTACAATGTGGCAGTTAAGCCTGAGAACTTTATGTCTGCATTGTCGGACGAAGTAGCAGATGTGATTATTGTTCCTCAAGGTGACAGCGTAAGTGAACTTGAAGCAAAACTTGATACTGACAATTGTGTGCAAAACTCATTGCAATATATATCGGGCAATGTTAAAATTGAGGACAAAGCAGTTACAGCCTTTGCCTGCGAGGATTTTTCAAAAGTTAGAAATGATGTGTGCTATATGGACAGAAATCCTCAAAAGGCTGACGAAATCGCCTTGGGCAGTGCTTTTGAAGAAAACTTTAAAATTGGCGACACAGTTAGTGTGACGGTTGACGACATCACAAAGAACTTTAAGGTAACAGGTTTTGTGCAAAGCGTTAATTTACAGGGCGAACTTTGTGAACTCAGCATAGAGGGTTACAATAGCCTTTTTGCTGAAAAGCAGACTCCATCTCTTTATGTGTATCTTGAAAACTCTGAAAATGCAGAAAAGCTTACAAAGGAATACAAAGCCGAATACCCCAACTTGGTAGCAGACACAGTGAACGCCTACAAACTTCAAAAGGAAGCACAGGATATGTATATGGGTATCACTGTGGTGCTTGTAGTGGCAATCTTTGTGGGAACAATCCTCATTGTGCTTTTCATACTGTATATTGTAATCAAATCTCTCCTTGTAAAAAGGAGACAGGAGCTGGGTGTGTACAAGGCAATGGGCTACACAAGCTCTCAGCTTATTTTACAAACAGCAGGTTCTTTTATGCCTGTGTCAATTATAGCAATTCTACTTTCAAGTATGGTAGCAGTTTTCTATATGCCTTGCATATATCAGTTTATTTTTGAGGCATTAGGCGTTATGAAAAACAGTATTGAGATTTCATTTGGATTTTTAATGCTGTTTGCAGTAATTCAAATTATAGTAAATATTATAATAAGTATTATTTTGTGTATGCCGATAAGGAAAATTTCAGCATACGCACTAATTAAGGAATAAAGGTGATAAATATGGATTTTGGCGATAAGTTAAAGCAGTACAGATTAAGAGAGGGACTCTCTCAGGAACAGTTAGCCGAGAAAATTGGAGTAAGCCGTCAGGCAATAACAAAGTGGGAGACAAAGCGTGGTCTTCCTGATGTTGAAAATATGATTATCCTTGCAGAGCTTTTTAAGCTCACACTTGACGAGCTTGTGCTTGAAGAGGTCAAAAAGCAGGATGAAAAGCCTGCAATGTTTGAAAGTGAAACCGTTTATGATATTGATACCCAAAAGCACTTTGACATAAACTTGGGCGGTGCAAGAAAAATCACCCTCAAAACAGGAGCAGACGAGAAAATCCACATTGTGCTTTCTTCCGAAACTCTTACCGACATTGGCTCTCTTTTCAAGGTTAAGCTTGACGAAAAGCGTAATAAGTTAGATGTAGAGCTTGTAAACAAAAAGGGTGTCAGCCGTTTTGAGGCTCAGGAAAGTGTGGATATTACTCTCCTAATTCCTGAAAAGTTCACCGAGCATACAGAGGTTTCAGCAAGCGTTAAGGAACTTTTTATTGAGGATTTACGCCTTAGCCGTTTAGAGTATGACGGTGACGCAGAGAAGGTTTACATTCGTGACACTGAAGGAAGTCTGGAGCTTACCTCAAAGACTGACTATGAAATCTACATTTCAGGCAACTGTACAAAGCTTGATGTAAACCAGTTCAAGGCAAAAGCAGTTGTTCACCTTGAAAGTGCAGATAACTACAAGCTCATAAATAACGGCAGAAAATGCAAGCTTATCACTCGCAAAAACAGCGAATCAGTTGAGCTTTGCGAAAACGAAACCGCCGAAAACACAATCAGCACATCGGGCATCTTTTCCGAGCTAATTGTTGAGGTTGAGAGATAAACTTGAATTTGTATAGAAATATGGGATAGACGTCCGAATTTTAAGAATATGCGAGGTATAAAATAATGGAAAAAATAAGAGAAGTTGTAGGAAAAGAATATGCTAATACACTTGGTATTATCGCATATAAAAATGGCGAAAAGGTCATTGAAGAATATTTTGAAGGTGCAAATGAGAATGAATCAGTACATACCTTTTCAATAGTGAAAAGTATTGTAGCAATCCTTGTGGGTATTGCGATTGATAAAGGATATTTAGAAGGTGTTCACCAAAAAGTATTAGATTTTTTTCCGGAATACAAATTAAAGAGAAATCAAGAACAGCTCAAAGAAGTAACGATTGAAAACTTCCTTACAATGACTGTTCCATATAAGTACAAAAGTGAACCGTGGACTAGGGTGTGTACTAGCGAAGATTGGGGCGGAAAGGTTTTAGAGCAAGTTGGTGGAAAGGAGCAGATTGGAGAAAGATTCCACTACTCAACGCTTGGAATTCAAGTATTATCGAATGTTTTAGCAAAAGCTACAGATATGAGCTTGAAAGAGTTTGCGACAAAATATTTATTTGAGCCATTGGGGATTTCAGATGTGCCAAATGCAAATGTTTACGATAGAGCATCGCAAGAAGCATTTTATAAGGCGAGGGATAATCGTGGCTGGGTAAAAGACCCAAGCGGATATTATACAACCGGATGGGGCTTATCGCTCACAACAGATGACTTTGCAAAGATTGGTGTGTTAGTGTTAAACAATGGTTTGTATAATGGTAAAAGAATCCTTTCAGAGCAATACATTCGTGAGATGTTAAAGGAACGAGAAGAAAGCTACGGATATTTATGGTGGATTTACAAGAAGAATAGTACAATAAAAATAATACGTAAGGAATATAATACAGGAAAGTATGATTCTTATTGTATGAATGGTGTAGGTGGTTCTTTGGTGACAGTTATACCAGAGATTGATACCGTTATTTGTATGACTTGTTCGCTTGTTTATAATCCAAAACCGAGAATGGAACTTATAAATAATTATCTGATTCCTTATATTGAAAAATTATAAGCACTCAAAAACATAAGTGATGTGCTTGAATACACTGACTACAAAACTTTAACTAACAACTAAAGGAGAATTTATATGAGTGAATTTAAATACATAACACTGAGAGAAAAGCCTGAATTGATGGATAGTGTGGCAACCTGGTTTAACAGCAAATGGGGTGTGCCGAAAGAAGCGTATCTTGAGTGTATGGAGGATTATCTCAGCGGTAAGACTGAATACGGCTGGTATATTTGCTTAGACGGTGACAATATCGTTGGTGGAATGGGTGTTATCGAAAACGACTTCCACAACCGCAAAGACCTAACTCCCAATGTTTGTGCTGTTTATACAGAAGAAAGCTACCGTAAACAGGGAATAGCAGGTGTGCTTCTTAATATGGTGGTAGATGATTTAAAAACAAAAGGCATTTCACCCGTTTATCTTGTTACTGACCACACAGGGTTCTACGAGCGATATGGCTGGGAATTTTTCTGTATGGCACAAGGTGACGGCGAGCCTGATATGACAAGATTATATATTCACAGATAAAATAAAATTTACAAGGAGAAAATTATGAACATTAAAACAGAAAGACTTGAAATTACAGAATTTACCCTCGATATGGTTGAGGCTGTGCATATCAATTCTCTTGACGAGGACAACCGCAAATTCAATCCCAACGAGGTTTTTGAGACCGTTGAAATTGCCAAAGAAACTGTAGAGTTTCTTATGAGCGTTTACGAAAGCAAAGACGAGCCTCTTGTATATCCCGTTTTACTCAAAGACGGTACAAACATCGGCTATGTGCAGGCTGTGCCTATGGATGATAATAAATGGGAAGTAGGTTACCACATCGCCAAAGCCTACTCCGGCAATGGCTACGCAACTGAGGCAGTAAGTGCCTTCCTGCCTGTTATTATGAAAGAGCTTAATATAAAAGAAATCCTCGGTATCTGCGTTGCCGAGAATATTGCCTCAATAAAGGTATTAGATAAAACAGGCTTTACAAAAGAATTTGAAGGTATGGGAACATATCAGGACGAAGAAAGAGAAATTTGTAAGTTTGTTTATAAGCTCACCGATTAATTTTATCGGCACAAGGAGATTATGTGTTTATTTTTTGCCTGCTTTAATGAGTGTTCTGCAACACAAAAGATGAACAATATCCAAAAAATAGAGCAAGAGAAATAGTAAACGCAGAAGTTATATACAGATAAATCAAAGGTTGATGTGCTTCCGGTGGGATAACATCAGCCTTATTTTTATCTATCCGAAGATAAATATTATAAAGCCGACACACGAAATGTAGCCGTAAAGTATATTACAAAATCCGCATAAAACAAAAGAGCAGGCTTGAAAACCTGCTCCGTACATAACGAAGAAACTCAAAATTGCAAAAAAATGAGTGTTCATAACTTAAATCCGTTATGAACACTCATTTGGTCGAGGTAACAGGACTTGAACCTGCGGCATCTACGTCCCTAACGTAGCACTCTACCAAACTGAGTTATACCTCGAAAAAGTATAATGATTTTAAAATCATTTTAAACATTGACTTTCGTTCAACTGACTTATATATTATATCGTATTGAACCTAATTTGTCAAATATTTTTTAATAAATAAAAATTGAAAAAAGTAAATTCTGAAATTAATAAGGAGGATATTATTTTTTAAGGGATAAACATCAATTAAGAATGTTTATCCCTTAAATTATTATTTGTTTAATTTTTTGCTGATTTTTGTTGAATTTATTTTATGTTATATTTTTATTAATCAAATCTGCCAAGGTTACACTTTCTAAGTAATCATTTACTATGCTATCCAGCTTTTGCCATAATGGCAATGTAAGACATTTTCCTGAACGTGAACATTCATCTGTGCTACAATTTTCAAGGCAAGCGACAGGTGCAAGTGTTCCTTCAGTGAGCTTTAATATTGAACCTATTGTATATTCTGTGGGAGCATTTTTCAGCCTGTAGCCACCGTTTTTTCCACGCTGACTCTCAAGAAAATCCGCTTTAGAAAGAGTTGCAACGATATTTTCAAGATATTTCATAGAAACATCTTGACGTTCTGCAATTCCTTTAAGTGATACATATTCTTCTTTTGGGTGCAGTGCTAAATCTATTAAAATACGCAGTGCATATCTGCCTTTTGTTGAAACCATCATAGAGCTTTCACCTCTTGATTTATTCTACTATAAAATATACAGAATTTCAATAAAGTAAATACATTAAAATTTTCCTTACAACAAAAAACATCATATTTCTGATATTTCATATGATATATTGTATATGAAATATCAAGAATTTCTGGAGGTCTTTTTTAATGAGAGTTTGTACAAAATGCGGTGCGGAAATTAGTGAAAAGGCATATATATGTCCGAATTGTGGTGAGGAATTTTTTAATAAAGAAACCTACAATATGTCTAACTATGAGTTTAAAAGTGCCAACACAGTGGTTAGTGTTTCGCAAAGATATTCTGGTGAGAATAGCAAAATTATGCTGATATTCTCTTATTTGAGCTTTTTTGTTGTGATTCCTTTACTATGTAATAAAAATTCAAATTTTGCAAAATTTCATATTAACCAAGGTTTTGCTTTATTTATTTCTGAGGTTTTATATGCAATAGCTTGTTATTTAATGAACGCCCTGTTAATGGAAATTTCGGAGTGGTTATATCCGGTGGTAGCGGTTATGATAGCAGGAAGTATCATATTTGTAGTCTTTTCAATTTTTGGAATAGCAAGTGTACTAAAAGGTGAAAAACGTGAATTGCCACTAATTGGGCAATTTAAATTTATGAAGTAAATAGTTTTTATAAAAGGTGTTTTATAGTTGTAACGACTATAGAACACCTTTTACTTTTTATGATGATTTTTCTTGTTAAAATTTTTGGCCTTTTCAGATAATTCTTTAAGTTCTTCTTCAGAAAGTTCAGGAAGTCTTTCAAGGTCATACAAAAATTTCTCCATACTTTCATTGGAGCGTAGTTTTATACTTTCAATATAGTAGCTTGTGATAACACCGGGAATAAGTGCTATTATAACTATTGAATAAACCGAAAGTATAACAGATAAAATTCTGCCTATAAGTGTTGTTGCTATGTAATCACCAAAGCCTATGGTTGTCATAACATTAAAACAGTACCATAAGCCGTCACCAATATGCTTTATGTCAGGTTCTACAAATGTAATACCAAAAGATATGCACAAAAGCAAAGCAAGATATCCGTGTAGAAGTTTTATTGCTCCTGTCCGCTTTAAAACTCTTCACATAAGTTTGCTGTTTTTCATCCTTACATCTCCTTTTGCTGTAGTTAAGTTATTTTATAATTACAATGCCATTTCTATATTCCTCACCACAGGGTTTAATTTTTTCTGAAAAGGTGTTGTAAATATCGGTTGATTTAATTTCAAGGTCAATCATCTTTTTTGCAGATGATGTTATATCCTGTGGAAGATTAGTAAGCTTTGTAACAACAGGAAGTGATGAGTATCTTTTTGTAGCGTTTAAAATTTCAGCACCTTTTTTATTAAATCCTAAAACTCTTATATATTCAGGTGGTTTAGTTGTGTAATTTTTTGTAATTCCCAAAAGACAAGATATAATCAAACGTCTTATTCTTGCGTGAGTATAACGTTTTGTTTTTACTTTTTCTATAATTTCATCAATATCAATAGATGTGCAAACAGCGTTGTAAAGTCTGTTTTCTAGTCCTTCGTTAATATCTGCTATATCAGAAATTTCGTCAACAGTCATTTGCCTCAATTTAAGAATTAACCCACGCATATTATTATTAAGCTGGGTTATACTTCCACTTGTTATAGCTGTATCAAAAATTTCTCGGCAGTTTTCAGGTATATATCTGTTAAAGTCGGAATTATTCAGAATTAATTTTCGTATATTGCTTGCACTTGCAAATTCGCTTGTAATTTCGGTGCTGTTATGTGCATCACCCTCACGTTTGAAGGTGACAGGCTGTATATCTGAATTTAACTCGTTAAGTGCTTTGATATACTCTATACCCAGCACATTGTTTGGTGAAGATATAATTTTGTGTAAGTCACTGCCCATATTTTTAACTGTATTGGTAAGTGCAACAGGATAGCTTACACCTTTTGAGATTTCTGCTTTAAAAAGTTTTTCAAATGCCGGTGAGGTGCTGATATTACAGGCTTTTTTAAGTAAATCTACATTACCACATTCACTGCCAAATGCAAGGTGATTTACACAACCCATAGCGTGTGCAATAAATACACCACCTCTTGCAAAAACCTGTGCATTTGCAACAGCATAGGGCAGAGGTAGTTCAATTACCAAATCTACACCGTTTTTTAGTGCCATAGCTGTTCTTATATACTTTGGAATAACGGCAATATCACCACGCTGTACATAATTACCACTCATAATTGCAGTAATATGAGTGGCACCGTTTTGTTTGCATTTGTTAATCAAATATTTATGTCCCTTATGAAAAGGATTAAATTCACTTATAATTGCATAGTTGTTCAAAATGCTTACCTCTTGTAAAATCTTGGTTAATTTGTTGGTTAAAAAGGTTGAATTTACGTTTCATTTGTACTATTATATAATAGTGACGATGAGTTTTGCAACACATCGAATAAAATTAAAACAAGGGAGTAATGTTTTATGATGATTTTGGTAATAAACGCAGGTAGTTCATCACTGAAATACCAGCTGTTTGATATGGAAAATGAAAAAATGCTGTGTAAGGGTAACTGCGAAAGAATAGGTCTTGATAAAAGCTTTATCGGTCACAAAACTTATGATGGCAAGAAAACAGAAAAAGAAGTTGTTATGAAAGACCATAAGGACGCATTTATGCAGGTTAACGAAATGCTTACAGATGCTGAGTATGGTGTTATAAGCAGTACATCAGAAATTTCTGCTGTTGGTCATAGAGTTGTACAGGGTGGTGCTCGTTTCAGCAAGAGTGAGCTTGTAACAGATGAGGTAATTGCAGGTATTAAAGACCTTATTCCTCTTGCACCTTTACATAACAAGGGTCACGTTCAAGCTATAGAGGCTTGTGTAGAAGTATTCGGAGATAGTGTTCCACAAGTTGTTGTATTTGATACAGCATTCCACGCAACAATGCCTCCAAAGGCTTATATTTACCCTGTACCTTATGAGTATTATGAAAAATACAAAATCCGTCGTTATGGCTTCCACGGTACATCACACCGCTATGTAAGCAACCGTTGGGCAGAAATTACAGGTAAATCACTTGTGGGTACAAAAATGATTTCCTGCCACTTGGGTAATGGTTCATCAATTACAGCTATTCAAGATGGTAAGGTAATTGACACAAGTATGGGTCTTACACCACTTGACGGCTTTATGATGGGTACACGTTGTGGTACTCTTGACCCTTCTGTTGTTACATATATTGAAGAAAAAGAAAATCTTACATCTCAGGAAATGAGCGATATTCTTAACAAGAAGTCAGGTTTGCTTGGTATTTCAGGTGTTTCAAGCGATGACAGAGATGTTACAAAGGCTGCTGAAGAAGGCAACGAAAGAGCAAAGCTTGCACACGAAATTCTGCGTTATGAAATCGCAAAGTTTATTGGTAGTTACTATGTAGCTTTGGGTGGTTGCGATGTAATTACATTTACAGCAGGTCTTGGCGAAAATCAGGCTCATCACCGTGAGGCTATCTGTGACGCTCTTGCTTGTTTCGGTGTTAAGCTTGACCCTGAACTAAATGAAAAAATGGTTCTAGGCAATGAGGGTAAAATCTCAGCAGAAGACAGTAAGGTAGATGTTTATGTTATCCCTACTAACGAGGAGCTTGTTATTGCAAGAGATACACAGGCTATTGTAAGTGAGATGAAATAATTTTTATGTTGTAAACAAAATCGGGCGGTTTTATTTAAATTGCCCGATTTTATTATTAAATCATTTAATTTTTAGGAGGTATTTTAATGGAATTTTTAACTTCAGAACAGATTGATATTTTAATTGAAGAAATCAAAGCAAGAACCAAGCAAGTTGTATACTCTATAACAATTCAAAGTGACAAAGTTCCTGGTATTTTTGACAGCAAATTCGGTGGTATGCCTTATTGGAATATTGATAAGGAATATCCCGCAGATGAAAACGGCAATAAGCTTATGCTGTTGGCTCAGATAAATTTTGATAAAGCAGAAACTGACAGCAGATTGCCACAAAGTGGTATGTTACAGTTTTTTATAGGTATGGATGATGTTTTTGGCTTGGATTTTGATAATCCTGATAAACAAAATACATTCCGTGTTGTTTACCACGAAAAGATAAATTATGCTGTAACCGAAGAACAGCTTACAGTAATGGATTTACCTGTTAGCACAAATGAGGGCATGGATGAATATACACCTGTACTAAAAGAGGTTGCAGTTGAAATTACAAAGAGTGAAAATTATATGGGCTGTTGCGACTATAGATTTGAAAAGGTTGTAAACGAAATCATAAAAGAAAAGTTTGGAATAGATTATAATGAAGAATATGATTCATTATGGTCTTATCTTGGTGACGATGATTATGAAGAAGTGGCAGAGGCTGTTTCATCTACAGGTCACAGAATGTTAGGCTACCCATTCTTTACTCAAAGTGACCCCAGAGAATACAATGACGATTACAAATGTTACGATACCCTGCTTTTCCAGATGGATTCAGACTATGAAAATAGTGACGAGGACAGTGTTTTATGGGGAGATTGCGGTGTAGGTAATTTCTTTATAAATCATAAGGATTTAGAAAATAAGGATTTCAGCAAAGTATTATATAACTGGGATTGTTATTGATAAATTATAATTATTCTGAATAAGAACAAAGGACTGCACTTGATAATTAAGTGCAGTCCTTTGCTTTTAACTAATTTTAAGATGTAATAGGACTTGTGTCTGACCTATCTCTGAATAACAAAGATATACACCATAAAGCTGAAAGACCTACAAGTGTATATACTATACGGCTTATCATTCCTGTTTGACCACCACAAATCCATGCAACAAAGTCAAACTGAAAAATTCCAATACTGCCCCAGTTGATTCCGCCTATTGTAAGCAGAATAAGAGCGATTCTGTCTAACATAGAAAAACCTCCTTTGTAATGTTATTATTTAACAAAGGAGGTATAATTATTCAAAAAATAAATTATTGCTATAAATATTATTTATCCAAAAGGTACAATCATTCCTGCAATAAGGCATATTACACCTATAGCTATAACTATAATACCCAAAATTCTCATAGTCTTTTGTCCTGTAATAATGCCTTTTTTATGTATTTGTTCTTCTATACCATAGTAGGGAAGAAGAATGTACATAAGTCCAAGCAATAACACACCAAAAGACGTTACCAATAATGCAATCTTTAAAATCTGAGAAAGTAAACCTATAAATGTACCAACCATAATATCAATAAAACAAATTACACTTATAGTGCTAAATAAGGTCTGGAATTTTTTTCTCTTTTTATGGTACAAAAACGTATTTTCTTCACATTCGTCATTACAGAATGCGTGATTATAGTCAATCTCTTTACCGCAATATTCGCAAATTTTCAAAATACAACACCTTGCTTTTGTTTTTTATTATCTGACAAAAAATTATACAACATAAAATAATTAAGGTCAAACTATATTTGTTCATATTTTGACATTTCAGAATGTTTAATATATTCCTTAATTGCAATAAGAAATCGGACAGTTTACAAATTGTTCATAAATTCAAAAAACAAGTCATTTTAAGATGAATAATTAAAGATTTTTCTAGGAAGTTCATTAATCCAATTTTGTACTTTTAAGATAGCTTCATCAGAAACATCATCAATCCTTTTTCCCTTAGGGAAAAAACGGCGAAGCAAAGAATTTTGTTTTTCGTTTGTTCTACGCTCAAAAGATGAATACGGATGGGCATAATAAACATCAGCAAAAGGCACAATTTCGCTAAGTGTAGCAAACTCACTACCATTATCACTGGTGATAGATTTGAAGATTTTAGGTGCTAAATCACCATATTGTTGAATGTTTTTTCTTATAC
>JAXJYN010000065.1:0-1526 GCA_036306965.1 Acutalibacteraceae bacterium
TAGCGTTGTAGCGTTTAGCCTTATTCTTTTCAAACTGATATGTATATAGAGTTAATTTATCGAGTTTAGGCTCGCCACTTGGTAGATATGATAGATAAGCCTTTGTAATATCTATCTGAAGCTTACCGTCTACATTGTTACAGATTGCGAAAACTCTGTTGTGATTAAACGATTTAAAACCACGCCTAAAGGATTTGGCTGTAACCTCAGTATTGCAGAATGGGCAAGTAAATTTATTGTTTTGTTTAAAATTGTGGGCTGGTACATAATCAGCACTTTCTCCAAATTCATCACGAAGAAAAATGGATGAAGCAGGTCGCCAATCCTCGCAAGAGGTGCAGTAATATCTGATATCATCATTGTTTTTTTCATAAAAAGCATAATGAGGAAAATACTGCATAATCTCTTTAAGATGTCTGTTAAAAAGCATATTGCCACCTACCAATCAAGCAGACTATCAAGCGAGATTACTAGAGGTGCTGGTGCTGTATTAGTCTGCTCATCAGTTTGTTCATCAGCCTTTACTAGTTTTAAAGGCTCTGCTAGAACACCGTCACCAACATCAATAAGCATTTGGAAATGAATTGTTGCAGTAGAGAAATAAAATTTTACTGCTCTTGTATACAAATCAAGGTCAGATATACTACCCTTAACACCTTTAACAATCTCTGCAAGACAAACATTAAAGTGCCTATCACTTTGGCAAACAGCTTGTGCAAACTCTGCGTTCTGTTTGCAAAATTCGCATAAGGCGTTAAGCACAGCTGTATGTACGGCTGATATGTATCTATTGCTGTTATTAATCTGCTTGTCCTCGTCAGCCAGCTTTTTTACTGCTGACTGCTTAATTTCTTCGTCTGATAGATTGACTATATCAATTATCTTTGATACAATTGTAGTTGATTTATTAGCTTTAGTGCCTTGTGGTGTTCCAGCACCCTTGGCACTTTTCTTTTTTACTGACATTATTCTTCTTCTGCCTCTCTGCTCAATACAAATTTAACTGTTGCAACTATAAGTGCTAAAAGCGATATGCTACTTATAATTTCAAACACTTCTAAACCTGTTATTGCCCAAGCAACAACACAAATCATACATAGTATTGTGCTGAGTATTAAAACAAGTTCTGTTATGTGTGTTGCGATAAAGTACCATATGCCTATTGCGTATAATTTCAGCTTCATTTTTAGTTTCATCGGTTTCACGTCCTTTATGTTTGCATTATTTATGTCTTTTCTTTTCCCTCTAAAATCTGTCTTCGTCTTTTTCTTATTTCGGCTTCAGTCCAGATTTTTTGAATGTTCCTTAATATCTGGTCGAATTCCTCTTGAGTTTTCACAATGCAAGAATCATCCACCTTGCACACAGTATTTCCAAAATGGTACTCTGCTACTATTGCCATAAAATCACCTCCTTACATCATATGCTGTCGTAGGTTGTCTGTATGTGGTGGTTATTAACTATTATATTGTGTTAATAAATTGTTTACATACTACATATTGACTATTTTGTAATAATCGGTAAAA
>JAXJYN010000066.1:0-15555 GCA_036306965.1 Acutalibacteraceae bacterium
AATATAACAGTAATGATTATCTCTTTGAGAACTGAGGAGCTCTACGAGCAGCCTTAAGACCGTACTTCTTACGCTCTTTCATTCTAGGGTCACGAGTTAGGAAGCCAGCTTTCTTTAGTGTAGCTCTTAGTGCTTCACTGTCGTACTGTAGAAGTGCTCTTGAAATACCGTGACGGATAGCACCAGCCTGACCTGTAACGCCACCACCAGCAACTCTACATACAACATCGAACTTCTCTGTTGTTTCAGTAAGCTCAAGAGGCTGACGAACGATTAGCTTTAGTGTATCAAGACCGAAATACTCGTCGATATCTCTGTCGTTAATTGTGATTTTACCTGTACCCTGATAAAGTCTTACTCTTGCTACAGAACTCTTTCTTCTGCCTGTTCCGTAAAAATGTGGTTTCTGATCGTACATTTATATTGCCTCCTTTCTTACTTGTCCCAAACCTCAGGCTTCTGAGCCTGATGCTTGTGCTCTTCACCGCAAACCAGCTTTAGTCTTAGTAAAGCTGCTCTACCGATTGTATTTGATGGAACCATACCCTTAACAGCAAGCTCCATAGCCTTTTCAGGTCTTGTTGCCATAAGTGTATCGTATCTTGTTGATTTTAGGTGACCTACATAACCTGTATGACGGTACCAATACTTCTGACGTAGCTTGTTACCTGTAAGTACAGCTTTGTCACAGTTAATGATAATAACGTAATCTCCGCAGTCAACGTGTGGTGTATAAGTTGGCTTGTGCTTACCTCTTAGAAGAGTAGCAGCCTGAGCAGCTGTACGACCTAGTGGCTTACCAGCAGCATCAATAACGTACCACTTGCGTTCTACTTCGCCTTTTTTTGCCATAAAAGTAGACATATCTCTTTTCCTCCATATTAATTAAGTTTTAATCAGCACAACTAACGCTGATTACTCATCGCACGATAGATAATATCACAATATAAGTTCAAAGTCAACAATTTTTGCAAAAAAATTAATTTACGCCATAACTATCTCTTAAATTCTTGTGTTTACTTTAAAATACTCGTTATTGCTCATTTGTCATTTTAGTTTTTTATGTTTTGTTCTGATTTTTTATTATTCAACATATATATTAGAGAAATAATCATTTTGTTGAAATTTGACAAAAAAATTCTTTTTTGATATATTCTCTTTAATATAATTAATATTTGTGATATAATATCTACAGTAAAGCTTGGAGGATTATTAAATGTATCGTATAGGAATTGACTTAGGCGGCACAAATATTGTTGCCGGTGTAGTTGATGATGCCTATAATATTTTAGCTAAGGCAGAATGTAAAACCGCTGTACCAAGACCTGAAATTGAAATTTGCAAGTCTATGGCTTATGTGGCAAAACGTGCAGTGCATAAAGCCAATCTTACTATGGCAGATATTGAAAGCTGTGGTATTGGAGTACCTGGTGCGGTTAATCCCAAAAGCGGTATTGTTGAATACTCTGTAAATCTATTTTTTCACAACTGGAATGTCACAAACACAATAAAAGATTTACTTAAAATTCCTGTCACTATCGAAAATGATGCCAATGCGGCAGCATATGGCGAATATCTTGCAGGTGCAGCAAAAGGTGCTGATAATGCTGTTTGTATTACACTTGGTACAGGTGTTGGCGGTGGTGTTATTATAAACGGTAAGCTTTACAACGGTTCTAATTTTGCCGGAGCAGAATTAGGACATATGGTAATAGTTCATAACGGCAAAAGTTGTGCGTGTGGACGAAAGGGTTGTCTTGAAGCTTATGCGTCATCAGGTGGACTTATCTCCCTTACCAAAGAGGCAATAGAAGCTGAAGGCTTTGAAAATTCTTATATGTTTAAATCTGTAAACAGAGATATTTCAAAAGTAAATGGTCTTACAGCATTTAATGCTATGAGAAACGGTGATAAAACAGGTAAACTTGTAGTAGACAGATATATAAGTTACCTTGGCTGTGGTATTACCAATGTGGTTAATATATTCCAACCCGATGTTATCTGCATTGGTGGTGGAATAAGCCGTGAAGGCGAAACATTGATAGCACCTTTAAGAGATTTAGTTAAAAAGGAACGCTACACAAAGCATAACCGCAAACAAACCAAAATTGTTAAAGCCAAGCTTGGCAATGATGCTGGTATTATTGGTGCGGCAATGCTTTTTGAGGCACATTAAAATAGCATACATCTTTTTCATTTCATTTTTATTTCCTTACTCATGAAACAGACATACATTATGTAATGTATGTCTGTTTCTATTTTATGTGTAAATTTTATTACCTAATCACAAATTAAAGTGTCAAATAAATTTAATTATTGACAAAAGCCGAACATTCAGTTTTTAGGTTGAATGTTCGGCTTAATTTAAAAAGTTATATTTATTATCGTTGTTTGAATTTATAGAACAACATTGCAACATTCAAAATCATTGTCGATATAGTGTGCAATAAATCTTGCTTTAAAGTTGCGTGTGTTGCAAATACCATTACCTGTTGCACCCGAAACATCCAAATCTTCAGGCAAAACAAATTTGATACAACGTACTTTTACATCCTGACAATTTGAACGTGTGTGTGCAGGAATTGTTAATGTTTTTAATCCTCGTTTATACTCAACATCGTGTAAACCAACTTCGGTAAGAATTACCGCAAGTGCCACACGCTTGTTAGGACAAACATTTTTCAGTGTAACATCAAGCTGTAATATACGACCAAGTGATTCCAGCTCAATTTCTCCTGCATTGAACTCTACAGTATCCTGACATCCTTCTATTTTAACATTTACAGGTTGCGGACAAGTTTCAGGGAAATCCACAACACCACAGTCAACTTCAATTTCGGGTGACGGAAATTCTACTTTGTTATTGTCCTTATCAGTATATTTTGTACTTTCGTTAACCTCTATCAAGCCTGAGCAAGGACCAATATGCTCTACCGTAAATTCAAGCACCGCACCTTCACTGCCTTTAACACCAAGTTCGTCAATTTTCCACTGCAATTCTGTATTACTAATCAGACTAGCTGTACCTTTTGTAGGATTCGACACTGCTGTTATTTTAAAACATGGGTTAACTTTTTCGTCTACTACAATATCCTTTGAACCGGGTTTAGATATATTCTGTGCAAGTTCTTCAAAAAGTTTTTCAAGTTCTTCATCATCAGGTGTAATAGAAACATAAGATGAAGGTGGCTCTGACGCCCACTTATTGAGTGCTTCTTCATCAATACCGCCATTACCTGACAATCCTATACAATATATAATAATGCCTTGTGCCTTTGCCGACTCTGCAACAGGTGTTGCGTTTTCGCCTACAGTTGTTTTACCATCTGTAAACATAACGATTACACGCTGATTGGTTGATACAGGGTCAAAAAGCTGTATAGCTTTTTCAAAAGCGTCTGCGTGGTTTGTGCGTCCACCTGATGATAAATTATACACAGCCTTTTCAAGTTCCTCTACTGAGGTAGTAAGCGATGTATCCTTTGTTGCCTCATCTGCAAAAGACACAATACCTATATGACTACCGTATCCGATTTGCCCATCTTTAGCACCATCGGTTGCCTCGTCTATAATCTCAATAAACTTCATTGCACCATTTTTCAAATTGGCAAGTGGACTGCCTGACATACTACCCGAACGGTCCAGCACAAGCACTATATCTGTTGGGCTAGTTAATATACTAGGTTCTGCGGTAAGTGATAATTTAATTTTGAAAGACTCACCGCATTTGATTTTGTCTACACTTAATTCCTTATTAGCATTAGAAATTCCCAAAAATATCATTCCTTTCCGAGTTTTTATACTCATTACATAATATGTAGAAGTAAACCTTTTGTCCGTATTTTCGGGAATTTTACACCAGAAACAGCACAAAACCGCCACAAAGGGCGGTTTTGTGCGTTAAGAAAATAAAAATGACATTATTAGTATTTCTTAAGGGGGAATTTTATGTAAAATTAGAAGTCAATCTCTTTGTCGTAGAAACAAGCATCAAGAAGTTTTTCCATTTCTTCCTGTGTAGGAATACGAGGATTAGAGCCTGTGCAAGCATCACTAATAGCAAGAGCCGCAACGTCCTTAAGCTTGTCGTTAAATTCTTTTTCGTCTATAATACCACCTTCATAATCCTTTATACAAGAAGGAATATTTAGTGATACGTTCATAGCCTTCAATTCGTTGATAAGTGCATCAACAAGCTCTTCTGTTGAATTACCTGTTAAGCCAATAAATTTTGCAATATCAGCATATCTTTCGGCAGCCTCTGCATTTTTAGCGTTGAACTTAATAACCTTTGGCAGATACATAGCATTAGCACAACCATGTACAATATGACCACCTGAGAAAGCTGCTCCTGTTTTATGAGCCATTGAATGAACTATACCAAGAAGTGCATTTGAGAATGCCATACCTGCAAGACATTGTGCATCGTGCATATCGTCACGAGCCTGCATATCACCGTCATATGACTTTTTAAGGTCACGATGAATCATCTTAATAGCGTGTAATGCAAGAGGGTCTGTATAGTTGCAATGCAATGTAGATACATATGCCTCAATAGCGTGTGTCATTGCGTCCATACCTGTGTGAGCTGTAAGCTTCTGAGGCATTTTTTCAGCCAGTGCAGGGTCAACAATAGCAACATCAGGTGTAATATTGAAGTCTGCAAGAGGGTATTTAATACCCTTTGAATAGTCTGTAATTACTGAGAAAGCTGTAACCTCTGTAGCTGTACCTGATGTAGAAGGAATAGCACAGAATTTAGCCTTTGTACGCAATGTAGGGAAATTGAAAGGCTGGATAAGGTCATCAAATGTAACATCTGGGTATTCATAGAATGCCCACATAGCTTTTGCAGCATCTATAGGGCTACCACCACCCATAGCTACAATCCAGTCGGGCTGGAAAGCTCTCATAGCCTCTGCACCCTTCATAACTGTTTCTACAGATGGGTCTGGCTCAACATTTTCAAAAAGCTCAACTTCCATACCTGCTTCTTTTAGATAATCAACAGCCTGCTGTAGAAAACCAAAGCGTTTCATAGAACCGCCACCTACTACAACAATAGCTTTAGAACCTTTCAGATTTTTAAGCTCAGCAAGCGAGCCTTTTCCGTGATATAAATCTCTTGGTAATGTAAATCTTCCCATTGTCTATTCCTCCATTAATTTTGTTTTTGTAAAAATTTCGTAAAATGTTTGTGCTTTTTAACTAAATAAATAATATATCAGTTGAATATTTATAAGCAATAAATCATCAACACCTATATAATATCACGTTCAGAAAAAAAGATGTTAACAAAGTGTTAACAAAATGTATAAAGACTGTTGCAATTCGGATTTAATTTTGTACAAATTTACAAACAATTTATTGGTTATTTTTAAGTTATTTGCAAATTGTTGTAATCAGGTATATGTATATTGTCGCAATTTGTCTATATAATTGAATTTATATCAATTTAATTGCTTTTTTCAACAATTATGGTAAAATAATAAAATTACAAATATGGTTATTGAATTGATTTTATAATAAAAATAATATGAGGTGAATTTTATTGGAAAAATTGAAAACACAAAGTAACACTATATTTCATTACGTTTATGCTGTTTTATTTAGTTTTATAACTATTGGTGCAACTACTGTTCTTTTCAAAAACGTATATGTTGTAATTTTCACTGCATTGTTCCTGCTTGTGATTGTTTTGGGTGTAGGACGTTTATATGAATTTAAAAAAGACATTACCTCAAAACAGGTCAACATCTTTTTTATTGTTATGATTTCGGTAATGTTCATACTTCAGCTTGTTGCAGGCTACTGTTTGCAAAGTACGCCAATAACCGATTGGTACACACTGGATGTTATTGCCAAAAACTTTGCCCAAGATGGTAACTTTACAAATATGTACAACGGTTTACCTACTGACAGGTACAATTATATGGCAAGATACACTAACAACAATGGTGTGCTTATATTGCTTTCGCTATACTACAGGGTTATATATTTGGCTTTTGGATATGTTCCGGGCTTTGCACCTGTTGTTCTAAATACAATATTTATAACAACATCGGTTGTATTCACATTTTTAATTTCAAAAAGATTATTCAAGCCTATTGGTGTGTTGTTTACAGCTGTTGCATGCTTTTTGTTTGCACCTTTCTACACATACACCGCATATTATTATAGCGATTCACTCAGTATACCGTTTACAACCATATCAATTTATTTGATTATATTGGGTGTACAGACAGCACAAGAAAAACTTAGTAAAAAAATACTATTTCTGGTATTGGCAGGACTATCCACAGCAGTTGGTTATACAATAAAAGGCAGTATACTGGTTATTCTTGTGGGTGCGATAGTTTATATTATACTTGCACACAAGCTTAAAGAAACTGTTATATCTATTGTAAGTATTGTTCTTGCATTTGTAATTTTTATGTCAGGTATAAATATGTTCATAAACTCGTTCAATTTTGTAACAGAAGAAGAACTTTATGAAGAACAATACCCCATAAACCATTGGATTATGATGGGACTTAACGGCAATGGCAGTTTTAACCTCAAAGATGCTTCAGCCACAAGAAAAGCAGGAAATTATGACGAAAAAAAAGAATACGCCAATAAAGAGATTGTTAAAAGAATTGGTGATATGGGCATTGAGGGTATGGTTGAACACCTGTATCATAAATCAAGTTTTACTTGGAGTGATGGCACATACTGGATTAATTACCACTTAAACTCAAAAGACGCTGACGGAAACGAAATAGAAAACAGAAATCCTCTTTTTGAGTTTGTTCTTAAAGACGGTAAGTACATCGGTTTATTCTCTGCATACAGCAACGCTTTCCACGTTTGTATGCTGTTTATGATGATTGTATCGGCATACTTTATGGCTAAGAAAAAACAGATAACCGAAATGACATTAATTCACGGTGTAATATTTGGCGTAGCACTGTTTTTCCTTATATGGGAAACTCGCTCTCGTTACCTGTACAATTTCACACCATTATTCCTTTTGGCAGGAGTAAACGGAGCAACTTTACTGTTTGATAATGTAAATCTTCCAAAACTGAAATTAAATTTCAGAAAGCCAAAACATCAAAAACACAAAACGTAATATTATAATTTAAGGGTGTAGTAGCATTTTGATTTTGTTATTACACCCTATTTATTTTAAATTACAATAACATTTGCAAATATCACGCAATTCTGCTATATTATTCTTGAACACTTTTATTCAGCCTAACACAAGCAGATATTTTATGAGGTGATATTTATGGCATGGTTTTTTACTGAACCTTTCAGTGGTAGTTATTATACTATTGTTGGAGAGGACGCAAAACACATTGAAAAATCCCTGCGAATGAAAGCAGGCGAAGAAATAACACTTGTAGACAGTAATGGTATACAGCATAATGGTGAAATAGACAATATTACATCAGGCAATGTAACTGTTAAAATCAAAGAAAGCTTTAAATGTGAAAATGAACCAAATGTAAAAGTAACACTTTATCAGGCTTTACCTAAAGGTGATAAAATGGATTTTATCGTGCAAAAGGCTGTAGAGCTTGGTGTTAGCGAGATTGTTCCTGTAATATCTGCAAGATGTATTTCAAGACCTGACGAAAAGTCACTAAACAAGAAAATTCAGCGTTGGCAAAAAATAGCACTACAAGCTTCACAACAGTCACGTCGAGGAATTATTCCACAGGTTAAAGAGGCTGTAACATTCAAAAAGGCTGTTGAATGTCTTGCAGATGACAGCAAAAACATAATTTTTTATGAATGCGGTGGTGACAGGGTTGGTGATATTATTACCTTACCTTGTAAACATATCAATATGTTTATAGGCTCGGAAGGTGGCTTTGAAGAACAAGAAGTTCAACAGATAATTTCAAAAAACGGTAATTCAGCCACATTAGGCAAACGTGTTCTTCGTGCTGAAACCGCACCACTGGCAGCACTGGCTATAATTATGTATGTAACAGGCAACGCATAAAACGCATAAAATATATATTACTTAACTAATAATAAGGAGATGTTTTTTATAATGATTGGAATTATTGGTGCATTAGATGTTGAAATAGCAGGCATAAAGGCACTTATGACAGATATTGAAGAAAAAACTATAAGCAAAATTACATTTTACAAGGGTAAAATAAATGGTAAAGATTGTGTTCTTTCGCAGTGTGGTGTAGGCAAGGTAAACGCCTCTATGTGTACCCAAACTATGATTCTTACATACAATCCTACAGCTGTTATCAACACGGGTGTTGCAGGTGCAGTAAATAAAGACCTGAGAATTGGTGATATTGTAGTTTCGAGCCGTGTGGTTCATCACGATGCTAAAAATATTCTAGATGAAGGTCAGGAAAGTGGTATGTACTTTCCTCGTGGTACTATTCAGTTCAGTGATGAGATGATTACAGAAATCCCTGCTGATAAAGAGCTTGCTCAAAAGCTTATAGATGAATGTAAAGATATTGAAAATGCCGATGTTTATAGCGGTACTATCGCTTCGGGTGACCAGTTTATTTCGGGCAAAAAAGCACGTCTTGAAATAGGTGAATTTTTTGACGCTTATTGCTGTGAAATGGAGGGTGCTGCTATAGGTCAAGTTTGTTACCGCAACGAAGTACCTTTTGCAATTTTAAGAGCTATTTCAGACACAGTTGATGATAATGATTATATGGATTTTGAAAAGTTCAAATATGTGGCTGCTGAAGAAACCTTAAAAGTAATCAAAGAATTTTTCGGATTGAATGATTAATTATAGAACAAGGAGTCATAAAAATGAAAAGAATTGTTACAATACAGGATATTTCTTGTGTGGGTAAATGCTCACTTACTGTTGCACTTCCTATTATTTCAGCTATGGGTGTGGAAACATCTGTTATACCTACAGCTGTTCTGTCAACACATACAGCATTTTCAGATTTCACCTTTCATGATTTGACAAATGAAATAAACCCGATAACAACCTTATGGAAAGGTCAGGGTATTAGCTTTGATGCAATTTACACAGGTTATCTGGGTTCTATTGAACAAATAAACATAATGGCAAAGCTGTTTGATGATTTTAAAACAGAAAGCAATATTATAGTAGTAGACCCTGCAATGGCTGACAATGGTGAATTATACAAAGGCTTTGACCAGAACTTTGCAGATAAAATGTCAGAGTTATGCAGTAAGGCAGATGTTATTGTACCAAACCTTACAGAGGCTTGCTATATGCTGAATATTCCTTATGTAGGTGATAAATACAGCAAAGAATTTATTCAGGATATACTTATAAGATTAAGCAAACAAGGTTGTAAATATTGTGTTCTTACAGGTGTAAGCTTTGATGAAAACTCTTTAGGTGTAATGGCTTACAACAGTGAAACAAACAGCTTTTTTGAGTATTACTCTGAAAAACTGCCAAAAAGCTTTCATGGTACAGGCGATGTTTTTGCCTCTACATTTACAGGTGCATTAATGCAGAACAACATAAGCAAAGAAGAAGCTTTGAAGATTGCAGTTGATTACACCGTTGAGTGTATTCGTGTAACCTTAAAAAATAAGGACTACCACTGGTATGGTGTAGATTTTGAAACAGCTATGCCTTTCTTGATTGACAGAATCAGAGATTTAAAATAATTAATAAAGTGGTTTATCTTCAAAGTGAATAAACCAAATTCATCAACAAAACATAAAAGGTCATAGGTAAGTATACAACAAACCTATGACCTCTTTTTAATACTGAAAAATTTTATTTTTCAAATAAAACCTAGTATTAAATATTATCACTCAAAAATCCCTCTTTGTTTTTAGCATTTAATATGTTAAAATACAAATATTATAAATTAAAGGTGGTTAAGGAATATGGCTGATGCACAAGGAATAATCGTTAAGCTTTTAGGTGGATTTTATTATGTAGAAACCGAAAATGGAATAATTGAGTGTAAGGCTCGTGGTATATTTAGAAAAAAAGGCTTATCCCCTGTTGTAGGAGATAAAGTAGAGATAAGCATACCAAAGGACGGCTATTCATCTATTGATAAAATTTTACCACGCAAAAACAAAATTGTCCGTCCGGCAATAGCGAATATAGACAAGCTTGTAATAGTATCATCAGTTTGTGAGCCTGAGCCAAACCTGTTTATAATAGATAAAATGACAGCAACCGCTGTTAATAAGGATATTGAGCCTGTTATAGTTTTCTCTAAAACAGACTTAAAACCAGCCGACAAGCTACAGGAAATTTACAAAACTTCAGGAATAAGAACAATCGCTTTTTCATCAAAAACGGGTGAAGGTACAGCTGAAGTAAAACAGCTTTTGAATAACAGCGTGGTTGCGTTTACCGGTAATTCAGGTGTAGGAAAATCATCATTGCTTAATCGCTTATTTCCTGAACTGAATATAGAAACCGGTGACATAAGCAAAAAGCTTGGCAGAGGCAGGCACACAACCCGCAGTGTAGAGTTATATAAAACAGATGGCGGTTATGTTGCCGATACTCCCGGATTTTCTACAGTAGATCTTGAACGCTACGAACTTATAAACAAAGATGATTTAGCAAATTGTTTTCCTGAATTTGAAGATTATATAAATATGTGCAAATTTACATCATGTGCTCACATATGTGAGAAAGGCTGTGCTGTATTGCAGGCTGTGGACAACGGCAAAATTAACAAGTCACGCCATAACAGTTATGTTGAAATGTACAACGAAGTTAAGGATATTAAGGAGTGGCAAAAGAAATGAACAGGTGTGTTATAATCTGTGCCTCACCTTATAATCAACCGCAGTTCATAAAAAGCAGAGTAAAGAAAACTGATTACATTATATGTGCAGACGGTGGCTTTGACACAGCGGTTAAGTGCGGAATAACCCCTGATGTAGTAATAGGTGACTTTGACTCAGCCGAAAATAACATCAGCAATAAATATAAAAAAATAGTATTGCCTACCGAAAAGGACGATACAGACAGTACTTTTTGCGTTAAATATGCAATTTCACAGGGCTACAAGGATTTTCTTATTTTAGGTGCAACAGGCTGTCGTGCCGACCATATGTATGCAAATTTTTCACTACTTAAATATATATACAGCAAAGGTTGCACTGGTGTTATTGAGGATGAATATTCGTGTACTTACTATACTGAAAGCAATCTTACGTTGCATTGCAACAGCAAAACCGTTTCAGTTCTTCCATTTGGCTGTGAAAATGCTGTTGTTTCGCTCAACGGTTTTAAATATAGAGCAGATAAACTTAATATGTCCTCCGACTTTCCTATAGGGGTTAGCAATATAGCCGAAAGTGATAATTCCACTGTCACTGTTCACAACGGCGGTGTATTAATTATAGTAATTTATAGTAAAACATAACAATCTTAAACTTTTTTTAAAAATTTACTATCCATTTTTATTTTAATTTAGTCTGTATTATTGTAAGCGATTAGAGCTTTACTAAATCTAAACAAATGAGGAGATACAGTATGAACGAAAATTACACCATTATTATTGAATCGGCTTTAAGAGGCGAACAACGAGGCTATGAGGCTTTATACAGTATGACCAAGCAAAGTGCTTATTTTATTGCATTAAATATCAGCAAAGATGAACAGGACGCAATGGACATACTCCAAAACAGCTACATAAAAGCCTTTGGTAGCCTTAAAACCCTAAAAGAACCTGAAAAATTTCCTAACTGGTTTAATCGTATTGTTGCTAACGAAAGCAAAACCTATATAAAAAAGAAAAAGCCTATGCTTTTTTCTGATATTGAAAATGATATTATCCTTGATAATGAAGAAATTATAATCAGCAACAGCTACACACCACAGGAGCTTGTTGACAACGCTGAATCTAACCGTATGATAATGGAAATAATCAACAAGCTTGATGAGGACAAACGTCTGGTTATTCTTATGCACTATTATCAGGAAATGACTGTTAATGAAATTGCAGAAGCACTTTCTATGCCGGTTACCACCGTAAAATATAAGCTACTTGCCGGCAGAAAAGACATTAAAAGAGCTGTTGAAGAACTTGAAAGCAGAGGTACAAAGCTATATGCAATCTCTCCTCTTGCAATTCTGCCAATTATACTTATGCACTGTGCAGAAAAGTCGGCACCTGCACCCGCCTTTTCCGAGGTACAGGCTACAATACTTTCCAAAGCCTCTGCATATGCAAATTCACTTAATCAAAACAACGCATACAATCCAAATATAAACACCAATAATACACCAAGCCTGATTTCAAACGCAACCTCTGTTAAAACAGGATTTTTATCAACACTTGCAGGTAAAATAGCACTGACTATAAGCTGTATTGTTGCCGTTTGTTTAATTATTGGTGCGATAGTTGCAGGTCTGAATATTTCAAATAACGAAAATACAAATGTGCCTGTTAACAACAATAATTCTGAAGCTTCGTCTGCTTTTACCGATGAAGATGAAAATAACGAAGAAGATGTTGAAAATGATGATTCTTCATCAGAAAACACCAACACTGTAGGAACTATAGATGTACCTAAAATTACAATTCTGGGTGAGAACTATGATTTTCCTATGACATTTAATGAGTTTGCAAGCCGTGGCTGGAAATGTATAGAAACCAGCAGTTATGAAGTTGCTGATTTAAGAGAGCTGGATAATTCATATATTCAGCCTAATACTTCGTACTGGATTTACTTCAGTAATGGAGATTTAGAATGTATTCGTTTTCGTTTATCAAACGATACAAATGAACTTAGATTATTCAAGGATTGTATGGTTGTAGGTATGCAGGTTGACCATGAAAGTCATACAGTACATAATACCGGATACGGTACAGATTCACTTAACCTTTTAAATGTACCTGACGGTAGTATAGTTATAGCTGACGATATTATTCCTTTTCAATCTACATTTGATGAAGCTTTTGCAAAATTCGGCACAGAATACACCACAGAAACCTTAGGCTTAGATAAATCCGACAAGCTAATGTACAATTTTGACGGAGAACCTCTGTCGCTTGATAATCATTTGTTTATATACTTTGACGATAACTATGTAATAAACGGTTTTATGTTTGATATTATGAACAAAGACGCAATTAAATAATCAAACTACGGCTGCCTTTTAGGTTTACTCCTTTGGCAGCTGCTGTTTTTTATACTCATGGTTGTGACTGCGAAAAATCCACCATTACTGTTCATAACAGTGGCGTACTGGTTACGGTTAATAATTGTATTTAAAAATAAATTTTCAAACAAAATCAAGGTTGCGTATATTATCATTATAATATATAATAAGATTTATTGGTTTTCAGAAAATATATTATATATTAAAAGGACGGTGTAATTTGTGGCAAAAGAAAATTACAAAATTTCGGTTGTTATTCCTGTATATAATGTTGAAAAATATCTCAGGGAATGTGTAGACAGCGTACTCGGTCAAACCTATAAAAATATAGAGGTTATTCTTGTTGATGATGGAGCAACCGACAGTTGTCCTCAAATATGCGATGATTATGCAAATCAGGATAACCGTATAAAGGTTGTCCACAAAGAAAACGGAGGACTATCAGATGCCAGAAACTTTGGAATAGATGCTTCTACAGGTGATTACATTATATTTATTGATAGTGATGATTATTGGGATTCAAATACCGCAGTTGAGCATATTGTGGACATTATCGACAAAGAGCATAAAGACGTTGTTCTCTTCTTCTTCAAATATTTTTATGAAGATGAGCAAGGTGGCAGAATAGTTGAATATAATAAAAGCTTTAAAAATATAAAGGTAAATGGCAAAAGTAAAGCCGAACAGATGAGTGATATTATAAAAAATCACGTTTACTTATCGTCTTCTTGTACTAAAGCTATAAAAAGAGATTTATTTATTAAAAACGACCTTTATTTTGTAAAAGATATTTTATCAGAAGATATTGACTGGAGTGCAAGACTAATGCTTTACGCTGAGTCTTTTTCTTTGCTGAACGAAAGCTTTTATATATATAGACAACGCTCTACATCAATTACGCATACAATAACAAAGAAAAATATTGTGCATATCAAAAACAACATGATAAAATGTATTGAAATTGCTGATAATTTTGATATTTCAGAACGTGAAATTTATCTTCAGTATGTAGCCTATCAATACATAACCTTTTTAAATGTTTGCTGTGTTTGTAAAGATAATATAAAAACAGAACTGAACGAAATGAAAAAATACTCATATCTTTTAAATTATAACTGGAACCCTAAAGTAAAAAAGGTATATACATTTAAAAAATTACTAGGCTTTAATCTTATGATGAAAGTATTAAAGTTATATATAAAATTAAAGTGAGGTAAAAAATATGGTTGACATAACAGTTTTTACGCCTGCATATAACAGAGCAAATTTATTGCCAAGACTTTATGAGTCTTTAAAAAGACAAACTTCTAAAAATTTCAAGTGGATTCTTGTAGATGATGGTTCTACTGACAACACAAGAGAACTTGCAGAAAAATGGGTTAAAGAAACAACCGAATTTGAAATCAAATATATACATAAAGAAAATGGTGGATTACACACAGCATACAACTCTGCTATAGCTGAACTTGACACTGAACTTTCAGTATGTATAGATTCTGATGATTATATGCCTGACTATGCCATTAAACTTATAACTGAATTTTGGAAAGAAAATGGCAGTGATAAATATGCAGGTATTGTAGCACCTGACAGTTTTGAAAACGGAGAAATAATAGGTGACCCTTTGCCTGACCAGAAAACAGTAAACCTCATTGACCTTCTTACAGGTAAATATAATATAGTTAATGGTGACAGAAAAAATGTTGTAAGAAGTGACCTTTACAAATCTGTTGCTCCTATGATGAGTTATGAAGGAGAAAAAAATTTCAATCCTCATTATATGCACTTACAAATAAGTGAGAAATATGATTTTCTTGTTCTCAATAAAAGTCTTTGCGTTGTGGAATATCAATCTGACGGTATGACAAACAATATGATAAGACAATACTACACAAGTCCTAATAGCTTTGCACAAACAAGACGACTGTATCTTTCATTTAAAGATACATCATTTAAATTCAAAATGCGTAACAGTATACATTATGTATCAAGCTGTTTACTGTCAAAGCAAAAGAACATAATAAAAAACAGCCCCAAAAAGGGTTACGCCATAGTTGCTTTTCCTTTTGGATTTATGCTCAGCAAATACATAAAATACAAATACAAAAAGAATTATTTAAAATAAGTTATTAATTAGACAGCAGTTGCCTTTTAGTTTATCTTTTGGACAACTGCTGTTTTTTGCACTCAACTAATGTTGAGTATATTATTTTACTATTTTTACTTATCTATAATTATCTTGCTACTTTACTCATCTATAATTGTTTTGCAAGCGATATACTCGACTAATGTTGAGTATATTATCCTACTACTTTTACTCATCTATAATTGTTTTGCAAGCAATATACTCGACTAATGTTGAGTATATTATTTTACTATTTTTACTTATCTATAATTATCTTGCTACTTTACTCATCTATAATTGTTTTGCAAGCGATATACTC
>JAXJYN010000067.1:0-54709 GCA_036306965.1 Acutalibacteraceae bacterium
CTTTTAAATAATTAAATCTTATAGAGTATCAATCGTAGCAGTTGTGCTGATTACACCACCTGGAGCAAGCGGTACAAGTGTACCACCAACATAAGCAGCACCTGTTTCTAGATCAGCACCAGCAGTTACACCACCATTAGATGTTACTGAAATCCAAACGCACTTATCAGCATCTTCATCCCAGTTTGGCTCATAATCATTACCATTGTATGTAACTGGAGCAAAAGCATCAGGAATACTCTTAGCACCTGCAACGTGTGCTACGTTAATAGTAGAGTGACCATTTGTAGTGCTATTACTAGAAGCATCTGGCAATGGGCTAGGTAGTGGGTTACCAGCAGGGTCATTCATGCTAATAGCAGTAGTACCATTATAAACTTCGTTATTCTTAGCAGCGATGTCAGCCTGACACTCTTTAATTGCAAGCTCGATTGTATCTGCGTTTGAAAGAGCACCGTTTCTTGATGATGTGTTGATGATTGAGTTTACTACTGGAATAGCAATAGCAGCTAGGATAGCTAGGATAGCGATAACTACTACCAACTCAACGAGTGTGAAACCTTTTTTACTGTTCTTTGTGTTTGTGATTGCCATTTTAACATTTCTCCTTTGTTATAAAAAATAAATCGTCGTAGAGGGGACTAATCCACCATACTTCTGAAAGCCTTTTCCGCACAACTTTCATTTTTGTATGTCCTCTTTACAAGCATTATTATAGCATAGTGATTTATATTTTTAAATACACACTTTGTTCAAACTTTAGTAACTTTATTTGTATAATTTGCCATCATATGTAAACTCAATATAAATATTCAGTAAAAAATTAGTAATATTTAACACCAAATTATTACATCTCTGACATATTAATTAAATTTCTTGCAAAATAAATAATTGCCAATATTGCATTAATCACAATATCGGCAATTATTGAATAAAGCCTAAATTATAAATTATCTATCATAGCAGTAGTGCTGATTGTACCGCCCGGAGCAAGTGCAATAGTTGTACCGGCAGCTACACCGCTATTAACCGTACCTGTTTGAATATCACTATGTAAAGACACACCATTACTTGTTACCGATAAAAATACACACTTATCATTAATTGTATCCCAATATGGTTCGTAGCTATTTCCAAAACAAGTAACAGTTTCAAAAGCCTTATCAATAGCTTTAGCCGAAGCCACGTGTTGTATATTAATACTTGAATGAGCAGTAGCTGCTGAAGGAATATTCCCCATACCCAACCTGTTAGGTGTTGAACCGTTATAAACCTCTTCATTTCTGGTAGCTATATAAGACTGACATTCTTTAACTGCTAATTCAATAGTTTGAGCATTAGAAACAGCACTGTTTTTTGAGGCTGTGTTTATAATTGAATTAACTACAGGAATAGCAATAGCAGTTAAAATAGCAAGAATAGCTATAGTTACTACCAGCTCGATAAGCGTAAAGCCTTTTTTATTTACTTTTGTATTTATCATTTTCCCCTCTCCTTTTTTATAATTCAGTTGCTCTTAGAAAGTATTTTTGTAAATTTACAACCACATTATAACATAATAATTTTATTTTTAATATACACATTTTGTTGAAAAATTGTAATAAAACTTATACAACTTTTCCGAAAATTAAACCTGTTATTATCTTTTCTTTCTGATAAAAGAACCTACAGGAATTTCTTGTGTACAAGGCAAAGTTAGTTTTTCCATAGGATGAGGTGCAGAATCTACACTTTCGCCCAAATGATTATAAATTTCCTCAACCTTTATCTTAAATGATTCGCCTTTTGGTGGTAAAACGTCAAGCTCATCACCAACAAGAAATTTATTTTTCTGTGTTAAGAACGCTGTACCGTCTTTGTAATCATCGCACATAGCAACAACATCATATTCACGGATATAACCACCGTTTGAATGTACCTGACCCGGCTCATTGCCCAAGAA
Source organism: Acutalibacteraceae bacterium (assembly GCA_036306965.1). Classification (GTDB taxonomy): domain Bacteria; phylum Bacillota; class Clostridia; order Oscillospirales; family Acutalibacteraceae; genus CAG-964. The sequence continues at coordinate 1,943 of JAXJYN010000067.1, forward strand.
AAATCCTGTGCTGTATTCACGATGACTTATTTTATTCATTTCATCTTTTATCCACTGTGGCAATACATAATCTTTTCCTTGTTTATAGTAGAGGTCTACAGCATTACGATAAGCATAAGTAGTTACAGCCGTATAATATGCAGATTTTGCCCTACCCTCTATTTTAAGACTTGTAATTCCGCTTTCAATAAGCTGTGGAATATAGTCAATCATACACATATCCCTTGAATTATACAGATATGTTCCGTCCTCATCTTCCTCTATAGGAAAATACTGACCTTCTCTGTTTTCTTCAAACAGATGATATTTCCATCTGCAAGGCTGGGCACAGTCACCACGGTTAGCATCTCTGCCTGTCATATATGCAGAAATAAGACATCTGCCACTGAACGAAACGCACATTGCACCCTGAACAAAGCACTCAATCTCTAAGTTTGACGGCACTTTTGCACGGATTTCTGCAATATCCTCAAATGAAAGTTCTCTTGCAAGTACAACTCTTGACGCACCCATATTATATAGTACATTTGCTGTATGGTAGTTCATTATTCCTGTTTGAGTTGACATATGAATATCTGTGTGTGGTGCATACTTTTTAGCAAGCTCCATTACACCTATATCTGCAACTATAACAGCATCTACACCGGCAGAATCAAGAATTTCAAAATGCTGTGGCAAACGTGCAACTTCATTGTTACAGGGTACAGTGTTACAAGTAACATATAATTTTGAACCCACAGCGTGAGCTTTCTCTACTGATTGTTTAATTTGGTCATAATCAAAATTTTTAGAGGCAGTACGCATACCAAATTCTTTGCCAGCCAGATAAACTGCGTCTGCACCAAATTTCAGTGCTGCGTCTAAACTTTCTGCCTCACCGCAAGGTGCAAGCACCTCGGTAGAATGTCCATATCTGAATTTTGCCATAATAATCACCTTTTAAATTTTATTTAAGAAAAGCGGTTTTCCGCTAAACGAAAAACCGCTTATACAGCATAACTGCGTTTTTATTACGCTAAACCTGCCTCAACCAAGTTAGCCTGATGTTCTGTAAATGTAGAAGCATAGTAAGGAGTAGCACCGTCAGTTTCGGTTGGTGCTTTGTGGCAGAAGTAGTAATAACTTGTATTGTCAGGGTTAACGGCAGCGTCTATAGCGTCTAAACCTGGGTTACATATTGCTCCGGGTGGCAACCCTGTAATATTATAGGTATTGTAATTACTCTTGAAAGTAGCTGCAATATCCTGCGGAATATCCTCCTCAGCACTATATGGATAGTATAGTGTTGCGTCTGACTTCAGCTTGTCCAACTCATAGTCACCATAAGGTGAAATACCACCTGTAGACAGTGTTGAAAGTCTGTTATAGAATACAGAGGATACAACATACATATCTTTAAGGTCAGCTGCTTCAGCTTGTACAAGAGAAGCCATTTTTACAACATCATTAATTGTCATACCCTTGTCCTTGATAACCTGTTCAACAGTAACAGCATCTGTATATCCACTGATATTACTTGTTTGTTCACAAATTTTATATTCAAAGTTATCCAAAAATCTTCTTACAGCATCTTCAGCATCTTCACCGATATAAAATTCATAAGTATCAGGGAATAAATAACCTTCAAGCTTATAAACACAGTTTTCATTCTTCTCAATATCGGCAAGGAAAGAATATTCTTCATCGAACATATCAGAATTGCAAAGCTCCAAAAACTTATCCGCTTTACAAACCTTTTTGTCCTCAAGAGCCTCAGCAATTTGTCTTACTGTCATACCCTCTTTAAACTGTACAGACACAGTTTCGGTAAGTGCCTGACCCGACTGTAAAGTATTAAGAATAGCCTCGTAATCCATATTAGGACGCATTGTGTAAATGCCTTCTTCAAATCCTATTGTAGAGTTTGTCAGTTCGGCATATATTCTAAAGAAATCTTCTTCTTTTATAAGGTTATTTTCCAGAAGCATATCAACAATCTGGTCAAAAGTAGCACCCTCAGGAACATCAATTATAACACTGTCTCCTTCTTCGGGTCTGCTAATGCCCAAAAGGTCGCTCATACCATTCCAGAGGAACATACCAAGCACAACTGAAACAGCAACAACCATACATAACCAGATAAAACGGAACAAACAGCCGTTTTTCTCTGCCTTTTCTTTTTTGCGGGCTTTTTCGGACTTTTTGTATTCTTTTAACGCTTTTCGTTCTTCCTTATCCATTTTATATTTCTGTTCTGAATTAGAAAAGCTTGAAATTTCATTATTCTCGTCTTCGTCCTCATTAATTACAGCACGTTCTTCACCATCAAATACTTCGTCTGACGAATCTTCTTCGTTAATCTGATTTGCGTCAGTATATTTGTGCAGTGAATATTTATCTGAAAAATCATCTGCCATCATTCTTGACGGTGCTTCGGTATCAATTTTAGCACTGCTTGTTTCTACCTCGTCACCATTTTTATTTTCAACATCAGATACAGTATTATCATCAGCGTTTTCAGCATTGTCCTTCTTAAAAATCTCGTCAACTTCTTCACTTACAGGTGGCTCAAGATTAAGCTTAAAGCCATCTATACGTTTTTTTCTGGCAGCCTCTATATCTGCCGAAAAATCCATTTTAAAATCGTCACTCATACTAGCTGTTTCCTTTCTTAAAGTCAAGGACTTAATAGTTTGGCTGTAGATGTTTGCACATACACTGGTTAGCAGATAAACTATACAGCACAGCTTTAATAAACTATATAATAACCTAAAATTTATTATTTTGCAATAAATTTTGTAAAATTATCTGTAATTATGTAGTCTACACTTTTATCGTAACGGTTGTGCAGAATACACCTACTCATACAAACGCTGTAGCACAATCCGATTTTTGTACCATTAAAGCCATTCAAATACCTGTCATAGTAGCCTTTTCCGTATCCCATTCTGTAACCATATTTATCAAAAGCAAGCCCAGGCACAAGTATAATACCATTTTTTTCTGTAGCCTTATTACATTTTTTTATATCGGGTTCAGGTACACCAAATGAACCTTTGCTTAAATCTTCTATACTATTAATATAATAAAAATCCATTAATCTTGTATTTGGTATACAATACGGAACAGCTACCCTTTTTCCTGCTTCAAGTGAGTATTCTATAATCGGGTAAGTATCAACCTCATCACCTATAGAAACATAAGCAAATATTGTATCAACATTTTTATAAGCTTCACTCTCAATTATTTTATTCATAATTTTCAGGCTATATTCATTACGTTTATCTTCACCTAAATTTTTACGAACAAACTTATATTTTTTCCTGAGCAGATTTTTACAATTTACGACAGAATTTTTATACATATCAATATGGACACTGTAATGAACTGTGTACAGTATTTACAGTTTCTTCATCTTTAAATAATTTCAGCAACTGCAAAGCAAACGGAATTGTAGCACCCATTCCCTTGCCTGTAACAACTTTTCCGTCTGTAACTGCAAAATCACCTGTAAATTCTGCACCTTCCAAATATTCCTCAAAACCAGGGAAACAGGTTGCCTTTTTAGCATTAAGAATACCCATTTTACCAAGAACTGACGGAGCCGCACAGATTGCACCAACAATAAGTCCATTATCAACACAGTAACGAGTATACTCGGTTACAATTTCAGATTTTTCAAGGTTTAATGTACCCGGCATACCACCCGGCAAAATTACACCATCAAGTCCTTCTTTGCTAATTTCATTCTCATTCATATCGGCTACAACAGATATATTGTGTGAAGATGTAACCGTATTACCATTTGTACCTACAGCAACAGTTTTAACATTCAACTTTCCACGTCTTAAAATATCAACTGTGGTAAGTGCCTCTGTTACTTCAAATCCTTCAGCAAGAAAAACATAAATCATTTTAAAAACTCCTTTACTTTATATAATTAATTTTTATCAATCAAAGGTTAAACCTAAGTATGCCATATTAAATTCATCAGTATTCACAGTATTATTGAGTATCTTTACCATTCCAAAATGTTTGTTATTTTCTGATAACCACGGTGGAAGTCTTAACATAATTTTTTCGCTTTGGCAAATTTTTTTCAGCAATCCAAGCATTATATCAAGATGTTTTTTATCGCAGATAATCTCCTGAACAATAAGAATATTATAATCATTATATGAATAAATAATATAACCGTATTTACATATTACAACACCACCGCTACATTCGTTTGCATATTTTACAGCATATTTTATAATGTCACTGTTGTAATTAACAGTTCCGTTATATTTACTACAAATCTTTTTTCGGATATTTGCCATAAAGCTTATATTTTCTTTTAAAACATAAGCTATTTCACTTTTTAAATTCGGTAAGATTTCTTTTTTTACAAATTCATTATGTGCATTGTAAAGTGGTCTGTATCCCATAGTACCGTAAAAATCATACAGCTTCTCATTAGCAGGCAACAACGCAGAAAAAGCATCACCCTTTTCTGCTGACTTCTTTGTAGTATATTCTATCAATCTGTGCATTAAACCTCTGTGGCGATATTCTGCCATAGTACAAGCACCATATATATAATGTCCTTTTATCGTTTCGTTTGAAAAAAACATTGTACAAGGAACAGTAAAAAGCATACAACACAGCTTACCGTTATCCTCTATTGCATAGCATATTTCCGTGGAAATATATTTATTTTCAAAAACATACTCCACCTCGTCACTTTCCATATCAAAGCAAGTGCTACAAAGATTTTTTATTTGTGGCAAGTATTCATCACTCGGAGTAAAAAATCTCATTAAATATACAACCTCCTTTGAAATATCAACTGACGATATTCCAAAATTAACTCTTAAATGTTTTATTTATTTTTTTGCAAAAATATACTTTTCAAGTAAAATTTCAGGCTTGTATGAAAGCTTTGCTTTTCGCAAACCTTCTATGCCCAAATCTTCTTCTCTGTTAATATACTTATAATTTGTAATTGTTTCTGAAAAAAAGTTATTTATAGCAGTATAAGCACCTTTGATACCACTAACAGCTTTTTCAAAATGCACCACATAACAATCCTTACTAACTTCTTCACCCATTGTCATAGCAACAGGTTTATTATCAACTCTTAATAACATTCCGCTGAAGCCAAGTTCATCAAAATGTCTGAATGCCTTGAGTACAGCACATTCTTCACTTGTTGAGCCTGTACCCTTATGTCCACCATGTTCAATGCACCACATTCTGTTTACCTTTAAAGCATCGTCAAAATTGCTTTTGTTCAAAGGCTCTGTAGTATATTTATATGTCTTTTTAAAATTTGCTATGTGATTTCTCTTACTGTGAAAACGTCTGCCTTTTAAATAAGCAAGATTTTCTGACAGATATATATATTCAGCATTATTGCGGTTTGTTGTTTCATTGTATTTATCAGTCGAAAGAAAACCACTCAATAACTCAGCTTGTTCTGAACCTGATGCCGATATACTGTAATTCAAGCCATTGCTTTCGGCATAGTTTATCATAAAATCCAGCACTTCTCTTAAATCACCGTTTCCAATAGGAAAATCAAAATATATACTTCCTTCATCAAAAGTATATGCAACAATATAGAAATCTTTAAAACGACAAATTTTTGTACCATACTCATTTTGCCAGATATAAGTAGTACCAAATGGTGCATCACAGTTAAGAATATTCTGCCCGTTGGTTATTTCCTTTACCCAAAGCCTGTCACTAAGTTCAGGCTTTTTAAATGTATTCATTCCATTACTTCCTTACTCTACATTCAAATTATAAATAGCTAGTTAAGATAAAACTAATTTCAAATTTACAAGTTACTCAATCATCATTTCCACAAGCTTCAAAACTTCACAGTGTATATCTTCTATTGTGCGTGGTTTATCACCATCTGCACATTTTACAATACTCCAACCAAGCTTCTCGGCTGAATAAAGTGCAGATTTTCTGCATTGCTGTAAAAACATAAAATTACTCTCGTGCAGGTCTTTTTTTTCGTCATCACCATTGTAACGTTCTGTCAACAATTTTTGAGAAATTTCTATTGGCATATCCAGATAGATAACAGCGTCTGGCTTAGGCAATCCTAAAAGTTCATATTCATAATATTCAAGCCACTTTAAAAAGTCACACCAATTTTCAGATTTAATTTTGGACAACTGATATATAGCATTTGAAGTGGTGTACCTGTCAGCTATAATTATTTTTCCGTTTTCATAGTCATTCTGCCAAAATTGCTTATAGCTTGCATATCTGTCTACAGCGTAAAATGATGATGCCGCATAAGCATTTACATCATCAGGCTTACCCCCAAGCTCACCATTAAGATACATTTTAACCAATGACGATGACGGATTTTTGTAGTCAGGAAAACTGACCTTTTTTACATTCCTTGTTTTATTTAAAAATGTATTTGTGAGCATTGCAGTTTGGGTTGCCTTACCACTGCCGTCCAATCCCTCTATTACTATTAATTTACCTTTATTCATAGAATTAACCTCCTGACTTAATATAATCAGAAATTTTAAAACTGTGCAAAAAATTCTCTTACCTGTTTTGTTTTTCCACAGCACATTTTGCCCTCAGGACAAGCACCACGCAAGCATCTGGGGCCTGCGTTTACAAATAGTGATGGTGCTACCTGCTTACACTGTTTAAGCATCTCTATTGCAACTTCTCTTATCTCCCACTGGGCTCTGTTGCAACATCTGTGGTCAAAGAAGTTGTGTAAAGCTCTTACATTCATAGTTACCACAATAGATGTTGTACAGGCATTTGGAAGAATAAAACGAGCATCTTCATTAGCTTTTTTTATAAAAGCTGAACATTGGACTTTATTTATCTCCTTATAAGCATTAATAACCTCCTGCTTTGTTCCTGTAAGTTCTTTTCCATCATCAGACTTCATAATACTTTCATAAACCAAAGCATCTCTTACAAGTGAATAAGCTTTGCTTTGAGCTTCTATAGCCTTATTATATTCTTCAAGTGCTTCAGGGCAGTTTGATATTGCAGGAGGAGTAACAAAGCTGAATTTATTGCCGTCAACATATCTTTGCGACTGCTGACTGTAAGATGCTATTCTATGCCTTACAAGCTGATGTGAACAAGCTCTTGAAATTCCATCAATTCCAAATGTAAAGCTTACGTGTTCCATAGGACTTTCATGCCCCAATGATGAAAGCATTTCAACAAAAGAACGACTTTTTTCCTCGTTTAAGCCATCAAGAATATTATCTATTTTGGCAGGCGAATAACATAACTTAGCTGCCGCTGCCACTGTTTGTTCAGGATTTGGTGTGTGTGCTATTAATTTTACTGTAACCGACATAATTTATCCTCCTATAACACCAATTTGTAAAAACATTCACTTTATTACATATATATTGTTATTATAACATAAAAACAATCTCTACTCAACAACTACACAAAAATAAAAAAGGCTCTCCTCAGCGGAAAGCCCTTAATTCGCAAATATAAAAAATTTGTGCTTAAATTATTCAGAAAAACCTGACTCAACCAACTGTATTAAAGCCTCAACAGCTTCATTTTCATCAACGCCATCTGCAAGAACTTTAATTGTTGTACCGCCAACAATACCAAGTGAAAGTACACCAAGCAAGCTTTTGGCATTAACTCTTCTCTCGTCCTTTTCAACCCAGATTGTAGACTTAAATTCATTGGCTTTCTGGATGAAAAATGTCGCAGGACGTGCATGAAGACCAACCTGATTCTGAACTTCTACTTCTTTAATAAACATAATAAATCCCTCGCACTCAATATTAAATTTCATATGGTGAACAATTGATATTGCTATTATAACACAATAGAAAAAACCGTCAAGAAAATTAAATAAAGTTTAGATTTTTTGTCATCAAATTTTTAATATTTATCTTATTTTTTATACAGATTAACTATTGACTTCTTGAAAATAAATAATTTTGCTAAATAATTTACAACATAACACCCTAATTTTATATCTTGCGACAATTCTTTTTCGCATAATTTCAACAACAATTTCACCTCGGTTTTCATATATTCACCAAAAAATCATTTTATTGCAATACTGATGTGTATATGATAAAATTAAACTACAAATTATTAAGGATGTTGATAATATGGAACAATATTTGGAAATAGGCAAAATTGTAGGAACTCACGGACTTAAAGGTGAAATGAGGGTTGACCCGTGGTGTGACTCTCCACAATTCTTATGTGAATTTAAAACATTATATCTTGCAAAAGGCAACACAAAGCTAGAAGTTTCATCACGCCCACATAAGAACATCGCTATAGTAAAGGCAAAGGGTGTTGATTCTATTGAAGATGCTGACAAACTAAGAGGTAAAATTCTTTATATGAACCGTAACGATGCAAAGCTGGGCGAGGGTGAGTATTTTATACAAGACCTTATAGGTATGATTGTAGCAGACGTTGACACAGGTGCAGAATACGGTACACTTACAGATGTTCTTAAAACAGGTGCAAACGATGTTTATCAGGTTACTGACAGCAATAAAAATGACTATCTTATTCCTGTTATTGATGATGTTGTAATAAGTGTAAGCCTTGAAGACAATAAGGTTTTGATAAGACCTCTGAAAGGAATTTTTGATGATGAGGATTGATATTATCACCTTGTTTCCTGAAATGTGTCAGGCTGTTCTGGGAGAAAGTATTATAGGCAGAGCCGTAAGCAAAGGTGCTGTAGAAATTGTTTACCATCAATTAAGAGACTATGCCTTTGATAAGCATAAAAGGGTTGATGATACACCTTATGGTGGCGGAATGGGAATGGTAATGAAAACCGAACCTATTGCTCTTTGTTTTGAAGATATTTGCAAACAACTCGGAAAAAAACCACACTTTATTTATATGTCACCTATTGGTAAAGTTCTTAACCAGAATATTGTAAGAGAAATGGCTGTTACATATGAAAACATCTGTATTCTTTGCGGGCATTATGAAGGTGTAGACCAACGAGTGCTTGATTTGCTGGTTGATGAAGAAATTTCTATTGGTGATTATGTACTTACAGGTGGTGAACTGCCTGCAATGGTACTTGCTGATTCAATATGCAGAATGTTACCGGGCGTACTTTCAAACGATGAATGTTTTACTGAAGAAAGTCACTATAATGGACTATTGGAATACCCTCAATATACAAAGCCGGCAATATGGAGAGATATGGAAGTACCACAGGTTTTGCTGTCAGGACATCATGCAAATGTTGACAAATGGCGAAGAAAAAAATCACTTGAAAGAACCCAAGCACTGCGACCCGATATGTTTGAAAACTATCAGCTTTCAAAGGAAGATAAAAAAATACTTGAAAACAATGACATTGATTAACTGTTAAAAATCTTGTATTTGTCTAATTATGTATATTAGCAACAAATACCACAATAATTTTTCTGTATATAAATTTTATTGTAATCATTTATTATATATGGTAAAATATTTGTTATATATTTGAAAGAAGGCGATGTGAAAATGAAGTCTAATATCAAAAGATGTATTGCTTTGATGTGTGCAATATGTATGCTGGCAGGTATGTCTGCCTGCGAAAGCTCAGATGGTAACGGAAGTTCAGATGTAACCAGTTCAAGTTCAGACAGTTCAGAAGTAACTCAAAGTACAAATGACAAGATGTATCTTACAAATAACGAAAGCGACAAGCTTGCCGAAGTTAATTCAACTTTAAATGCAAAAGAAATTTACAGCAATTTAACCTATACACCACAGATGTTCTATGGATGTTACGCACTTAACGGTGGTTATGAATTTCCTTGTGCATCTGAAGAAATTAGTAAATACATAGAAGAAATGGATTATTGGGAATCTAAAAATGTATACAGCACTTTGGAACAGGACGTTACAAAAATTCCTTTCCGTATGGAAGCAGGACAGTGTACACTTTCTAACCCAATAACCAGAGTTACAAAATATCAATGGATGTGTATGTATTATCAAACTGCTACAGGACAGGTTGCAAATGTTCTGGGTGCTTACGAAGTATCGGGTGATACTTTATCCTTCTTCCCTTTAAGCGAATATGAATATGATGAGGATACAGATGAATTAAAATATACTGTATCTGAAAAAAGTATCGACTATAAATTTTCATTTAACGGAGCAAACCTTACACTTTCACTTGATGATAAAAGTGTAACAATGACAGCCAGAGGTCTTGCAGATAGCTATGATTCTCTTTTTGTCAACAATTACCTTACTTCAAAATCATCACGAATTGGCGATATTGAAATGTTCGATATATATTCATCAATCGACAGTGATATGGAGCATTTTAATATTATGCTGAATAATGATAATATGATAACAAATGCTGTTGGTGAATTTTCAAATGATGGACTATTTACCTTCTCTTGGAAAAACAGCGATGGTAGTGAAAAATCATATCAGTATGTATATTTCTTCTGCGAGAATGATGGTCTGGTACTTACTGACGGAAAAACAAACTATTTTTATAACGACAGTGCTTCAATGCGTAATCAAAGCTTGCTTGGTGGTAGCTTGTCATCAAAGGATATAGAAAAGCTTGAAACCATTGACGAAGAACAGCTTGCTATCATTATCGAAAAGCGTACTAACCTACTCACAGACCTTGAAGAAGCATTCACAAAAGAAGGTATTGATGTTGAGATTGATGAAGAAACAGGCGAAATTATGCTTGACTCAACTATACTATTTGGTTTTGACGAAACAGAGCTTTCTTCTGATGGTAAAAAGTTCCTAAGTAAATTCTTAAAGGCATATTCTTCTGTAATTCTTAGAGATGACTACAAAGGCTTTGTATCTAAGATTCTGGTTGAAGGTCATACAGATTCTACAGGTGATTATGACTATAACAAAACACTTTCACAAAAACGTGCTGACAATGTAAAGAATTACTGTTTGTCAGAAAAGGCAGGACTTGACTCCAAGGTAACCTCTGACCTGAAGAAACTAATGCAGGCTGTTGGCTGTGCATCTGATAATCCTGTTTTTGATAAAAATGGTAAAGAGGACGAGGACGCTTCAAGACGAGTTTCGTTCCGATTCAATATTAACCTAGATGATTAAATTTTATTAACCCCATCAATCGCTGTTAATTACTTTCAAAAATAATCAAACATAAAATACCCTTAGTTTTGAAATTTTATCAAAACTAAGGGTATTTTTTAACCTATGTAACTATAAAATTCTTCTACACTTTGTTTTAAATTATCGTCAAGATATTTTAAAACAGTGTTTTTTATATCATCATCTACACCATAGTAAGCCTCAGCAATTCCTCCTGCCATTGCTCCCTGGGTGTCGCTGTCACCGCCCAGAGAAACTGCATTACGAATAGCATCTTCAAAGCTTTCACTTTCAAGGAACGCAACTATAGCCTGCGGTACCGAACCCTGACAGGTAACATCGAATTTATAATGTGGCCTTATTTCATCAAGTGTAAAGTTAAGAGGATAGTAATTTTCTTCAATATAACTTTTAATAAGAGCTTTATCCTTATACTTTCGTGCAAGAAAACCCGCAACAGCAACCGCCCTTGCTCCCTTTATTCCCTCAGGATGATTGTGTGTAACACCGGCTGTAATTTCTGCAAGCTTTTCGGCTTCCTCTAAAGTTTCAGCTACAAAGCTTACAGGTGAAACTCTCATAGCAGAACCATTGCCAAAGCTGTTGTATGGTTTAGTGCTGTTGCTTATAAGCCAACCAATAAAGCTACCACCGTAACCTGCTAATGGATATTTTCTGCCAAGCTTTTTCATCTGCACAATAAGTTCATTTGTAAGGCTTTCTTCGTTTTTAGTTCCACATTTAACCAAAGCATTGGCTACAGCTATTGTCATAACTGTGTCGTCTGTAAATCTACAACGCTTTTTAAATAAATCAAATTCTTTGTTTTTGATTTTGAAATTTTCATAAATCGAACCTACCACATCACCTGTAATTGCACCAATCATACTTTTACATTCCTTTGATTAGATATATTAATCCAAAATCATACGCACGCCACCGTAAATGCCTGCGTCATTTCCTAAATCTGCCAGCTTAAAGTAAGTATCTCTTGCAGCGTGAAAAGCATATTGTTGATAATAATTCTGTACCTTTTCAATCAAAAAAGCACCTGCTTTTGACATACCACCGCCTATTACAAACACCTGAGGATTTACAACGCAAGCAATCTGTGAAAGACCTCTGCCGAGGATTTTAGCTGTTTTATCAACCATTTTTTCTGCAATGTCATCGCCATTTTTAGCTGCATCAAAAATATCCTTTGCTGTCAATTCACTATTTGTAAGAACAGTTTCACTTTCAGGATGTTCGTCAAGATATTTCTTTGTAGTTCTTACAATACCTGTTGCAGAAGCGTATTGCTCCAGACAACCGTGATTACCGCAACCGCAAGCGTCTTTTTCATTCTCTTTCATATTTATATGTCCTATTTCACCGCCTGCACCGTTACTTCCACAAACGATTTTTTCATTGATGATAACACCACCGCCAACACCTGTGCCAAGTGTAACCATAACTATATTCTTATAGCCTTTGCCTCCACCCTGCCACATTTCACCAAGTGCAGCTACATTTGCATCATTACCAACTTTAACCTTTAAATCTGTAAGACGATTAAGTTCAATTTGAACATTAAATACACCCCAACCAAGGTTTACACATTTAAATACTGTGCCGTCATCATCTACAGGGCCGGGTACACCTACACCCACACCCTCAATATCAGCTTTACTTATTGATTTTTCGCTTATCTTTTTGTCAATTTCTACTGCAATATCAGGAAGAATATTAACACCATTTTCTTCTGTTCTTGTTGGAATTTCCCATTTTTCAAGCAACACACCTGTTGTTTCAAAGAAACCCATTTTAATTGTTGTTCCACCAATGTCTACGCCAAAAGCATATTTCTTCATTTTTTATATCTCCCTTTGTATTAGATTAACTTATTTAATAATGCAAAAATTTTATATAACCTTTTGCATTAGTATTTTAAATAAAAGCCTAAACCGCTTTAACTACATTATAACAGAATTACTCTGTTTTGTCATTCTGTTTTTGTGTAAAATTTATATTAATTTATACTATTTATAAATTCTCTTATTTCATTCTCTGCCTCTGTTACTTCATCTAAAAAAGCAGACGATGACACACGCAACGCACCGTTACCAAGTATTATAAGCTGTTCCATTCCGTCTGAAGTTACTACCCTTACTTTGTGGTTTTTGGCAAGTGAGTGAGTAACCTTTTCTATGTACATATCGGCTGTTTCTGCCTCTTTCGTGTATACAACATTTATATTATTAAGCTTTTCAACTTCTCTGCTACCCTTTACTCTGTAAGCATCAAACACCAGTATAAGTTCACACTTGCGGTATCCTTGGTAATTACAGAGTATATTTATAAGCCTGTTTCGTGCTACATCTAGATTATCCTTCGCAAGTTTTTTTAAGCTATCCCACGAAAATATTACATTATATCCGTCCACTAACAAATATTCAGGACCTGTATACTGTGGTTTAGGTTTAGAGCTTTTTGCATTATCCTCAGTGTGTTTTTTTACAGGTTTAAATGCACTGTTTCTGTTTTTCTTTATAGAACCATAGGTCTGTTCAAAAATTGCCATAAGCTCCTTATCCTCAGCAAAAATATCTGAGCCTAAGGTTTTAAATCTTGCTCTCACTCTGTCACTTGCTCTTTGTGGCTGAATTTCCTCAACAGTATTTTTCTCTTTGGCAAGTACACTTGGCAGGTGCATATAATTGGGAACATCATTCCATTTCACATTATGTCCTGCACCGTGCGAACAAAAAATAGAATCACAAGGATTGGCAGTGTCACCTTCGCTGTCGTAAGCAATCTGTTCTATAATCTCATCTTGATTATGGCAAGGCTCATAACCCTTTACAGAGCAAATAAGCTTTCCTTTACCGTGTGTATATTGTGTTACCTCTTTTTGATAACTGCCCATAGTTGCAACGGGTGCTGTACCCGTCAGCATTGAAAATTCACCATTGCTTTCCGGTGGGTTAAAGCTACCGCACATTCTTTGAATATCCGACATAGCTCTGCCTATATTTTCTGTTGGAACTTCAAGAGTATATTCATAAACAGGCTCTAACAAAATACTTTCAGCCGATTTTAACCCCTGTCTTACGGCTCTGTATGTAGCCTGTCTAAAATCTCCGCCCTCCGTATGCTTTGGGTGTGCTTTGCCGGATACAAGTGTTATTTTCATATCTGTAACAGGTGAACCTGTCAACACACCTATATGTGTTTTCTCATTTAGATGTGTAAGTATCAGCCTTTGCCAGTTTTTATCAAGTAAATCCTCCTTACAGCTTGTATCAATAGCAATACCACTGCCTGATTGTGTTGGTGTAAGCAGTAAATGCACTTCCGCATAATGCCTTAACGGTTCAAAATGTCCCACACCCTCAACTGTATTTTTTATTGTTTCCTTATAAATAATATTACCTTGACCAAATTCAACTTCAAATCCAAAACGCTGTAAAATAATACTCTTTAAAATCTCAAGCTGAATTTCGCCCATAAGCTGAACCTGAATTTCACCAAGTCGCTCGTTCCACACTACATTAAGCTGTGGGTCTTCTTCTTCAAGTATTTTAAGCTTTGTAAGTGCTGTGTGACTATCTATATTTTCAGGCAGGTCCACCCTGTAGGTCAATACAGGCTCCAGCAACGGTAAAAAAGAATTGCTCTCTGCACCCAGTCCGTCACCCGAATGTGCAAATGTAATACCTGTTACTGCACACACTGTTCCTGCCTGTGCAACATCTACAGCATTAAATTTTTCGCCCGAATAAACTCGTATTTGTGTTACCTTTTCGGAAATTTTTTGGTTCACGTCCGATAAAATATCACGCACCAAAAGTCTGCCACCTGTTACCTTCAGAAATGTAAGTCTGTTGCCCTGTTTGTCCTCCGAAATTTTAAAGACTTTAGCACCAAATTCACTCTTGTAATCAGGCATAATTGTGTATTTGTCAAGCCCTCTTAAAAACTCCTCTACACCTTGCAATTTTAAAGCAGACCCGAAAAAGCACGGGAAAACTTTGCGACTTTTTATTGCTGATATTATATCGTCTGTTTGCAGATTTTCATTTTCGTAAAATTTATTAAGCAAATCGTCATCACAAACCGCAATATTTTCATAAAATTCTGTATTCTGAATATCATCACTAAAATCAACACAATTATCACTCAACTTTGATTTTAGCTGTAAAAGCACCTTTTCTTTATATGCTCCGTCCATATCCATTTTATTTACAAATATAAACACCGGTACATTATATCTTTTAAGCAACCTCCAAAGAGTGTGAGTGTGGCTTTGTACACCGTCTGTACCGCTTATAACCAGAATTGCATAGTCAAGCACCTGTAAAGTACGTTCTGTTTCTGCCGAAAAGTCAACGTGACCCGGTGTATCAAGCAAAGTAAATTCTGTATTATTATATTTTAAAACAGCTTGTTTAGAGAAAATCGTAATACCTCTGTCACGTTCAAGTGCAAATGTATCTAAAAAGGAATTTCTGTGGTCAACTCTGCCCAGCTTGCTTATATTACCTGAGCAGTACATAAGTGCCTCTGACAAAGTAGTTTTGCCAGAGTCAACGTGTGCTAAAATTCCAACTGCTAATTTTTTCATTAATAATCCCATTCCGTACAAATATTATATAGCTACATTATAACCTACATTCACCTTTACAACAATAGTGCTATATTAACTTTTTGTAAAAATGATAAATAAAGCATAGTTGTTTTTAGATTTTCAGTATGGTAAAATTTAAATTATGAGGAGGAATTTGATGTTTACAAAGTTAAATGAACTTATAAAGCGAAAATCAAAGTCTGCATGGAATTATATACAAACCTTCGTAAAATGGGTAATCATAGCGTTGATAACAGGTTCTTTAGGCGGTATCATAGGAACATTATTCAGCAAGGCATTAACATATGCCAATGAAATTCAAAGCCAGATATGGTGGTTAATTTTTCTTTTGCCTGTGGGCGGTATTATTATTGTAACTCTATATAAACTCAGCAAAATGGAAAACGACCCCGGAACTAACTGTGTAATAGAATCTATAAGAAATAACGAGGGTGTTCCTTGGGTTATGGCACCTCTTATATTTATAAGTACAGCAATAACACACTTACTAGGTGGTTCAGCAGGCAGAGAGGGTGCTGCACTTCAGCTTGGTGGTAGCTTAGGTTCAACAGTTGGCAAAATTCTTAAACTTGACGAAAAAGATATGCACTTATCCGTTTTATGCGGTATGAGTGGTTTGTTTTCTTCTTTGTTCTGTACACCTGTAACCGCAACACTTTTTGCAGTTGAGGTGATAAGCGTTGGTGTTACATATTATTCAGCACTTGTGCCTTGTTTAATGTCAGCTATAGTATCATACTTCATTGCTGTTTTTGCAGGTGTTACACCAACAAGATTTGATATTTTAAAATCTGTACCCGAACTTACATTTCTTTCAATCACACAAGTTATAACTTTGTCTGCAACGTGTGCTGTTGTAAGCATTTTATTTTGTGTAGCTATGCACAAAACTCCATTGCTTATGAAAAAGCTATTTAAAAATGAATATGTAAGGGTAGTTGCAGGAGGATGTATTATAGTTGCTTTAACTTTTTTGGTATGCTGTCGTGACTACAACAGTGCAGGTTCGCATATTATAGCACAGGCAATTAATGGTGAAGCCAAAGCTGAAGCCTTTTTGCTGAAAATTATTTTTACGGCTATAACTATAGGAAGTGGATATAAAGGCGGTGAAATTGTACCTACTTTGTTTATAGGCTCAACATTCGGCTGTGTAATGGGCGGATTTTTAGGCTTAGACCCATCATTTGGAGCTGCTATGGGAATGGTTTGTTTATTCTGCGGTGTGGTAAACTGTCCTCTTGCGTCAATTATGTTAAGCATTGAAGTTTTTGGTGCAGAAGGTTTAATCTTGTTTGCAGTTGGCTGTGCGGTAAGTTATATGTTAAGTGGATATTACGGACTTTACAGCAGTCAAAAAATACTATACTCAAAATTAAAGGCAGAGTTTATAAACATAAACGCAAAATAGCCCTAATAAGCTCACTTTTAATTTATTGACTTTATATTTTCTTGATGTATACTTAGACTATTAAACACAACTGATAAAATTTTAATTAATAATTTTACTTATAATATAATTAACGGGAGGCAAAAATTATGAAAACAGCAATAGGCAGTCGTGATAATATGAGAATTTTGGAGGAGTTTGAAAGCGGTGGCTTGAGAATAGAAATTCTTGAATACGAAAAGCTTCTTGGTCTTTCAAACCCTGCAATGGCTCAAAAAGTTTACTATATGGAAAAGAAAAATATAAGAGCAAGGCAGATTGCTCTTTATCTTAATAATGATATGGTAAAAATTGAAAAAGGTGCTATGAGTTATTTCCAAGGAAATATTGAAATGGTCAGTGGTGTAACAGTAGGCAATGCCATTGGCCGTATGTTCAAGGGTGCTGTTACAGGCGAACAAATAGCACAACCTGAATACCGAGGCACAGGCTTGTTGGTTTTAGAGCCGTCCTTCAAACACTTTTTGGTATTGGAATTGGCACAAAATGAATCTATTATTGTTGATGACGGTATGTTCTACTGTGCTCAAGGCAGTGTAAAAATTGACACTGTTTCCCAAAAAAACTTTTCTTCAGCTGTTGCTGGTGGTGAAAGTCTTTTTCAACAACAGCTTACAGGTCCGGGTCTTGTTATACTAGAGTCTATAGTACCTATGGAAGAAATCGACATAATAGACCTTCAGAATGATACACTTAAAGTAGACGGCAACTTTGCTGTACTAAGGTCAAGCACACTTAACTTTACAGTTGAAAGAAGTGCAAAAACACTTGTTGGTTCAGCAGTAAGCGGTGAAGGTCTTGTTAATGTATACAGAGGTACAGGACAGGTATGGCTTGCACCTACTATAAAGGTTTATAAATTTCTTTAAATATTTATACAACTACATTATTCCATAAATTAATCAAGAACCTTAAAATAACAAAAGGTTGTGGCAAATCATCAAACTTGCCACAACCTTTTTTGCTATTCATATACAAATTATTAAGTTTTAAATTACTTAACCAATCTCTGGATTTCAAGAGCCTTGCCCAAATCTCCGTCAATTTTCAGCTTGCCTATTGTAAACGCAAATACAGGGTCTAGTTTACCGTGGATAATTTTCAAAAAATCATTTGTATCTACAGTAAAAATTACATCTCTGTCAAAATACTCGTAAGGCTCAACACTGAGTTTACCATTATCAAGCTCGGCATAAAATCTGCCCTCTCCCTCACCTGTCAAGTTTACCTGCAAAGCAAGGTGTCCTTTGTAATCGCTTACATCTGCTGACATAAATGTTTCTTTTACCTCGTTGAATGCGTCAAAAAAAGTCATTGTAATTCACCCTTATTTGTTATTTTTACGCTTGATTTTACCTGAACTTGTTTTTTCAAACTCCTCTGTTCGTACAATCGTTTTTGTAATACGCTTGTATAGAGGTAAATCAGCGTTAACCTCTTCGGTTTTCTTGTCCAGTGCATATTCAACATTTGTAATATTCATAGCCTTTACATAATCATCATTAGGGAAAATCTCTACAACAATTTTGCCGTCATCAGAATAAATCATCAGTTCCTTTGCAACCAACCAGCCATTAAATTTATTTTCCAGTTCTTCAGGAGAAACATTTTCTCCGTTTGCAAGGATAATAAGATTTTTCTTTCTTCCTGTTATGAATACAAAATTATCCTCATCAATATATCCCAAATCACCTGTTTTCAGCCAGCCATCACAAATAGTTTCATTTGTTGCAATTTCGTCCTTATAGTAGCCAAGCATCATACTCTTGCCTTTTACAAGAATTTCTCCGTCCTCTATTTTAGCTTCTGCACCGGGTATAAGCACACCAACAGAATTTAGCTTGCTGTAATTTCGCATATTTGCACTTATTCTTGGTGAAAATTCTGTCATACCATAGCCCTGAACAAGCTGTATACCAAACTCTGCAAACTCAACAATCAGCTTAGGGTTAAGGTATGCACCACCACTGTATATTGTGTGTAAATCCTCGCCGAAAATCTGGTTTGCGATAACTTTCTTTGGCACCTGTGGATTAACTCTTGAAAGCTCCTTCATTTTGTAATAGAGTGATTCAATTATCATAGGTACTAAAAGAATAATGTTAGGTTTAAACAGATTTATATTTTTAACAAGTCGCATAATAGAATCATTAAAACAACAAGTTACACCTCTGCACAAACAAGCAAGAATATCACAGGTAAAACAGTAAGCGTGATGAATTGGCAAAACTGAAAGAGAAATTGTTCCAACTTTCTCACCCATATCCATACAGGTTGCATTATCTGCAAGAGAAGTATGGCTTAACATAACACCCTTACTTTTTCCGGTTGTACCTGATGTAAACAGTATTGAACACATTTTATCGTTGTCAATTTCAACATCAAAAGTGCCTGCATTATCCTTTAGCAATTCAGAAAATGCCATTGCTTTGTCACTGCTGTTTTCTGCTGACATATCAATAAAATATTGAATACCACTGCACTGTTCTATTATACTGTCAATTCTGTCATATGTCAATTTATCATATACCAAAGCTGAAACATCTGCACGATTTAAAAGCTCTGCAATATCATCAGCAGGCAATTCTTTATCAATAGGTACTATAACGCTGTTACTGTTTACTGTACCAAAATATGTAACTATCCACTCATAGCTTGTTGCACCTATAACAGCTATATGCTTACCTAACAGGTCAAAGCTTTTAAGCACATTTGAAAAAGCCATACTATCATCTAACAGCTCTTTATATTTTTTGTTAATGATATTTTTCTTATCTTTATATCTGTAAGCGTCACGCTCGCCATACAGCTCAGCAACATCTGTAAGTAATTCCTTCAAATTTGCATAGCGTTTGGTTGGTTTAACAATACTTGCATCCATAAAAATATCCTCCTTATTCCTGTAAGCTGGAAATATACTCTATTGCTTCGCCGACTGTATGAATTTTTAAAGCCTCACGCTCATCAATTTCAACATCATACTCGTCCTCTATCTCACCCAAAAAGCTCATAAAATCATATGAGTTAAAACCAAGGTCAGCAATAAACTGAGATTCTTCTGTAATGTCATCAGGTGAAACCTCTACATAGTTTGTTATCATTTCTTTAATTGTATCAAGCATATTTAATACCTTCCTTTATTATGTATTTGAAATTATTTCTGCAACTGTTTTATTTGGATTATTTACACCTTCAAAGAGAATCCTTGTTACAAAGTAATAAATCCTCTCAAGGTCAGTGTAATTATACTTATCCTTTTTATATTCAAAACAGAAATCCAAGCCATTATCAAGAGAACGGTGCATAACTGTTAAATATAAATTCTGTGCTGCAACACCGTTTGAATACCAGTTTGTTTTGTAACGGATATCGGGCATAATATCGTTTGAACGCATTGAAAGTGGCTGATATGTAAGGCTCATAGGCTCATATGACTGTCCGGGTTCGTTGCCATAACGCTTAGAACGCATACCCATAAATTCAATCGGATTAAAGTTAGCGTGACGGAACACTTCGTTTTGTGCCTCCTGCAACTTCTTACAGCCTTCTAAAAATGTTTCGTTTGTGTTTACAATAGTTCTGCAAGGGAAGAAATGTACTCTTGTACCACCTGACTGCTTTTCAAGCAATGTTGCACGTCTTGAAACTGTGCTTTGAATTGAAACATCAGGTTCATTGTTATTCACCTTTTGAAGATATGTACGCAGTGACATAAGCAACAGGCAAACCATTGGCACATTGTATTCTTCACAGAATTTAACAAGCACATTAGAAGGATTAGGCTCAAGATGGAACTGTGCAATATCTGCCTCACAACTTGCAATACCGCTTACAGCTGCTCTTAGATTAGGATTATTTTTTGCCAGACGTTCTCTTTCAAGAAGATTATCACCTGTAAGGTCAGTATACATAGGCTCACTTCTTTCAAGAACCTCCTGCCAGTATTTTCTGTCCTTCTGTAGCTGTTTTGAGTTTTCCTGATATTTAAGGTCTTTTTCAAGTGCTTTGATATACGAAGCCAACGCCTTTGGATATTCTGTATCATATTTTTTATGACAGTAAAGCTGTATAATATCCTTCATAAACATTACAAGAGCTTGTGCATCCATTGTCATATGGTCAACAAGCAGATATATACCTTTAAAACCATCAGGCATAGAAATCATTACAATTTTATTCATAGGACTGTCAAAACGTCCAAACGGAACTTCGGTCCACTTTTTCATTTCATTTTCTGCGTCTTCATATTTCCAGTGACCAAATTCAAAAAATGGTATGTCACGTTCTTCCTTTGGTACTACATACTGCATAACCTCGCCATTCTCGCCCTGACAAAAACGCAATCGCATACATTCACAACGGTCATAAGCCTCGTAAATACTTTCTTTGAGAACATCAAAATCAATATCGTTTTCTATTGTAAGGCTTGTGCCTATATTAAGAACCTGTTTTTGCGGACAATACTGCACAGTAAAGTAATGAAGCCTTTGTGCGTTTGTTAGCGGATATAACTTTTTTTGTTCATTCATATTAATACTCCTTCCGACATTTACTTAATTATTCTCCTTATTATTTGTTGTAGCTGAATACTTATCTATATATCTTTTCAAAGCCTGCTCATAAGCATTTGTATCAACATAGTAAGATTCAGCATGGTCTGCATTTTTTACTAATAACAATTCCTTTTCAGAATTACAAACCTCGTAGTTTTTTTCACTCATCCACACAGGCACAAAATCATCTTTATCTCCGTGTATAAACAAAATTGGAATTTTAGTTTTTGCTACCTCATTTAGTGTGCTGACATCGTTGTAGCCATAGCCCGCTTTCTTTTTTGTCATATACTCTGTAATATTCATAATAGGGAATTTTGGAATATGATAATCTCTCTTTAATATATGAGAGAAAACATCATAAGCACTTGTAAATGCACAATCTGATATAATAGCCTTTACGTTTGGTGGTAAATCAAGTCCACTTGTCATAAGCACTGTTGCACCACCCATTGATGTACCGTGAAGAAAAATTGTTGTATCCTTTCCAAAACGCTCTATAGTATATTCAATCCACTTTACAGCATCATTTCTATCAAGAACACCAAATCCTATGTATGTTCCTTCACTATCACCGTGGGCACGTTCATCAACCATAAGAACATTAAAGCCCTGCTCATAATAGAACTTTGAAAGCGATGTATAATCATTCAAGCCTTTACTTGTATAACCGTGAAAACAGATAACAAAATTCTTGCTATTTTCATTTTTCAGTAATGTGCCGTGCAATTTCAAGTTATCATTTGAGGTTATATAAACCTGCTCAAGATTTTTTGTTTCGAGCCACTCTTTACGCTTATGGATAAAATCCATATGACGTGACCAGTCTGTATTAGCATTTATATTGTTTTCGGCAGTTGCAGTAGGTTTTCTGAGTATAGTAAATCTGAAAAAGTATCTTGCAACAAAATACATAACCAATAATGTTATGACTATCACTGCAACTACTGCAATAAGCACCCAGAATAATGTACTCATTTAATTATCCTCTCCTTTGTTTAAAATACCATTGAGCAATATATCAAGCTCTGTATCAAAAATTGTCTCTATAGTTTCCTTGTCTTTTTCACCTTTTTCGTGAATAATCATCTGTGCTACCAGAAAACTATTCAGCAAAGTATATGCTGTAATTTCACTATTTATATTTCTCAGTTCACCTCTTTCTATACCAATATTTATACATTGCTTAATCATATCAAGCCATATTTTAACAGACTCACTGTTGTGTGAATATTTACTAAGCAGAATAAGCTTAAATGTATCCGGTTGATATATAGAAACTTCAGTTATCATTTTAAAGACAACCTTTGTATTTTCAGCAAAACTTCTTTCGGGTTTAATACATAGTTCAACAGCATCTTTAAGCTCCATACTTGTTTGACAATGTATAGTATTCAGAATATCCTGTTTATCTTTAAAATAATGATAAACAATGCCTGATGAATAACCTAATTTATCAGTTATTTTTCTTATAGATAATTCTTCAAAGCCTTCTTCAAGTCCTATCGAAACAGCTGTATCAAGAATCGCTTTTCTTATTTCAGCATTTTTTTGTATCTGCCTTTCACGACTCAAGCTATATAACCTCCTTAAATTTATTAACACCGTTTAATTATTGAACACTGTTTAATTTTATGATATTTATTTTTGAAATAAAGTCAATGGTAAAAATTGATAAATTTTTCCATTAGCAAAACAAGCTTATGTGCTTTGGTTTTGTTTTTGAATAAAATTTATTGTCTAATTTTCTTATATAAACCTCAACATAATTACAAAAGAATGTATTTTATAAACGATAAAGTAAATATTTTAAATAAATATTGGTTTTGTCATTTTGACTATTAAAATAAATTTAAATTTACCATAACAACAAACATATAGCAAAACAGCCTGCAAGAGTTTATTCAACTCCTACAGGCTGTTTCTTTCTTAATATCATATAATTAAAGCATATATTCCTCAACTATTTTAGCTACACCATCATTGTCATTGGTAGCAGTAATAACATCGGCAGCTTCTTTTACCTCGTCAACAGCATTGCCCATTGCTACACCCAAACCGGCATACTGAATCATAGTAATATCATTATAGGCATCGCCACAAGCAATACACTGTTTTTCAGTAAGACCAAGGTTATTCAAAAGAACCTCTATAGATTTAGCCTTATCAATTCCAAGCGGTACAAGCTCAAGGAAAAACTCCTCAGACCTGAACACACCTATAACACCTTTATATCTTTCAGAAAACAGCTTTTCAAGACGCAAAATCTCAGCAGGCTCACCTGCCAACAATAGCTTATTAATATCAAAGGTTACATACTCGGCAAAGTTTTTAACAAACTTTGTATCAAGACCAATAATTCTGGACTCAATATCAGAATACTTATTAAGTGCGTTACCTTCAATTATCTTATCACCCTCATAGGTATTTATGGTAACATTTGTATTTTTAAGCTCTTTACATATTTCAGGGATTATTTCATTAGGGAAATATTTACTGTAAATAACTTTGTTTGTACGTGCATCTATTACAGTACCACCATTATAGGCAAGAATATAACCGCCAAAATCATTTAAACGCAAGGTACGTGCATGACCCATTATTCCCTGTACAGGTCTGCCAGATGCAAGTGCAACCTTTTTGCCAAGCTTTTGCAGATTGGTCAAAACCTTCTGAGTTTTTGGAGTAATAACCTTTTCAGAATTAACCAATGTTCCATCAATATCCAAGACAATAATTTCGTAGCTCATAAATATTTATCCTTACTTTTTGTACTTAATTTACTTGTTAAAAACACAAGCTCACATATACTTTAATATACAAAAAAGTAAAGGTCAAGAATGAGCAACCACGTTAAATTAAATTTGTATGTTTACATCATTTTACAGCCAAATATTTAATGATTTTATTTAAAATTATGCCTATCTTTTAGCAGATAGGCATAAAAAGCTTTACAGTTTATTGTGCATAATTACTCTTTTTTCTTCTTTTCTCCATAACAAATACAGTTACACCCGACACCGCAAACAACAGTGATAGAACTATAATTGTAATTTTGCTGTCACCTGTTGATACTTTGCCTGTTGCTGTGCTATAACTGCACAATTCATTCGATACTGACTGTTGTATATTGCAGTTGTTGCTTACTGTAATTTCTTTTGTAATTGTTTTATCGTTTGAAACTATAGGACACACTAAAACCTGTGTACATTGCTCGGTTATATCTTCTGTTGGTTCTTCTGTCTGTGGCTCTGTTAAAGGCTCTGTTAGTTCTTCTGTTTGTGGCTCTGTTAAAGGCTCTGTTGGTTCTTCTGTCTGTGGCTCTGTTATAGGCTCTGTTGGTTCTTCTGTCTGTGGCTCTGTTATAGGCTCTGTTGGCAACTCTTTCGCAAACAGAACACATACACCTTCTTCTGTATTGATATTACAATCCAAACCTGTTACAAGGTCCTGATGTGTTGAGTCACCCCAAAGAACAAACTTACCTGTATAACCTTCGGCAGGCAATTTTCTAGAAAAGTTCAACACTATATTATCATAAGCATTTGCTGTAATTACAGTAAGTTCATTACCTTCAATCTGTATTGTAATATCATCATCAGTATACAAGTTATATTCCAAAAGCACATTATTTTCATCTGTAAGAGTTATTCTGTAAAATTCTTCTTCCTCACACCATTGCATTTCTTCCTTTACAGCAATTTCTTCACTTTTATAGGTAAATGATGGCATTACATAAAAGTTTTCCAAGCAACTGTCAATTATATCATACGCCGTTTTAACACCCGAATTAATTTCAGGTCTTGTAGAATCATAAACGGAGTTTATTATAGCATCACTTGTGCAGTCAAAGGTCTGTAAAGTATTTCGCAGTCCGCTTACAATCTCCCATATAATTATCTGTGTAGCCACATACACTTCACCGTCTGAAACAGGTATATTATCTGCATTACCCTGATAACCGTACATTAAAGCAATTTTCAACGCTGTTTTTTGCATTTCGGTTAAATTTTCCCATACAGGTGAGTTATCCATTTCAAGCCTGTCATTTGCAGATACCCTCTGATTAGGCTCAATACAAAAAGCGACCTCATCATCAGCAAAAATTTTGCTTGTAAGCTGATTCTCATAAGCAACATAAGAATTATTCAGCACCAAATCATTTACATACTTTATTTCATTTCCATTACTGTCATAACAATTTGTAAAAGTGATTTCAGCACTTATATCGTCCGCACCTACAGCAATACCGCTTACCAAACAGCCTGTAATCAATAATATAGAAACTGCTATTGATACAGCTTTCTTCAATAAAATCTGCTTGTTTTTTAATAAGGACATTTACTTTCTCCTCTACAAAAATATTAAGCACAAAAAGGCTCAGTAACTATACTATTCAGCAAAGGCTTGCTTCTTTACTTTTTGGAGATAAATTATAATTAATTTATCTGTAAATAAAGCAAAAATATCCGAGATAATGGAATTTTCCAAAACCTCGGATATCTATTTTTACTTATTATTAAAAATCATTTTGCAAATACAGATATAAGACCCTGAACAAGTAAGAGTGTTACAACTACAGGCAAAACCCACTTAAAGTAAACTCTCATCCATTTTTGTATTTTTAAGCCTTTACCTGCATTAACTTCAGCAAAGTAATTATCAAAGCCCCAGCCAAACTTATGAGTACAGAACAAAGTAATTACTATTGAACCACCAGGCAACAATATATTACTTACAAGGAAATCCTCAAGGTCAAGTATTGTTGTTCCTTCTCCAAGAGGTTGGAAACCGCTTAACAGATTAAATCCAAGCACACAAGGAATAGAAAGTACAATCAAAGCAATACAGTTAATCAGACAAACCTTTTTACGGCTGAAGCTCCACTTATCCATCCAACAGCTTATTATAGACTCAAACACTGTTATTACAGTAGAAAATGCAGCAAATGATAAGAACAGGAAGAATAAAGCTCCCCATATTCTTCCAAAAGGCATTTCAGCAAATATGTTTGGAAGTGTTATAAATATAAGACTTGGGCCACTGTCAGGATTAACACCAAATGCAAAGCAAGCAGGGAAAATAATCAAACCTGAAATTATTGCAACACTTGTATCTAAGCCTGCAATAGTAAGCGACTCACCCAAAAGTGAACGGTCTTTTTCAATATAACTACCAAAAATCTCCATTGAACCTATGCCAATACTCAAAGTAAAGAACGATTGATTCATTGCCGCAGTAATTACAGATAACCAACCTCTTTCTTGTACAGTTTCAAGATTTGGTACAAGATAAAACTTAACTCCTTCAAGTCCACCGTCTAAAGTAAGTGAATGAATTGCAAGCACCACTATAAGAGCCAACAATGCAATCATCATAACCTTTGTAATACGTTCAACACCATTTTGCAATCCAAGCGAGCATACCAAAAAGCCTAATATTATTACTATAGTTGTCCACAAAGTCATTGTAACAGGGTCTGCAAGCATATTATCAAATTGTGTTGTAATACTTGTTTTATCAATACCCTCAAAATCACCCACAAGATACTTATAGAAATAATACATCATCCAGCCTGCAACTGTTGTATAGAACATCATAAGCAAGTAATTACCTGCCAATGCAAAACCACTGTGAATATGCCACTTGCTGTTTTTAGGCTCAAGCTTGTTGTATGCACACATAATGCTTCTCTTGCTGGCTCTACCAACAGAAAGCTCCATAGTAAGTATAGGTACTGCCATTATTACCAAAAATATCAGATAAAACAGTACAAAAAGTCCACCGCCATTATTTCCAACAACATATGGAAATCTCCACACATTTCCTATGCCAATGGCACAGCCTGCCGACAGCAAAATAAAGCCAAGTCGGGATTTTAATTTTTCTCTCTCCATTTATGATACCTCGTTTCTTTTTAATATTCTTACTCGAAGAATATACTAAAATACTATACCATTTATCTGATAAATAATAAATAGCCAAAACGCACGAATTATTCCTCTGTTTTTGGTAACTATTCAACAATTAATAAAATATTCAACACAAACAATTTATAAACACTATACAAAATGGCAGTAACAAATTTAACCGCACTCCATTTGTTACTGCCATTTATTTTATTTTATCTGAAAAACGCATCATATGGTAAAGCAAACCATTCACGCACCCAGAATGTAGGCAGGTAAATCCAGTTTGTTTCTGCACTTACCGCACCTATCTGAGCTTTTATACCAAGCTTTCGTGCAATCAATCTTGCTCTTGCCTGATGAAAACCGTCAGATACTATTGCTATGTTTTCATTTTCATCATTCTCTTTTATTATATCGTAAGAAAACTTTATATTTTCCTGCGTATTACGTGCATTGTTTTCGAGATAAATTCTATCTCCATCAATTCCGTGTTCTGTAAGTACATTATATATACACTGTGCCTCAGTAATCTCTGCGGTATCTCCCAAACCGCCACTGCCAACACATATTGACTCAGGATTATCCTTTAAATATTCTTCACCTGCCATAATTCTGTCATACAAGCTTAAAGTTGGGCTTGTACCTTTAACCTGAGCCCCCAAAACAATTACAGACGAATTTTCGGCAGGTGGTATACTTGCAAATACAGCCATAACAATACTTATAATAAAACCATAAACAGCAAAAGCATAAATAAAAAATCTTCCCATTTTCCACAATATTCGTGAAAACTTTTTCTCATAAAATTTATCCTTTATTTTTCTGAACAGAGGTCTTGCACCATAAAATGCTATTACATATGCACAAGCAACTATTCCCATAAGATTAAAAGCATTAAGAATATTATACACAAAAAACGGAAGTAAGAACCACAACAAAAATATGCTCGCCAATAAAACCATAAACACTCTAAAAATACTGTAGCATATGGTTTTATTTTTGCTTTCTTTCTGACTTTTTTTATTTTTCAACAAATTAACATTTTCTGCATTACTCATATTACCTCTCCAAACATAATCTTATCAATCAATAATATTATTTACGATTATATTTTAACACAAATATTTTCGTTAAACAATCTTTTCACATATTCAAAGAAGTTTTTTACAAAATATAAATAAATATGCAAATACCGGCAACTGTACCATAATATACAGTGCCGGTATTTGTAAATTGAAGGATATAAATTATTATGAGGTTAAAATCAAATTAAACAAACTACATTAAGCTTTTATAGAGAATTGTAATTTCCTCTACACTGGTATCTCTTGGATTGCCGGGTCTACAAGCGTCATCATATGCTGACTGTGCAAGGAACGGAATATCCTCCTCTTTAACAATCTCTTTTAAGTCCGCAGGTATACCAACATCCTGCGATAGCTTTTTAACTGCATTAACAGCGGCACTGCGGTATTCCTCAACCATCATTTTCTCTGTGCCTTCAACACCCATAGCCTTTGCTATATATTTGTATTTATCACCTGTAGCAGGTGCATTATATTCCATTACTGTAGGAAGAATAATTGCGTTAGCTACACCGTGTGGTGTATCATATAATGCACCCAATGGATGAGCCATTGAATGAACTATACCCAAACCTACATTTGAAAATCCCATACCTGCTATATACTGACCAAGAGCCATACCCTCTCTGCCCTCTTTGGTATTCTCAACCGCACCACGCAAAGTTTTGGCAATAATCTCAATAGCTTTAAGGTGGAACATATCAGAAAGCTCCCATGCACCTAAAGTAATGTAACCTTCTATTGCGTGAGTAAGTGCGTCCATACCTGTAGCGGCTGTAAGACCCTTAGGCATTGTGGACATCATATCAGGGTCAACCACAGCAACAACAGGAATATCGTGAACATCTACACAAACCATTTTACGGTTTTTCTCAGCATCTGTAATAACATAATTTATTGTTACCTCTGCGGCTGTTCCTGCTGTAGTGGGTACTGCAATAATAGGGACACACTTATTTTTTGTTGGAGCAACACCCTCAAGTGAACGAACATCTGCAAATTCGGGATTATTTATAACAATTCCCACAGCTTTTGCTGTATCTATAGACGAGCCACCGCCAATAGCAACTATGCAATCTGCTTCACAATCCTTATAAGCCTGCACACCTGCCTGAACATTCTCTATTGTAGGGTTAGGCTTTATATCTGAAAAAACTGTATATTCAATATTGGCATTATCAAGAACATCTGTTACCTTTTTGGTTACACCAAACTTGATAAGGTCTGGGTCAGAGGCAATCAGAGCTTTTTTAAAGCCTCTACCTTTTATTTCATCAGGAATTGCATTAATAGCACCTGAACCGTGATATGAGGTTTCGTTAAGTACAAATCTATTCATAAAACTACATCCTTTCGTTTGTATTTAAATCATCAAGATAATTATACTATACTTTTTAAATAAAATCAATCATCAATATAATTAATTTTTGTGTTAGTTTTTATACAAAAAGAAAATCCACCAATATACAGATAGATAATCTATACATCGGTGGACTAATTTAATTATTTTTCTTCTTCGTTAACTGTTAC
Source organism: Acutalibacteraceae bacterium (assembly GCA_036306965.1). Classification (GTDB taxonomy): domain Bacteria; phylum Bacillota; class Clostridia; order Oscillospirales; family Acutalibacteraceae; genus CAG-964. The sequence goes on from JAXJYN010000067.1 coordinate 32,179, forward strand.
AGCTATACCCAAATCATCAAGCTGTGGCTGTTCAATAACACTTGGTGCGTTTGTCATAGGCTCTGACGCATTTTGAACCTTAGGGAAAGCAACTACATCTCTAAGTGTAGGAGCCTTAACCATTTGCATTACAAGTCTGTCAAGACCTATACCCATACCGCCGTGAGGTGGAGCACCATACTTAAATGCGTCTGTGAGGAAGCCAAACTTCTTATAAGCTTCTTCATCACTCAAACCAAGAAGGCTGAACATTCTTTTTTGCAGGTCAGGGTTAGTAATACGAATAGAACCCGATGAAAGCTCTACTCCGTTAAGAACCATATCGTAAGCCTTTGCATAAACTTTGCCCTTATCTTCTTCAAGTGTATCCATACATTCATCTGTAGGAGATGTGAAAGGATGGTGCATAGCAACCCATGCTCCACTCTCTTTATCATATTCAAAGAATGGGAAGTCAACAACCCACAAGAAGTTGTAGCCGTCTTTTATAATGTTAAGTCTGTTTGCAACTTCACATCTTAAAGCACCTAAGGTTGAAAGTACAGTATTATTTTCTGTATCTGCAACTATCATCACAACATCGCCCTTTTCAGCACCTGCCTTTGTAAGAATAGCCTGCATTTCATCTTCTGTCATAAACTTTGCAAAGCTTGAGGCAATGCCATCATCTGTAAGTCTTATCCACGCAAGACCCTTTGCACCAATACCACGCACAAACTCTGTAAGCTTGTCAATTTCTTTTCTTGTATATGTTTTAACAGCATTTTTAGCGGTAATACCTCTTACACTACCGCCACCCTCTACAGCACTTTTAAATACACCAAAACCGCAGTCTTTTACAATATCTGTAAGGTCAAACAGTTCCATTTCAAAACGTGTGTCAGGCTTGTCAGAACCATAACGCTCCATAACCTCATTATATGTGTAGCGTGGGAACGGTGTAGGAACATCTATATCAAGGGTTTCTTTAAAAACTCTCTTAATATAGCCTTCACCAATTTCAAGAACATCTTCCATATCTACAAAAGACATTTCAAGGTCAATCTGTGTAAATTCAGGCTGACGGTCTGCACGTAGGTCTTCATCTCTGAAGCAACGAGCAATCTGCATATATCTGTCAAATCCTGCCACCATACAAAGCTGTTTGTAAATCTGTGGTGACTGAGGAAGTGCATAAAAACTACCCTTGTGTATTCTTGAAGGAACCAAAAAGTCACGAGCACCCTCTGGAGTAGATTTTATAAGCATAGGTGTTTCAATTTCGATAAAGCCTTGTTCATCAAAATAATCACGAGTTACCTTTGCAATTTTATGTCTTAAAATAATGTTCTGCTGTAGGTCAGGACGTCTTAGGTCAAGATAACGGTATTTAAGTCTTGTAAGCTCACCTGTGTTAGAGTCAGGAACAATTTCAAACGGAGGTGTTTCGCTTTCTCCCAAAATTCTCAGTTCTTCAACTGCTATTTCAATATCACCTGTTGCAATTTTATTCGTTTTGGCACTTCTTTCTTTAACAGTACCAACAACACCCAACACATATTCACTTTTTACAGATGTAGCCTTTTCAAAAACAGCCTTGTCTGTTGTATCATCAAGAGCCAACTGTACTACACCTGTACGGTCACGCAAGTCTATAAAAATCAGCTGACCCAAGTCACGCTGACGCTGTACCCAACCAAATACAGTAACTTTTTTACCGCAGTCCTCTATTCTTAATTCACCGCAGTAATTACTTCTTTTTAGCCCTGTCATAAATTCAGCCATTGTAATTACCTCTTTTTCTTAATATTGATTTTTAATTTATCAAAAACAAAAGTAATATCAAATTAAATCCTGAAATGAGTTTTCTATGCCCAATTCTTTATTTTGACTTTCAATTTCATAGCTTGCAAACTTCTGGAAGAAGGTATTTATAAATTCCTCATCAAGAGGCACTTCTGTTTTTTCACCTGTTTCCATATTTTTCAGTATTGCTTTGTTATTTTTGATTTCATCATCACCAATAACCATACTGAATTTTGCACCTATTTTGTCTGCGTATTTCATCTGGGCACGCAAGCTTCTGCCTACTATGTCACATTCTGCAATAAGAGAGGTTTCTCTTACCTCTTTTACAAGGTTAAATGCTTTTTTCTGTGCCTCATCACCTAAGCCTGCAATATACAAATCACAGGTAGGAGGTGCAGGAATTTCAATTTTCTGTTCCTCCATAAGTGCCAGCAAACGCTCCATACCCAAGCCAAATCCAAGTGATGGTGTGTGCTGTCCGCCAATTTCCTCTATAAGTCCATCGTAACGTCCACCACCACAAACTGTACCCTGTGAACCAAGGATTGTTGTAACAAACTCAAACACAGTTTTTGTGTAGTAGTCAAGACCACGAACAATTTTAGGGTTAACAACATAAGGAATTTCAGCAGAATCAAGGTAAGCCTTTACCTTTTCAAAGTGGTCACTACACTCATCACAAAGAAAATCAAGCACTACAGGTGCATTCTCTGCTATCTTTGAACATATAGGGCTTTTACAGTCAAGTATTCTCATAGGATTTTTCTCTAAACGAGAAAGGCAGGTTTCACAAAGCTCACCCTTATAGCTTTCAAAATATTCTTTTAATGCCTCGTGATATTTTGCACGACATTTAGGACAACCTATTGAGTTTATTTCAAGCTGTAAATCCACTACACCAAGTCTGTCAAATAATGTAGAAGCCAAGCTTATAATTTCTGCGTCAGCCGTAGGATTTGAAGTACCAAAAACTTCAACACCAAACTGGTGAAATTCTCTGTAACGATTAGCCTGCTTTTTCTCATAACGGTAGCAAGAATCAAAATAATATGTCTTTACAGGCAAACCATCATTATATATAGCGTGTTCAAGCAATGCTCTTGCCGCACCGGCTGTACCCTCAGGACGAAGTGTAATAGATGTTCCGCCCTTTGTGTTGAATGTATACATTTCTTTTTGAACAACGTCTGTTGTGTCACCCACACCTCTCTGGAAAAGCTCTGTATGCTCAAACACAGGTGTACGAATTTCTTTAAAGCCGTAAGCAGCCGCTTCACTTCTCATAATATCTTCTACAAGTTGCCACTTGTAGCTGTCCTTTGGCAGTACATCTTCTGCACCGTAAACTTTTTTTGTTATAAGTGCCATTTAAAGTCCTCCATTTATACAAAAAATAATTTTCAAATGTAAAAATAGGGGCAGAGCCAAGTCTACCCCTACCAATGTTTTATTTTACTATAATATTGCAAAAGTTACAAGGCACTTTGCAGATTATTTTACAATATTTCTCCAATCAAGGTCACCACGTTCAAGACCGTGTATAAGCATTTCGGCAGTAGCAATGTTTGTTGCAACAGGAATATTGTGCATATCACAAAGTCTTAACAAATTAGCCTCGTTAGGCTCTTGTGGCTTAGGATTAAGAGGGTCTCTAAAAAACAAGAGCATATCTATTTCATTGCAGGCTATTCTTGCCGCAATCTGTTGGTCACCACCCTGTGAACCACCTAAAAACCTCTGAATTTCCAAACCTGTTGCCTCAGACACAAGCTTACCTGTTGTACCTGTAGCACACATTGAATATCTGCTTAAAATACCACAGTATGCTATGCAAAACTGTACCATTAATTCTTTTTTCTCATCATGTGCAATTATAGCTATTTTCATCATTATCCTTCTTTCTCGATATGCTCGATATTAATATATTCTTTTGCCTTATTGGGTTCAACATATCAGCAACGGAACATTATCTCCGTCCAGTCTTGCTGCTATTCTGTCAATAGCCTCCAGTGCTGTGCATTTCTTTTTGTAGGCTAAGCCTTTTTGTACAGATGCTACCACCTGTCGGTCCTCTGTTATAATTCCGATAAGTTGTATACCGGACTCATCAATAATACAATCAAGGTCCGGATAAAAAGCTAGCTCCTTAAACATAGTTCTTGAAAATTTGTTAATAATAAGTCTGATATTATCTTTACCTATTTCAGTAAGTTTTTTTCTTACATTCACACACCCTCTCAAACTTGTAGGTTCAGTATTTGCTATTACTAGACACATATCTGCCGGAAGTACAGCTGTATCAAACCCTTTACCTACTCCTGCAGGAGAATCTATTATAATATAGTCATAATTGTTGCGAACATTGTCAGTAAATTGCTTTAAAATAGCAGGACTTAACTCATCTTCTGCATTTTGTGGTGCAGGAATAAGACTTAAACCGGATATATGATTACATGGGTAAATAATTTGTTCCGGTGTACAATTACCACAAACAGCGTCAGCAATATCAAAAACAAGGCTTTTGCTTATACCCATCATTATATCAAGTCCTCGCATACCCGAGTCGCAGTCAATTAATAAGACCTTATGTCCACGCTTAACCAACGCCATACCCAAAGTAACACAAACAGTAGACTTACCCGTGCCACCTTTACCTGACGCAACAGAAATAATTTTACCCATAAATTTACCTTTCATAAAATTATAACAAAAGCAGATTGCTATCTACATCGTCTAGTATTTATTTTAGCAGGAAAATCCCCATAAGTCAAATTATTTTTTTATGTTTTTTGAGTATATTGCACATTTTTCTAAATATAAAAGACAATAAAAATTATTCAGTAAATATATATATGCTTATTTGTCAAATATTTTCATTTACTATTGTATCAAAGTACCCAAAATACATCTTCTTTTGTTTTAAGCACTTCTAAAATTCGTCATTATTTTACATAGATTTCACATAAGGTAAACATAATTTTCACCTTAATTCTGTATGCTTACTATTGTTATTGCGTATTGGGTGAACTTTGTAAAAATATTGTAAAACATCGCTTTGGATTTGTAAAAGACTTTGCGATTTTTAATATAATTAATTCAAAAACAAAAAACGAGAGGTAGGAGATTATGGACATATTCAAAGTTCTTGACCTTATTGGTGGACTTGCCCTGTTCCTATTTGGTATGAACGCAATGGGCGATGGCCTTGAAAAGCTTTCAGGCGGTAAGCTTGAAAAAATGCTTGAAAAGCTTACAAGCAGTACATTCAAAGGCTTTTTGGTAGGAATTTTGGTAACAGCAGTAATTCAATCATCATCGGCAACTACTGTAATGGTTGTAGGCTTTGTAAACTCAGGTATTATGAAGCTTTCAAGAGCAGTTGGTGTAATTATGGGTGCAAATGTTGGTACAACAGTTACATCGTGGATATTGAGCCTTACAGGACTTGAAGGTGACAGTATGCTTATAAAGCTTTTAAAGCCTGACAGCTTCTCACCTATTTTAGCAATTATAGGTATAGCTTTAATGATGTTCTGTAAAAGTCAGAAGAAAAAAGATATCGGCAGTATTCTAATAGGCTTTGCTATTCTAATGTTTGGTATGTCAACAATGAGTGGTGCTGTTGAAGGTCTGGCAGATGTACCGGAATTTAGAGACATACTATTAATGTTCTCTAACCCATTCTTTGGTATTCTTGCAGGTGCTGTGCTTACAGCCATCATTCAAAGCTCATCTGCATCAGTTGGTATTTTACAGGCACTTTCAGCAACAGGAAGTGTAACATTTGCAAGTGCTATTCCTATTATAATGGGTCAAAATATTGGTACTTGTGTAACAGCACTTCTTTCATGTATTGGTGCTAAAAAGAATGCAAAACGTGCGGCACTTGTTCATCTATACTTTAATATCATAGGTACAATAGTAATGCTTTCTATATTCTATGGCATTAACGCATTTGTTCACTTTGAATTTCTTGATGAAGCAATCGGAGCTGCTGGTATAGCTGTAGTACACTCTACATTCAATATTTGTGCAACTGCAATTTTGTTGCCATTTAATAAGTGGCTTGAAAAATTGGCTTGTCTTACAATCAAAGATAAAGACAACGAAGATGACACACCATTTATTGATGAACGTTTCTTAAACACACCTGCTGTAGCAACATCTCAGTGCAGTAATATGTGCGATAAAATGGCTGTTTTGGCAGAAACAACAATTACAGACGCTTGCACTGTTCTTGCAAAGTACAGTGATGAAATGGCAGAGAAAATTCGTGATAACGAAAAGAAAATTGACGTTTACGAAGATGTTCTTGGAACTTATCTTGTTAAGCTTTGCAGTAAAAACCTTAAACCTCAGGACAGTGCAGAGGCATCTAAAATGCTTCATTCAATAGGTGACTTTGAAAGAATAAGTGACCACGCTGTAAACATTCTTAATGTTTCAAAAGAAATGCACGACAAGAATATTTCATTCTCAGAAAGTGCTACAAATGAAATTGATGTTGTTATATGTGCCCTTATTGAAATTATTGACAATACAATAAAAGCATATATTAATGATGACTATGAACTTGCTATGCGTATAGAGCCACTTGAGCAGGTTATAGACAAGCTTGTAAACGAACTGAAGTTAAGACACATTAAGCGTCTGCGTGACGGTAAATGTACAATCGAACTTGGTTTTATTTTCTCTGATTTACTTAACGATATTGAAAGAGTATCTGACCACTGTTCAAATATTGCAGTTTGTATGATTCAGCTAAAAGAAGAAAGCTTTGAAACACACGAGTATCTAAACGAGTTCAAGCACAACGAAGAAGGTACATTCAAAACAGACTATAAAGAATACAAAGCTAAATATGTGCTTCCTTAAAACTTAAATTTTAAAAGCGTACAGGATTATGACATTAGTCAAAGTTCTGTACGCTTTTTATTTACAAAAAGAAGTTATATAGTTTTATTATTAATCCTTATACGGTTATTAAGCTTTATCAGTAACTTAGAAAGTGGTAATATCAAAAAACCGGCAAAAAAATCACCCACAGCCTGAACAGCGTCCCACGGCAAACCTGCAACTATCCACGCAAGAGTTTGCTCAAAATTCAGTCCAAACATAACTGCCTGTGCAGGTGCATAAAGAGTACCAAAACACAATCCGTGCAAACCACAAACCACAGGATAAATTATTGTGGCAGTTTTATTTGAAATATTTTTTGGCAACAGCATTGTAACACCCCAAAGAATTGTCCAGATATACAGATACGGAATCCACCACGGTGAAAAACCTGCATATATCCCGTTAAGAAACACATACACATAAATCGGTATTAATCCTTTTGTACGATATGCCAGTGTATAAACCATAGTAAACATTCCAAGCAAATGAATATTTGGTGCCCATTCCATAAGTATCTTTGAACAGAACATTAGTGTTCCAAGCATTGAAAATATGGTCATTTCCAATGGTGTTAAGCGGTTTTTTTCTGAATTTTTATCCCTTTGTATATACAAGCTCATAATGTTCGCCGTCTGATATTTTTGTTTGGTCAATACCGGTACTCATATATTCACCATCTTTGTAAAATGCCCAGTATGCTTTGTCAGTATCATAATCAGCCTTTATACCATTTACCTCTTTAACATAAAGACCATATTCACCTTCTTCACCCGCTATAAGATTATGTTCTGCAAGTGCGTCACCAAGAATTTCTTTATCAGTATTTACTGTAAAGGTTATTGCTGTTGTGTCTGCCTCTACCTCTACTTCAACAGTTGTATTACCTTCGCCAAGTTTGGTGTCAGAATCATAAATAGCTGTTTCCCAAAGCGAAGATTTTTCTGTTGCTGATACAGCAGAAGTAACTGTACTCGATGATGTGTCAGAGCTTGTTTCTGCATTACTATCGTTGCTACAACCGCTTGCACAAACAAGCATAGCAAAACAAGATAGAACAACAAGGGCAGATTTTAAAGTTTTTTTCATTTTAAAATTCCTTCTTTCCGAGAATAAATAATTGCACGAAAAGTATAACGCAAAAAAGCACCCTCCATTAGAAGGGTGCCAAACATAACAATATAAAGGTATTTTTTATATACCACTATACCAAATAAATTCTGCACTTACCCTTCACTTTGCCCAAGGGAGTATTTGCAATACACAGAACGATAAGCATTCCGACTTGAGGACTTTAAAAATCCAGTTACGGCAATGGCTGTTGCTACGGATTTGCACCGTAATTCCCTTATCACCTTACATATTATCCTATAATATGCTTAGTACCGGTTACACAAATGTGTTCCGATGAACTGTGTCTATTCTTTTGTACTTATATGATATAGCATATTTCATTCTTTTTGTCAAGACAGAGATAAACAATAATCTTCATCTTATACAGCAGTTATTTTAACCTTATCTGCCGAAATGCCTGTTTGCCCTGTAGCTATATCTTTTATAATAAGTGCTTCTTCGGCAGTAAGTTCATTGTCTTTTACTACAACACTACATTCACCATTTTGAATAAACACCATACATTCCTCAAAACCTTTTGCTTTTATAAGGCTTTCTACATTTGTCTGCTGTTCCATAATTGTTGCAAGCTCTGCCGCTTGTGCTACTGCTTCAGTTTTTGCACTTTCACTTTCTTCTGATGACTCAATAATTTCTTGTGTCATTTCAGCTATTTTATCCTGTGTTTGTTGGCGGTCTACTTTTGCTTGTGCAAAATATTCGTCACTTCCTGCTTCTGCTGAAGTTGCCTTTTCAGTATTGGTTTCTTTTGTTGTTGATTCGGTTGAAGTTGCTTTTTCTGTTGATTTCTCTCCTGCTTTCTTGTCACTGGACGTATTGACAAATTCAGCCTCACCCAATTCTTTAGAAACACTTACTGCATCTGAACCCGACAGTAAATCGGTATTGCTGGAAAACTGCCAGTTAAGATAAACAGCCGCTCCCAGTGTCAGCACCAACCCCGATAATATTAATTGTTTCTTTCCAAGTTTCATATTAATGTTTCCTCCTTATTGCGACAGCCCTGCTACGCTGACTTTTGATGATGATATATCTAATGTTTTAGTTACTGCGTCAATTATTTTTTCTTTAACAACACTGTTGTCACCACCTGCACACACCACCAAAACACCTCTTACCTTTGGTTGAATTTCCTTTACAAGAACAGTCTGCTCTGTACCGTCTGCAAGCTCCACAGTTATGTAGGTGGTTTCTGCTGAAATATCTTTATTATTTGCAGTATCTGACTGAGTGGTATTGTTGCTGTTATTCTGTGACATATTTTTATTGGTAGCATATACCTGTTCAACTGTACTATCCATTGTAAGCATTACCTTTGTAGTGCCGGCACCATTTATAGAACATATTATTTCAGCCAAGCTTTGCTCTAAATCATTTTCGTATTTGGTAAGGCTTACATAAGCAACCTGAGAATTATCCGTTTTTTCAGATTCATCAGCCTTACCTCCCGAAAATAAGCTTGACAACAATATAAGTGCTATTCCCACCAAGCCTACTATTACTATAGTTTTTACAAATTTAGGGTCTTTTGTGAAATCACTCAATCTTGCAAAAATACTGTTTGAATTATTATCTTCCATAATTATCACCCCACATAAACATCAGGTGTTATTCCTGTTTTTTCTTTAACTGCATTTTGAATTTCCGCAAGAGAGTTTCTGTATTCAGCACTTACATATATCTCTACCCTAATTATATCTATGCTGTAGCCGTCTGAACTATCCATATTAACTACTATTTTTTTATACGGTATTTCTTTTTCCTCCATACACTGTGCAACCAGCTTTTCTATTGCGGATTTTCCTGACGCTATGGTTAAATCACTTACTTTTTCAGATAGTGTAAATTCTTCTTCTTTAAATTCTATGCTTTTAAAATTCAAAGAATTAGATTCAATCATATTTGCAAGTGGTACAAGAACAGCTACTACAAGAAATAGTCCTAAAACAAAATTAAGCATTTTTGAAATATTACCACTTGGTGCAAGCATTTCAAACAATGTGCATATTACAGCAACCGTGCATACAGCAGTTGCCCAAGATGTAAGTTCTTCCATCAGCTTACACCTCCCACCATAAGCATTATTGCAGATGACACTATAAAAATCATCATACAACACAGTAAAATTGCTATTAATACATTTATTACGGTGGCTACACTTCTTAAAAGCTTTATTATCTGCCCCATATCAAACACACCTGCAAGAGCAATAGCTATATTTATAGCAATAAGCCACAACACACAAGAAATAATCGACGGCAGATATATAGTGCCTGTTGCAAGAATAGCAAACACACCTACACCCGATTTTAACATTCCCATACAGCCACGCACTGTCTGGTAAGCTTCACTTAATGCACCACCAACAAGCGGAACAAAACTGCTTATTGCAAAGCGTGTAGCTTTTGTTCCTGCTGAATCCGCCGAGGCTGAAACTATACTTTGCATAGTTAATATTGCAGTAAAAAGTGACACTGTAAATGTAAGTACCCATTTAACTACTTTATTTACAAGTTCACAAAAGCCATTCAGATTTACCTTTTGTGATATTCCGCTTACTACAGACATTCCAAGAAATGTATTCAATAAAGGTACAAGTATTTTTGTTGAAATTTGTGACACTGCCGTACCTGCTCCCATAACTATTGTATAGTTACCCGCACTCTGTAAAGATTGTCCCATAGTAAGCATTATTGCAACCATTACAGGCACAAATACCAACATAAAATCTGCTGACAACTCTATTATGGTTGCACAATATTCAATAGTGTAACTGATTGGCTGAATTAAAATTATACTTACAGCAAGTACAGCAACAGAGTCCAACACACTTGTAAGTGATGATGAGGCAAGTGTAGTTTTAACACTATTTATAAGTGCAACAAGCATTACAACACCCATAATTTTAACTACACAATTCAAAGGTGTTATAGATTTTTCTCCCACGGTATTTATAATACTGCTGAAAATATCAAAAAATGAAAGTGAGTTAAGCTCCTTCCAGCTAGGTGAGGTTACTCCTATATTTTCAAGTTGTTGCTGTACATCGTGTGGGAGTTCATCTATAAGCGTATCTGCTCCGCTAAGTTCATACTGACTGTTATAAATATCATCCTGAGTATATGATGCTGTAGCTTCTTCATCTGCATATACTGTAACTGATGAAAACAAGAACAATACAGCAAACATTAAAATAAAAATCAACTTCTTCATTTTACCACCATATCAACTGCCCAAAAAAGAAGTTGCAGTATTCAAAACTTCTTCCATTAATGGCAACGCTGAAATCAATATCATCAGTTTACCTGCAAGCTCTACCTTTCCCGAAAGTGCATTTTGTCCTGCATCTTTGCATATATCGGACGAAAATTGACATAGAAAACATATTCCTACCGATTTCAGAAGTACCGCAGTATATTCCGACTTAACTCCTGTTGCCGTCATAAGACTGTTTATCTTTTCCGTTACAGTTGGTAAATAAGTGCATATTACCAACAACATCATTACACCTATGACTAATGTAAAAACAAGTGAAAATTGTGGTACAGTCTGTTTTAGAGTAATGGCAATTACAGCACCTATTACTGCTATAATACATATTCCTGCTATATTCATAACTACAATCCAAACAAAGTTTTTATTGTATCGAAAAGACTGCTAATCTGCTGAACTATAATAAGTAATACCACAATAAGTCCTGCCAGAGTGGTCATCATAGCTTGTTCTTCCCTTCCACTGCGAATAAGTACCTGATTAAGCACTGCAACAATTATACCTATGGCAGCTATTTTAAAAATCAAATCAACATCCATTTTTACACAACCCTTATATATAATCGCTAAAGCATAACAATCACAAGAGCAAGACCACTGAACAAACCAAGCGAGCGGTACACTTTTGCTTTTTCGGAGTATTCCACCTTCAACTCTTTTGCTTTATTTTCAAATACATCTTTAAAATATTCGCAATGGTCTGTTTGACCTTCTACATCTGTTGCACCAAGCTTATATCCAAACTGTTTTATAATATCTTTATCAGCTTTTGAAAGACCATAATTAAAATTTATACTGTCAACCGACATACTCCAGCTTTCTGACATATTATAGCCGTCTTTAAGATTTTTTAGAGTTGTACCAACAAATGGAACATCTGCATTTGTATATTCCTGATGTAACACACTGTATACATCATTTGCACAGTAGCGTATATTTGAAGATATATTCCCAACAAATAATGCAAGTTGATTAAACAACATCATTTTTCTTTTCAGCACTGCTGACAGATAAAATCCTGTTGTTGTTGTGCTTATTATCACCAGAATACAACCTATCGCTTTCATATTCCTCCAACTCCTCCAGTGTGTAAATTTCTTTCATCACTCCCGGTGTTTTTCTGTCAGATAAAAAGATTATATATTCAAATGCACCTGTTGAAAGAAGGTTAATTGTTTGTGGTTTTGTAAGTAATTCTTTTACATTTGCACAGTGAACAGAAGCAAGTACAACCACACCACTGTTTAGACATTCTTTAATACCTTCTGCCTCATCATCTGTTCCTATCTCATCACAAACTACAACCTGTGGTGACATACAGCGTACAGCGTGCATAATACCGTCCTGCTTTCTGTAGCCGTCAAGTATATCGCACATACCAACATCGTTCTGTACAATACCGGAATACGAACCTCCAATTTCTCCTCTTTCGTCCACAATACAAACTTTAAGATTTTCTTCAGTTGACAACACTCTGGAAATATCTCTCAGCACTGTGGTTTTACCACACGAGGGTACACCACAAATAAGAATACCACCATTGTTTATATCAACATTTTTGAGTATATTTTTTGAAACACCTTTAACCTCTTTTGCAACTCTTAGGTTAATTGATGAAATATCTCGAATATTTATTATTTCGTTACCATTATATACAGCAGTACCACAAATACCTGCACGATGACCACCACGCATAGTTACAAAGCCGTTTTTTATTTCTGACTGCTTTGTATAAACAGAATAGCAACATATATTCTGAAAGCACTCGTAAACATCACGGTGAGTTGACACCAGCATATTATTGGTAAAACACTGTGAAACAAGCTGATTTTCTTCTGTTAAGTAATAGGTAATTACACCACAGTACAAAGCAACAGGTTTGTCTGTACGAATATGTATCTCCTGTACCTGTGCTTTAATATTATCAGGTATTTTAAGTACATACTGTGCAAGTCTTTGATTTAATCCTCTGGCACACATATTAAATCTTTCTACAGAATAGGTATTATCCATTTAAAAGTCCTCCTTTTGAATTTCCTGTTTTATATATATGGACAACTACCACAATGTAGAACAACTAATGTAATCATTTACAGGATAAAAAATACAGCCTGAAAAAGTTTAAATACTCTTTCAGGCTGTATACATACCATTATGCAATTCTATTTAAAATTTTCTTTTTATTTTCTTCTATTACATTAAACACCCTTATTGCATCTTTAGTATACAAAACGTTATCAACACTTGTAAAACAAGAAACAAAAAGCAACTCTATACATTGCATTACATAAGGCATTACACAAGGGATAGATAAGTTCTTATTATCTAAATTTGGATTACAATTTATAGCGATATATCATTCATCACCAAATGAAATACCCACTGCTCTTGCACACTGAATTTCTGAACAATCAACAGGAACTGTTTTAAGCTTACCTGCAACCTCTGATAAAGGAACAGGTACTATCTCATCACCTCTTAAAGCAACCATATTGCCATATTCCTCGTTAATAATCAACTGTGCAGCTTTTGCACCAAAGAATGTAGACAACGCTCTGTCGTAAGGGCAGGTGTTGCCACCACGCTGAATATGACCAGGAATAGTTGCTCTTGTTTCGTGACCTGTTATAGCCTGAATTTCCTGTGCAAGCTTTGCGGTAAATGTACCATTAGGCTGTGTAGCAATCATCTGTTTCTTTTCTTTTTTAGGAAGTGATGCAACATCCTGCGGAATTGCACCCTCTGCCATTGCAATAACTGTAAAGTGCTTACCGTTACGCTCTCTGTCAGCTATTTTTTTTGCTATGCTGTTAACATTATATGGAATTTCAGGCAACAAAATTACATCTGCTCCACCTGCAATACCTGCATACAAAGTAAGCCAGCCAACCTTATGACCCATAACCTCAACCACAAAAATTCTGTTGTGAGATTCAGCGGTTGTATGGATAGCATCTATACATTCTGTTGCAATATTAATACCACTTTGAAAACCAAATGTTTTGTCTGTACCCCAAAGGTCATTGTCTATTGTTTTTGGTAATGAAACTATATTGCAACCTTCTTCTCTAAGCAAATTTGCTGTTTTCTGAGAACCGTTACCACCAAGTATAACAAGGCAATCAAGCTTCAGATAGTTATATGTTTTTTTCATACAAGCAACCTTATCAATTCCGTCCTCACCTATTACACGCATAAGCTTGAACGGCTGACGTGAAGTACCCAGAATAGTACCGCCTTTACTTAAAATTCCTGAAAAATCTTCAGGCTTCATTTTTTTATAATCACCGTGAATCAAACCCTTGTATCCATTAAGAATACCAATAATTTCCAGATTTTTTTCACCATAATGTTCATATAATGCTTTGGCAACACCACGCATAGAAGCATTTAATCCCTGACAATCTCCGCCACTTGTTAAAAAACCAACCCTTTTAATCATTTTTTTCTCTCTCCTTATTATTTCTCGCTGTTTGCAAATCTTGGAGTACCAATTTCTCTTGTTACTACTTCCTTCTTTGCATCTTTCAAAGCTTTTTTAGCCAGCTTTGAAAATTCTGTCTGGCTGTTTACCTTTTTCTTACCACGTCTGTCAATAAGAGTATATGTTGTGTCAGAATTTTGAACTCTTGCATTTATTGTATCATTTAGCATAAGGTCAAGAATTTCCTCACTTCTCTTTTTGAGTGTTTCGTCTTCTACAGGAAATACAAGTTCTACACGTCTGTCGAGGTTTCTTGGCATCCAATCGGCACTACCCATATAAATCTGTGGGTCACCACCATTTTCAAATTTAAAAATTCTGCTATGCTCAAGCAACTGTCCAACAATACTGTGAACTGTAATATTTTCGCTGTAACCCTCAAGCTCCGGAATTAAACAGCAGATACCACGCACAATTAATGTAATCTTAACACCTGCCTGTGATGCTCTGTAAAGAAGCTTGATAATTGCAGGGTCAACCAAAGAATTAACCTTAGCTGTAATTCCACTTGGTAAGCCTGCGTTGTGATTTTCAATTTCCTGTTGAATTTTAGTTTCAAAGAATGTACGCATACCTCTTGGTGCAACAACAAACTTTTCATATTCAGGTGGCAAAGAATATCCTGTAATTACATTGAACAGCGAAGAAGCGTCCACACCAAATTCTTCTCTGCAAGTAAACATACCAATATCCGTGTAAAAACGTGCTGTACTGTCGTTGTAGTTACCTGTTGCAACGTGCAAATATCTTCTTATTCCGTCGCTCTCTTTTCTTACTACTAAACATATTTTACAGTGTGTTTTTAAACCTGTCAAACCATAAATTACATGACAACCTGCTTTTTCAAGCTTTTTAGCCCAGTGGATATTATTTTCTTCATCAAAACGTGCTTTCAGCTCTACCAGAACCGTAACCTGTTTGCCATTTTCTGCTGCCTTGCTAAGTGCTGCAATAATAGGTGAATTTCCGCTTACACGGTACAGAGTCTGCTTAATTGCAAGAACATTAGGGTCTTCTGCTGATTTTTTAATAAACTCAAGTACAGAATCAAAGCTTTCGTAAGGGTGATGTACCATTCTGTCACGCACTCTTATAGCTTCAAAAATATCATCATAACCATAGAAATCGGCAGGTGGTGTTACAGGTACAATCGGTTTGAAGTGTAATTCCGGATTATCATCAACTCTACAGAATTTTGAAAGAAAGGTCAAATCCAAAGGTCCTGTTACTTCATAAATTTCCTGTTCTGTAACATTCAACATTTCAACAAGAAATTGTCTTAGCTCAGGGTCTATATGCTTATTTATTTCAAGTCTTACAGGCTTACCTCTTTTTCTCATTCTAATTGAATTTTGAATTTCAACCAGCAAATCATCTGCATCTTCATCAATATCCAAATCAGAGTCACGAGTAATTCTGAATGGTGAATACGCACTTATTCTGTAAAGCTCAAACAATTCCTGTAGCTTATACATTATTACCTTTTCGAGCATTACAAATACTCTTTCATCATCGTCTGAAGGCACTTCCAGAAATCTTGGTAGAATAGATGGAACCTGAATTACTGCAAAGACTGATTCTTCATCGCTATCCTTCAGCTTAACAGCAATATTAAGACTTTTATTTGCAAGCAACGGGAAAGGTCTGCCTGTATCTACAGCAAGTGGAGTAAGTACAGGAAAAATATCAGACTCAAAATAATCTTCTATATATTTTAGTTGCTCTTTATTCAAATCCTCAATTTCTGAGAAAGACATTTTATTCTGTTTAAGTTCAGGCAAAATTGACCTGTTCAGGCAAGAATACTGTTTTCTGGCAAGAAAATGAATTTTTTCTGCTAGTTTATCAAAAAGCTCTACAGGTGTATAACCACTTGGGTCTTGTTTTTTCAATCCCTGATGAATCTGGTCAAGCACTCCTGCAACACGCACCATAAAAAATTCATCAAGATTAGACGCTGTAATAGCAAGAAAGTTTACACGCTCCATAACAGGATTTTCGTGCTCCATAGCTTCTTCAAGAACTCTGAAGTTAAAATCAAGCCAGCTTAACTCTCTGTTATTATAAGGAAAATGCTCTTTGTGTTTTTTCGATTTCTCAGATTTTTCAGGCTTTTCAACGCTTACACATTTTTCGTCTTTTTCAGAAGTAGTTACTTCTTCAACCTTCTCTGATTTACCTGCTTTTTCAGATTTTTTAGACTTTTTATTCTTTTCGGTTTTTTCAAGATTTTCTAATTTCTCATCTTTTTCTGTTTTCTGGATTTCTTCCAGTTTTTCATTTGAATTTTCGTTCATTTAATATTCACCTCGTTTTTACAATAAAAGGGCGGTCACAACCGGCATACACCGGTTATAACCACCCTTTTCATAACATATTTATGAATTCAGACAATTGCTTAACGCTTTGTATGCCTGTTCAAAGTCAGCATCAGTAACAAGTACAGACACCTGAACTTGTGATGTTGAAACAATTCTTATATCAACATTTGAATTTGCTATTGCTCTAAAGACTTTAGCTGCTACACCTGGATTATTTTCCATTTCAGCATCCATAAGGCTGATAATGGAATTACCACTGCTTATTACAGGCTTAATGTTCTTGCTTTTAAGCTTAGATGTATAGCTTAAAAGTGACATCAAGTCATCATCCTTAATTGTAAAGGAAACAGCTGTGGTACTGCCCTGAACGGGAGATAACGAAATCATATCAATATCAATATTCAAAGCACCAATTTCTTCAAATACTGTAGCAATAAAATCCATATCTGCCGGGGCATTGTGAAGTATAACAAGCGTAATATCGTTAGATACTGTTACCTGTGCATTCATTGAAATACAACTCCCAACTGTTATAAATTATTCACCCTGTAGTAAATCTGACATATCGTACATACCGGGTGTTTTTCCGTTTAAATAAACAGCCGCATTTATTGAGCCAATCGCAAAAACCTCTTTAGACTGTGCCTGGTGTGTTATGGTGAGAACCTCATCGTGTCCTGCAAATATAACCTGGTGTTCTCCTACTATTGTACCACCACGCACAGCGTGTATACCTATTTCATTCTTTTCCCTCTTTTTTCTGTAAGAATGACGGTCGTACACATATTGTGGCTCCTGCTCCATAACCTCTGAAATTCCGTCTGCAATCATCAGTGCTGTTCCGCTTGGAGCGTCCAGCTTCTGGTTATGGTGCTTTTCAACTATTTCAATATCAAAAGCATCTCCAAAAACACGGGTTGCTTTCTTAGAAAGCTCTATAAGAAGATTAATGCCTAAAGACATATTTCCCGAATAGAAAACTGCTGTCTGTTCAGACGCTTTCTTAATTTCTGCCACCTGCTCCGGTGAAAAACCTGTTGTGCAAATTACAGCAGGCTTTTTCTTTGATGTTGCATATGCAAGCAATCCATTTAGAACAGCCGGATTAGAAAAGTCTATAATTACATCTGTATCTTCCTGCACTTTGCTGAAATCATCATATACAGGAAAACCCATTGAGTTATCAACAAAAATATCAACACCTGCAACAATTTTGCAGTCATCTCTTTTTTCAACTTCTCTTGCTATAACTCTGCCCATTTTTCCACAGCAACCGCTTAAAATTATATTTGTCATTTTTTCACTTCCTCTGAAATCTTACAATTACTTAATTAAACCGTACTTATCCATTACAGACTTTAAGTAGCTGTATGATTTATCACTTAATGGTACAAGAGGAAGTCTGCACTCACCACAATTAAAGCCCATCATATTCATAGCAGCTTTAACAGGAATAGGGTTAACATCACAAAATAGTGCATTCATAAGTTCTAAATAATGCAGGTGCATTTCAGCAGCCTTTTTATAATCGCCATTCAGGCAAAGCTGTGTAATCTCGTGCATTTCTTTTGGCATTACGTTTGCAAAAACAGAAATTACACCAATACCACCTAGTGACATAACAGGTACTGTCATATCATCGCAACCTGTATAAACGCCAAGATTATCACCGCAAAGTGCAAGAGTCTTAGCTGCCTCGCCTATTTTATCGCCTGCTTCTTTTGTAGCAACAATATTAGGAACCTTGCTCAACTCAACATATGTTTCAGGCTTAATGTTACAACCTGTACGGCTTGGTACATTGTAAACAATCATAGGAATATCAACAGCATTTGCAATAGCACTGAAATGTGCTACCAAACCTGCCTGTGAAGTTTTGTTGTAATATGGAGTAACTGACAATACAGCGTCAGCACCCATATTCTTAGCCTCTTTTGTAAGCTCTATAGCATAAGCAGTATCATTACTGCCTGTGCCTGCAATAACAGGTACTCTACCGTTTACTTTCTTCAAAGTATACTCAATAACACTGCAATGCTCTTTATGGTCAAGTACAGCAGACTCGCCTGTTGTTCCGCAGGCAAGTACAGCGTCTGTACCGTTTTCTATCTGAAAATCAATTAATTTGCCATATTCATCGTAGTTTACAGAACCATCTGAGTTCATAGGTGTAACAATAGCTACACAACTACCTGTAAAAATAGGCTTTTTCATTGTAATGACCCCCGTTTGTCTTTATTAGTCGTCCAGGTAGCCCTCAGCACATAATAGCTCTGCCATCAGCACTGCACCGCCTGCCGCACCTCTTAGTGTGTTGTGTGACATACAAACAAACTTAATTGTATACTGTGTGTCCTCTCTTAGTCTGCCTATTGAAACAGCCATACCATTTTCAAGATTTCTCTCAGAATTAATCTGTGGTCTGTCAGGCTCAGTAAAGTAATGTAGGAACTGCTTTGGAGCACTTGGCAACTCAAGCTCCTGTGCTCTGCCCTTATAGTTCTCCCATCTTGAAATGATTTCGTCCATAGAAACCTTATTCTCAAGCTCTACAAATACTGCTGCTGTATGACCGTCACTGATAGGTACACGAATACACTGTGATGTAATTGAAGGAACAGCTGTATCAACAATCTTGTCACCCTCAATATGACCCCAGATTTTTAGTGGCTCTTTCTCAGACTTTTCTTCCTCACCACCAATGTAAGGAATAATGTTGTCTACCATTTCAGGCCAAGACTCAAATGTTTTACCTGCACCTGAAATTGCCTGATATGTACAAGCAAGAACCTTCTTAACGCCCAAGTCCATAAGAGGATGTACAGCAGGTACATAGCTCTGTAGTGAGCAGTTTGACTTAACTGCAACAAAGCCCTTCTTTGTACCAAGACGCTTTCTCTGAGCAGGAATAATCTTTGCGTGGTCTGCATTTATTTCAGGAATAATCATAGGAACATCAGGAGTATGTCTGTGAGCACTGTTGTTAGACATAACAGGACACTCAGCCTTTGCATAAGCTTCCTCCAAAGCTTTGATTTCATCCTTCTTCATATCAACTGCACAAAATACAAAATCAACAAGTGAAGCTACAGCCTCTACTTCAGAAGCATCCATAACAACCATATCCGCAAATTTCTCAGGGATAGGAGCCTTCATAGCCCACTTAGCACCAACTGCCTCTTTATACGTTTTACCTGCTGAACGCTTACTTGCAGCAAGTGCCACAACTTCAAACCAAGGGTGGTTTTCTAGTAACAGAGAAAATCTCTGACCAACCATACCTGTTGCACCGATAATACCAACCTTATACTTTTTCACAATAAAGTCCTCCTAATAATATACAATAATATGTATGTTATAATTACTAATTGTATGCTGTTATAAAAATAGATAATCATCGTCAAAAATTGACAATTCTCTACGCAAACAGCTACATAACCTTACTTTATACTATACCACCTATAAGAATTAATGTCAATTTGTAATTAAAAATTGTAGTTAAAAATTTTTAGTCAAAAACAGGGTACGAAGCAAAAATGTTCCATACCCTGCCATATTCATCATATAAACAATAAAGATTTTTGTGCTAAGATTTAATAATTAAACCTCTGCAATAACCTCTACTTCTACAAGCACACCCTTTGGCAATTCCTTTACAGCTACACAAGAACGTGCAGGCTTGCTTGAAAAATATTTACCGTAAATTTCATTAAACACACCAAAATCACTCATATTAGCAAGGAAACAGGTTGTTTTTACAGCCTTGTCATAGCTTGAACCCGAAGCCTCTAAAACAGCACCAAGGTTTTTCATAACCTGTTCTGTCTGCTCTGCAATAGTTACAGCCTCAACATTGCCTGTTGCAGGATTAATTGCAATCTGACCTGATGTAAATACCATACCATTGCTTACTACAGCCTGTGAATAAGGACCAATAGCGTCCGGTGCGTTTTTTGTATAAATTTTCTCTGACATATTAATAACCTCCGAAAACATTTATTAAAATAAATTATAATCTACCGTTTAAAGTAATTAATTTTTCACTTACATTATTCTGTAACCATTTTTAATCAATTCAGCTTTAATCTCATCAACGTGTTGTTGATTTCTGGTTTCCATACTTATACGCAAATAGCAAGCATTAATATCTGAATTAAGGTCGGCTCTGTCGTGAGCAACAGAAACTACATTACCACCCATATTTGAAACAATCTCAGAAACACCTTGAAGCTGACCCGGCTTGTCAAGAAGCTCAATGGTTAACTCTGCAAGTCTGCCACTCATCTGCAAACCACGGTTTATAACTCTTGAAAGAATGGTAACATCAATATTACCGCCAGAAAGCAAGCAACATACTCTTTTGCCTTTAAGGTCAGGAATTTTATTGAACATAACAGCCGCAAAAGCACTTGCACCTGCACCCTCTGCAACCAGCTTCTGACGCTCTATAAGCTTTAGAATAGCAGCCGCACATTCGTCATCTGTAACTGTTATAAAGTCATCTACATACTTGCTTGCAATTTCATATGTCAATGTACCTGGTGTTTTTACTGCAATACCGTCTTGAAATGTATGTACACTGTCTAGAGTTTCAATCTGTCCATCTTTTACACTATTAACCATTGAAGGTGCTCCTGCTGCCTGCACACCATAAACCTTGATGTTAGGATTAAGTGATTTTATGGCAAAAGCAACACCTGCAATAAGTCCGCCACCACCAACAGGAACTACTACTGCATCAATGTTAGGCTTTGTGTCCATAATTTCAAGACCTATTGTACCCTGTCCTGCAATAACCAGTTCATCATCAAACGGATGAATAAAAGTAGCACCACTCTCTTTCTGGAGTTCAACAGCCTTTGCGTAAGCATCATCATATGTACCTTTTACAAGGCAAACCTCAGCACCCAAACGCTTTGTAGCTTCAATCTTACTAATTGGAGCAGCATCAGGAATACAGATAAGCGACTTGATACCATTTTTAGTAGCAGCTCTAGCCACACCCTGTGCGTGATTGCCCGCTGAGCAAGCAATAACACCATTTGCTTTTTCTTCCTCTGTAAGCTGAGAAATTTTATAATAAGCACCTCTTACTTTAAAAGAACCGGTAACCTGTAGATTTTCTGTTTTCAAATAAACATTTGTATCAGGTACAACATCTGCCGAGCATTTAATCATATCGGTAGGTCTTATAGCGTCCTTCAGCACATAAGCTGCATGGTAAATTCTGTCCAATGTCAACATTACTAACATCTCCTGTAATATATATTAACAAAATAAAAAATCTTTCGCCCAACAAAAGGACGAAAGACGAATGTTCCGTGGTACCACCTTAATTGTCTGTATGCAGACCTCTCCGTGACATCTTATAATGTCATTCTCTGTAACGGGAGAACCCGTACGCTCTTACTTTACTATTCTTTAATAATAAGAATAGGATTTAGGAGGTCAGCTTAAAGGTGATGGTTTAAACATTTGTTCCTACTGACTTTCACCAGCCGTCAGCTCTCTGAAACTAAAATCAAATGTGCCCTGTCCTTGTCATAGCCTTTAATTTTATTTTTATGTTTGTACAATACAATTTATACTCTTTTTCACACAAAATGTCAAGTATGAAGATACATTTATTTACAGAA
>JAXJYN010000068.1:0-34102 GCA_036306965.1 Acutalibacteraceae bacterium
CATGTGGAAAATTTAGTGTTGCTTTCAATACAAAAATGAAGGAATGTTAAAAACAAAAACTATAACAATATATTTTTGCACAATATTTAAATTTGATAATGATTATACTAAAAAACACAAATTGTAGGTATTAACTTGTAACTTATGATTTTGAAAAATCAAAACTCCTTGACAGTAATAGTTAATAATTTTATAATAATAAGCAAGTATTATAAAGTGGTTATGTAACATTAAAAATATATTCACGCTTTAATTTTGTACTTGAAAGGATTGATAACAATGAAGAGTGACGCTATAAAAAACGGTACACAAAATGCACCGCACAGAACACTTTTTAACGCTCTTGGCTTTACTGCTGAGGAACAGAAAAGACCTCTTGTTGGTATTGTAAGCTCATTTAATGAGATTGTACCGGGTCATATGAATATTGATAAAATTACAGAGGCTGTAAAGCTTGGTGTAGCTATGGCAGGCGGTACACCTGTTGTTTTCCCTGCTATTGCTGTATGTGACGGTATTGCTATGGGACACCAAGGTATGAAGTATTCTCTTGTTACTCGTGACCTTATTGCAGATTCTACAGAATGTATGACAATGGCACACGGATTTGACGCTTTGGTTATGATTCCAAACTGTGACAAGAACGTTCCTGGCTTGCTTATGGCTGCTGCAAGAATGAATATTCCTACTATTTTTGTAAGTGGTGGCCCTATGCTTGCAGGTACTGTAAACGGCTGTAAGGTAAGCTTCTCGGCTGCTTCTGAGGCTGTTGGTGCTTTTGCAGCAGGCAAAATTACAGAGGAAGAGCTTACAGAATATGAAGAAAAAACTTGTCCTACCTGCGGTTCTTGTTCAGGTATGTACACAGCAAACTCTATGAACTGCTTGACAGAGGTTCTAGGTATGGGCTTGCGTGGTAACGGTACTATTCCTGCTGTATATTCAGAAAGAATCCGTCTGGCTAAAAAAGCCGGTATGCAGATTATGGAATTGCTTAAAAAGGATATTCGTCCTCGTGATATTATGACAAAAGAGGCATTTGAAAATGCTCTTACTATAGATATGGCACTGGGCTGTAGTACAAACAGTATGCTTCATCTACCTGCTATTGCACACGATGCAGGTATTGAAATTAACCTTGACATTGCTAACAAAATCAGTGATAAAGTACCTAACCTTTGCCACCTTGCTCCTGCAGGCAACCATCATATGGAAGACCTTAACGAGGCTGGCGGTGTATACGCAGTAATGAACGAGGTTAACAAGCTTGGCTTGCTACATACAGAATGTATGACAGTTACAGGCAAAACCGTAGGCGAGAATATTGCACTTGCTAAAAATAAAAACCCTGAGGTTATTCGTCCTGTTGAGAATCCATACAGCAAAACAGGTGGTATTGCTGTACTTAGAGGTAATCTTGCACCGGATTCTTGCGTAGTTAAGAGAAGTGCTGTTGCACCTGAAATGCTTGTTCACGAAGGTCCTGCAAGAGTATTTGACTGCGAAGAAGATGCAATGACAGCTATTATGGGTGACCAGATTAAAGACGGTGATGTAGTTGTTATCCGTTATGAAGGCCCTAAAGGTGGCCCAGGTATGAGAGAAATGCTTAATCCTACATCTGCTATTATGGGCAGAGGCTTGGGCAGTACAGTTGCTCTTATTACAGACGGACGTTTCTCAGGTGCAACCAGAGGTGCGGCTATAGGCCATGTATCTCCTGAGGCTGCTGTTGGTGGTCCTATTGCACTTGTTAAAGAAGGCGACATCATAGCTATTGACATTATGGCTAACACAATCAATGTAAAGGTTTCTGACGAGGAGTTAGAAGCAAGAAGAAAAGAATGGACACCAAAAGAACCAAGAATTAAAACAGGCTACCTTGCAAGATATGCCGCTATGGTAACATCAGGTAACACAGGTGCTATTCTTGATGTTAAAAACAATTAACTAATATAAGCATATAACTCAAAAGCTCGACTTAATGTCGGGCTTTTGAACTTTTACAATCTTTCTCAATAAAAAATTATGTTTTAAGCTTTTACTTTGTACTATATATTAGAATAATTATATGACCAAAAAATTACATTTTATATTTTGAGTAATATTATAGAGTACACAAAAATTTCAAGTTCATATAAGCTAACTTATTGTTAAAATTTTATTTGTATGTTATAATTTTTCTATCAAATTTTTATAATGGAGAGTTTAGAGTGAAAAAGGTCATTTTAAAACCGATTGCCTTAATTTTATCGCTGGTTCTGTGTACAACATCTTCAGGTTGTTTTGGAGTAACTGATGATGGAAGTTCAAGTTCTGACAGTTCCGGTACTACTAAAAGCATTTTAAGTAAAAACGAAACATACAACGATATTAATGATATAGATGTATCTACTCCATATAGTCCTGTTACTCTTGACTATGGTTATTATGCACTTGAAACCACAGCACAAAAGCAGATGTACAAGGAATTTGAACGTGTTGTAGGCTCTGTTGCAAATGAAAAAGATGACGATGGACTATATCCTATGGAAATTATAGAAATGAAGGATGTAAGTTTATCTGAGGGAAATATAAGGGTTGTTATAGAAGCCTTTAATTGCGACCATCCTGAAATTTTCTGGGTTTCTAATGTTTTTGGATATTATTCTGATAAAAGTGTTACTATGGTACATTTGTATTCAGAGTTTAGCAGTGACGATATAAATTCAATGCAAAAAAAGCTTGATACAACTGTAAATCAATTTCTCAGCGAAGTTCCAAAGGATTTATCAGAATACAGACGTGAAAGATTTATTCACGATAAAATGCTCGAAAACTGCACATATGCAGATAATGTAAAAACTTCTGAAGATAACCCAAATGCTTTTACTATGTATGGTGTTCTAATTGAAAATTCTGCTGTTTGTGAAGGCTATACCAGAGCAATGCAATACCTTTTAAAAATGGTTGGTATAAAATCAATAACAGTAAATGGATACAGTAAAAACGAACTTCATCAGTGGTGTCTTGTAAACATTGATGACAAATGGTATCACCTTGACGCAACTTGGAATGATAAAGATGGTGAAGATGGTGAAGAAGATAATATTTTGTATACTTATTTTAACACCACCGATTCCTACATTGTCGCTGACCATACCATCGCAAAAAAATATACAATTCTTACCGAAGAAGAGCTTTGCGGAATGGATGATGATAGTTCAGAAATTTTTAATCTTCCATTACCTCAATGTACATCTGAAGATGCTTGTATTTACTCAGTAGATGGTGCAGAGCTTACAAATATATCTGATTATGATTGCTATAACAACATTGTTACTAAACTATATGAGTCTGCACTTTTGAAAGAGGACTATTTCTATCTTAAAGTATCTGACGATTTGAATTATGATGATATGGTAAACCAGCTTTTCTATGAAGAACCTTATCAATTTTTTGAATATACAGCAGATGTAAACAATATGCTGGATACAGACTATAGAATAAGTGACAGCTTGTCTGTACTTACATTAAACGAACAAAAAATGATAGAAATTCAGCTTGCTTATGAATAATATATACTATTTACCAAAATAATAAAAGCTATAATTATTCCGACATCTACTATCTATGGTAGATGTCGGAATTTTTATATGTTAACGATAAACTCCATTTAAAATACAAAAATCTTTTCAGCAGTAAGTATTTCTCTAAAGCGGTATTTGTATCAAATAAATGGGATATAAATAAAAATTTAAATTTGTTCAGTTTACATTTATTAAAATATTTTATATAATTATCCCATAGATATATATTGTGGATTATCTGTTATAGGGAGGTAAGTTTATGATAAAATGCCCTAGTTGTGGATTTGAAAACAGCGACAGTTGCACTTTTTGTGCTATATGTGGCTCATCAGTTACAGAAAATGATGATTTTTATGTACATAATAATGTCAGTTCTGTGTCTATATCTGTTGATGAACTAAATAAAAAACTGGTATTGAAAGATAAGCAGGAAAATGCTAAAACAAAATCATTTAAAAAGATAAATAAAGATACTCTTGCAAAAGAGGCCGCAAAAATATCTGACAATTCAGATGTAAAAATATACAAGGCAAGTAAAACTATTACTTCAAAAACTTCTTTAGATAAAGAAATAAACAATAAACCCAAAACAAATAATAGCGAGAAAAAAACTGTTATTATTTCTAATAAAGAAAATGACGAACCTGAGTGCTTACCTGTATCAGAAAAAGATACAAAACTTTATACTTCAGAAAAAATAAGCAAAGATAAAGATGAAGATAAAGACAAAAAGAATTATAATCCTAATATAACTGACGAAAATAACAGCAAGCTGTATGCTATTTTCAGAAAGACTTTATTTGGTGCAAACGATGAAACCAATTTATTTGAAAATAAAGATATTGAAGAAAACTGTATATTGGCAATTTTTAGTTATATACCTTTTTTATTCTTTGTACCTATGATAATTAAACCTAAAAGCGGATATTTGCGATACCACGGCATACAAGGTTTAACTATGTTTTTAACATTTATTATTCTTGAATTTTTTAATGTAATAATTTGTGCAATAATAAGCTCTGTATCAGATAGTACGGTAAGTGCTATTCTTACTATAATAGTAACATTGATTATTAATCTGTTTGTATTACTTTTAATATCAATAGGAATAGCAAATGCAGTTAAAGGCATAGCCAGAGAATTGCCGGTTATCGGTAAGTATAAACTTTTAAAACAATAAACAATAAGCAACTATTAAACAGGCGATGATTTTGACTCGCCCCCCAATAGTTAGACCTAAAAATCTAACTATTGGGGGGCGGAATTTTTTATGTCAAAATACAGCTATGGATTTAAAAAAATCTGTTGAAAACCTGTTGAATATATATAACTCTCGATAAATATGTTATCATTTAGATTTGTTATTTACAATAAACTGTCATTATTTATTTCTTATTATTTTATTTATGGTTTAAAATTAAATAAATAGGTTTTTAACAAAGTTTTCAACATTTTAACAATTTGGTGTTAAAAAACAAAAATCACTATTATTATAGCCTATTGTACCAAAAATATATGGCACCTACAGAGTAACCAAAAATTCTGTAAGTGCCATATATTAAATGTTTTAATTTTAATTAATCATAGCTTTTGTCAATAGTAGGAATAGGAGTTCTGTCTATTTCATCAAGATTGCCAAGATAATGTTTTGTATCATCTGCTATAACTTTATTTAGTAGCCATATAGCAATTATATTTGGAATAGCCATAAGTGCATTTAATATATCTGCTATTGTCCATACAGCATCAAGGCTGATAACAGGTGAGATAAGTACAATAATTATGAAAATCATTCTGTAAAATTTAAGTGCTTTTGTTCCAAGCAAATAAACCACACATCTTTCTCCATAGTATGCCCAACCTAAAATGGTTGAAAAAGCAAACAAAACAATTCCTATTACTATAACAGCTATACCAACATAAGGAATCTGACTAAACGCTTTGAAAGTAAGGTCACCACCATTACCGGTTGTTGCAATAGACGAATCAGAATGCATACTACTTACAAGTACAAGACCTGTCATAAGGCATACAACAACTGTATCCCAGAATGTTCCTGTTGAAGAAATTAAGGCCTGTCTTACAGGATTGCGTGTTTGTGCTGCAGCTGCAACAATAGGTGCAGAACCCATACCTGATTCATTTGAGAACAAGCCTCTTGCAATACCATATCTGCAAGCCATCATCATACCTGCACCAATACCGCCCGATACAGCAGCTTTTATTGAAAATGCAGACTGTAAGATATCTACTATTGCTTCACCTACATACTTATGGTTATAAATAAGTATGTAAATACAGCCCAAAACATAAAGTATAGCCATAAAAGGTATAAGCTTTTCACATACCTTTGATATAGATTTAACACCGCCATATAGAACTACAGCAACCAATACCGCAATAATTATACCGCAAATTATATTTATAATACCTATTTCATTTGAACCAACAGTAACAGTAAGGTTAGATGCAGAATCAAACGCCTGATTAAGAATATTGGCAATAGCATTTACCTGTACACCGTTACCAATACCAAATGTAGCAAGTGCAGCAAATATTGCAAACAAAACACCAAGCCACTTTAGTCCAAGACCACGTTCAAGTGCATACATTGCACCACCTACTATAGTACCGTCTTTAGCTTTTACTCTGTACTTAACGCCTATTAAAGACTCTGCATATTTGGTTGCTATACCAAGTACACCTGTAATCCAGCACCAAAAAACAGCACCCGGGCCACCCAAAGCAATAGCTGTACCTACACCTACAATATTACCTGTACCAATAGTTGATGCAAGTGCAGTTGTTAAAGCCTGAAACTGGCTTATGTCACCGTGTGAATCGGGGTCTTTTTTTACAGACAATTTTATTCCGGTAAAAAGCTTTCTTTGAATAAATCCTGTTCTTACTGTCATAAACAAATGAGTACCCAACAAAACAATAATCATTGGCCATCCCCAAAGAAAATCGCTTATGGCAGTTAAAATTGAGTTAAAATCCAAACTGTTCACATCCTTACAAAAAATACAGTTCAATTTTAACATATTATTCATAATTTTACAATTATTTTTCATACAGAATAATAAGTAGAATTATTGTAATAAATTAATAAATATATAAAGACATTTGCAACATACTTAGACTATTTAAATAAATAAGGCTTTTGCTTAAAAAATAAAAGTATATAAATTTATCAATTTATATGCCATAGCATTAAATAATAAGACAAACCATTTTTACTATATATCTAAAGTTCAGAAATTAATTTTGATATATAAATGAATTGACGAGAGAAAACGGCTATGTTATTATGTTATTGCATATAGTAACATAAAAACGTATATAGCTTTAATAATGTATATAGGGATTTTTCATAATTGTTCAAATACTAAAAAAGAGATAGAATAATATTATAATAAATGTAAAAATCAAGGTACATATAATAATGTAATGTAGAATTATATTGAAATATAAACTCAATGGAGGATGCTATGAAACGAAATGATTATATTAGCTGGGACGATTATTTTATGGGTGTTGCTTTGCTTGCCTCACAAAGAAGTAAAGACCCAAACACACAGGTTGGTGCCTGCATAGTAAGCGGAGAAAACAGCTGTTATGGTAAAAATGTTATTATTTCAACAGGTTACAACGGCTTTCCTGTAGGCTGTTCAGATGATGAATACCCTTGGGAACGAGAGGGCAATGTAAACGACACCAAATATCCCTTTGTTGTTCACGCTGAGCTTAATGCTATTCTTAATGCACACGGAAAATCTCTGCTTGGTACAAGGATTTATGTTGCATTGTTTCCTTGTAACGAATGTGCCAAAGCTATAATACAGTCAGGCATTAAAGAAGTTATATATCTGTCTGACAAATACTGCAACAGTGATACCACAAAGGCATCTAAAAGAATGTTGCAGTCAGCAGGTGTTAAACTTACGCAGTTTAAACCCACAAAAAGCAAAATCGTTCTTGATTTTGACGAATAATTTATTTTGTAAGTTATATAAAGCTTATTACTTTATGATATTATTTTCAGAAAGTAATAAGCTTTAGCAAATTTAGAAACGCAAAAAAGCGGTTATCATAAGATAACCGCTAAACTATGTTGGCATCTTCCTATTTTCCCAGGCCGTCACCAGCCAAGTATTTTCGGCACTACTGAGCTTAACTTCTGTGTTCGGGATGGGAACAGGTGGACCCTCAGCGTCATCAATACCAACTTATTAAATTGTGCTGTTCTCTGACAGCTTCATTATTATATCACTATAAATAAAAAAAATCAATACCTTTTTTCAAAAAAATTAAAAATTTTTTCTATAATCTTTATTATGTAAATTGACTAAGGTAGCAAAAAAGGGTAAAATATAGAAAGCTTTTAACATAGAAGAATTATAATCTGGAATAATACGGAGGTAATATAAAATGTTGAAAAAGATAATTGCACTCTCAATTTCTGTAGTAATGCTTTCTGCTATGGCTGGCTGTGACGTTTCATCAATTTCTGTTGAGAATATTAAGGCAAGCATTACAGAAGAACAAACAGAATATCCTGTGCAGATAGGTCATGATATAGTAAATAAGCAACCTCAAAAAATTGTTGTTCTTGATGACAATACAGCAGATATTCTTATAGCCTGCGGATACACTGACAACATTATAGGAAGGTCATCTGATTGTACCCAAACTGAGCTTAAAGATGTAAAAGAGTACGGCTCTGACAAAAATCCAAGAACAGATTTGGTTAATAAGCTTGATGCAGATGTTATATTTGCATCATCTGACATTGCATACAGTGATTACGAGTCTATGAAATCTGATGATAAAGTTGTACTGAGAATGGCACAGGCAACATCTATTGATAATTTGGAAACTTTGTATTCTAATGTATGCAGAGTTATGAGTGGAAATATCAGCGGTAAAAACATCGGTACAGAAAAGGCAAAAGCAATAACTGACAGTCTGGAAAAAGCTGAAAATAAAAATAGTGTTATAAAAGGCTGTTATCTGTTTACGACCGATGGCAGAAGTGCAGTTACAACAGATATGTATGAAAATGAAATTTTACAACTTGCAGGTATACAGAACATTGCAACAGATGAAGATAAAAATGGAATTTTGCCTGTAAATAAAATTATTTCAGCAGATAAGCAAGAGGGTTTTCCGTTTTATATTCTTTGCGAAAAAGGTATGAAAAATAAAATACTTTCTGATGATAATTTTAGAAATACCAATGTTGTAAACAAAAACAGAGTAATTGAGATTCCAAGTGAATATATAAGCAGACAAGGTAATACTGCTGTTGAGGGTGTAGCATATATAGCAAATGAAATAAAAAAACAAAGCGTTGCCACAGGAAAAAGCCTTGCTTCTGATTATGGTATAGAGCTTTTTGAAGGTATTTCTTACACTTTAGATGAAGAAGATAGCTATGTTCTGGCTATTCAACAAAGACTTGAAGATTTAGGATATTTGCCTATTGAGCCTACAGGTTATTTCGGTGAGTCAACAGCTGAAGCCGTAAAAGAATTTCAGGTTAATAATGAGCTTAATAGGCGTGATGGTGTTGCAGACAAAGAAACTCTTGAAAGATTATTTTCAACCTCTGCTTTTTCAAGAGCAACACCTATAAAAAGTGAAACACCAACAGCTACAACAGCCACAGAAGCACCAACCGAAGCAGGGACTTTTGCAGTAACTGTAGCAGAATAAAAATGACACCTGATGTATTTTTTGTACATCAGGTGTCATTTTTTATATTGTTGAAATATTAATAATAATTAATAATATTAAATCCTGTTTCACACTGTCAAATTATATTTTATTCTTCAAATAGAGGTGTACTAAAATATCTTTCAGCTGTATCGGGTAGTATGGTTATTACTGTTTTTCCTTTACCAAGTTGTTTTGCCATTTTAAGTGCTGCCGCTACATTTGTACCGGAACTTATTCCACACATAAGACCTTCTAATCTTGCAAGGTCTTTGGCTGTTTGAATAGCTTCTTCATCACTTACAATGTAAATATCATCGTAAATGTTCATATTAAGATTGTCAGGAATCAAACCATCACCTATACCCATTTGCAGATGTGTGCCAACAGTACCACCTGCAAGTATAGCTGCATTTTCAGGTTCAACTGCCCATATTTTAATATGTGGATATTGTGCTTTAAGCACTTCTCCTATACCTGATATTGTTCCACCTGTGCCTATACCTGAACAAAAACCATCAATAGGCTGTGCTACCTGCTCCATTATCTCAAGAGCTGTGTGGTGCTTGTGTGCTAATGGATTTGCAGGGTTACTAAACTGCTGTGGTACAAAAACATTAGGATTTTCCTCTGCCATTTTAAGTGCTTCTTGTAAACAACCTTCTATACATTTTCCAATATCTCCATCATCGTGTACAAGTTTAACCTCTGCCCCATAATGTGCCACAAGTTTTCTACGCTCTACACTTACTGAATCCGGCATAATTATAACGGTTTTATATCCTCTTACCGCACCTATAAGTGCCAAACCTATGCCTTGATTACCACTTGTAGGTTCTACTATAATTGTATCCTTATTAATTTTACCCAACTTTTCTCCATCAAGTATCATATTATAGGCTGTTCGTGTTTTTATTGAGCCACCCACATTCAAGCCTTCAAATTTTACAAAAACTTGAGCATCATTTTCTCCTACCATTCTGTTCAGTTTAATAATAGGTGTATGCCCCATAGCGTCCAATATATTGTTATAAACCATTTTAAGATAACCTCTCTGTAAATATTTTCAAATATACTAGGTAATTATACAACTTATTATATATACAATTCAAGAGCCTTGCAAGTTAATTATAGTGAATATTATTTTATTTATACCGAATATGTGACTATAAATTTGTAATACAACACATTCTTTGCACATATATTTGTATGAAATAGAAGGAGGCTGTACAAAAATGAAAAGAATAGTCAGCATTGTGGTTGTACTTATGTGTATGATTGGAATTTTTTTAGTATGTACAGGTGTTTCATCAGGTGAAAATAAAGACTTTATAAAGTATGCCGAATTCAATGTATGCTACAATGCACTTGAAAAAGCACTTGAGTACGATATAGAATCACATAAATCAGATAATAAAATAAAGATAGACTGGGTTGATGTGCTTGCTTATCTTGGTGCAAAATATGGTGGAGATTTTACACAGTATAAAGAAGACGATATGACAGCTGTTGTTGAAAAATTAAATAGCGGAGAAAAGATTGAAGATATATGTAAAGATACGAAATATTACAATTATTATAATGAGGTATATAGTGCAGTGCTTGATGGGTTTACCGGTTGGTATACTGAAGAATGTGAGGACGAAAACGGAAAAATAACAAAGGTTGAAAATTATGGCTTATGTGTATTTTCTCCTATTGCAAAAACTTTTCCTTATTCAGATTACGATGACTTTGGTGTAGGCAGAACCTATGGTTATCAACGACAACACTTGGGGCATGACCTTATGGCAGCAACAGGTACACCTGTTATAGCCATAGAAACAGGTACTGTTGAAATAATGGGTTGGAATCAATATGGTGGTTGGAGAATAGGCATAAGAAGTCTTGATAAAAAAAGATATTACTACTATGCTCATTTGCGACAGAACAGACCATATAATCCTAATATAAAAGAAGGTGCTACTGTAAATGCAGGTGAAGTTATAGGCTATGTAGGACGAACAGGCTACAGCACAACAGAAAACACCAACAACATAGATACAAGCCATTTGCATTTAGGAATGGAACTTGTTTTTGATGAAAGTCAAAAGGAAAGTGATAATGAAATATGGATTGACTTGTATGCAATTACAAAGCTTTTAGAGAAACATAAAAGCACTGTTTACAGAGTAGATGAAACTAAAGAGTTTTATAATAAATACAAATTTTCATTGATTGAAAATACGACAGAAACAGCCACAGAAAAGATTGTAAAAAGCAACAAAAAAATTAAATTTGTACACAAAACATTATAATAGAAAAAGATAGGCATTTAATAAATATTCATTGACAGAACATTTGTATTTTATTAAAATAATAGGTATAAATATTTTTAGGTTTTATTGGAGGATAAAATAATGAAAAGACTTACAACAATTATTATAGCAAGTATGATTATGATATTTGCAATGGCAGGTTGTGGCGGAAATACTGCTGAAGTAGACCTTACGGGTGTTATGACAACTATAGATACTACTTATCCTAATGAAATGCAGGATATTACAACAACTGATGACCTGAATAAATATTATAGTATTGATTCAGCAGATGTTAAAAGCTTTGCTGCTGAGTACAGCAAAAGCGGTGTTGAAGAAGTTATTTTGATAGAGGCAACAGATGCTGACGCTGCTAAGAGAGTGGAAGAAAAATTACAGGCTCGCTATAATTCTAAAAAACAACAAGGTGCAAGCTATAGTGCTGAGGACTTACAGGTTATAAACAACTGTTCGGTTAAGACAAATGGTAACTTTGTAAGTATGATTGTTTCTGCTAATGCAAGCGGTATGGAAGAAATATATAACACAGCACTTAATGGCTAAAAGGTAATTAAAAGATGTTAAAAAATATCTATTATAAAATAACACTACTATGTATGTGTATAGCTATTGCATTTTCTGTAACAGCTTGTAATGTAACGGGTGGAACTACACCCCAAAAATCCACACCTGAACAAATTGTAGAAGAAATTCAGCGTGAGTGTACTATGCCTGAAATGAAAGAAGTTTCAGAAGACCAGTTGAGTTCACTTTACAGTATAAGAAAAGAAGATGTTGCATATTTTTCAGCTCTTGTTGCTACAGACTCATTATCAAAGGATGAAGTTATAGTTATTGAAGCAATGGACGAGGGTGAAGCGTGTACAATTCGTGACCGTTTGCAGGAACATTACGATGCTGTTTTGGAAGAAAGCAAGGAATATCTTCCTGATGAATATACAATAGTTGAAAAATGCAGTGTAGTAAAAGACGGAATTTATGTAAGATTATTTATTTCTGAAGATGCAGATAAAATGAACGAAATCTATAATTCATATATGTAATTTATAAGGGCTGTTTCTATGGATTAGCTTTTTAATCTGTATATTCAGCCCATATCTTTGTTTTGGAGTAATTTGGAGGAAAGTCATATGGTTTTTTCAAGCCTACTTTTTTTATTTTTGTACTTGCCTGTGGTACTGCTAATTTACTATATAACACCACGAAAATACAGAAATATAATGCTTTTTGTGGCAAACCTTATATTCTACGGTTGGGGTGAGCCTGTTTTTGTTTTGCTTATGATATTTTCAACTGTAGTTGATTATGTTCATGGATACTTTATTGGAAAATACAGAGAAACTGACAAGAAAAAAGCAAAAATGCTTGTGGCATCATCGGCAATTATTAACTTAGGTCTTTTAGGCTTCTTTAAGTATTCGGGTATGTTGGCAGACACACTCAATGTATTGCCGTTTTTTAATATTCCTGACTTTACAATACCCTTGCCAATAGGTATTTCATTCTACACATTTCAAACAATGTCCTATTCAATAGATGTATACAGAAATGAAGCACCTGTACAAAAAAATATTTTTACTTTTGGTACATATGTTTCGCTGTTTCCACAGCTTATAGCAGGACCTATTGTAAGATATAGAGACGTTGCATATCAGCTTGACCATCGTAAAGAAACAATAGATATGTTCACACTGGGCGTAAAACGCTTTATGATTGGACTGGCTAAAAAAGTGCTTATAGCCAATTCAATGGGGCTTTTATGGGATACCTTGCGTCCTACAATGAACGATAATGGTATTATAGGAAATTGGGTAGGTATTATAGCATATTCGTTCCAGATATATTTTGATTTTAGCGGATATTCTGATATGGCTTGTGGTCTTGGAAATATGCTTGGATTTGAATTTCTTAAAAACTTTAATTACCCTTATATTTCAAAATCAATAACAGAATTTTGGAGAAGATGGCATATTTCACTTGGTTCGTGGTTCAGAGACTATGTGTATATACCACTTGGCGGTAACCGTAAAGGCTTAAAGAGAAATATCATAAATATACTTATAGTATGGGGATTAACAGGCTTATGGCACGGTGCAAGCTATAACTTTGTATTATGGGGATTTTACTTTGGTATAATTCTTATTCTTGAAAAATTTGTACTTAAAAAGCTACTTGATAAACTGCCTGAATTTGTAAAACATATATATTCTATTATTCTTATAATTTTCGGTTGGACATTGTTCTACTTTGAAAACCTTGGTGAACTATGGCAGTTTATCGTATCAATGTTTGATATTTCAAATGGTATTTTAAATCACGATGCAATGGTAACAGTTGTTCAGTTCCTGCCACTTCTAATTGTAGCAGGTATAGCTTCAACTCCTCTCGCAAAAAAATTGTATGATAAAATTAAAAACTATAACTGGTGTTGGATTCCTGAAACTGTTCTTACCGCACTAGGCTTGCTTATCTGCACAGCGTCATTGGTAAGCAATTCATACAATCCATTCTTGTATTTTAGATTTTAATTCTTTTAATGAGGAAGGAGGTTTTTAAATTGGTTAAAGATAAAAATGAAAGAAAATCGGACAAAATTGAAAAGTCAAAAGCTACTTTAAAAAATTCTGACAAAACAAATATAGTAAAAAATAAAACCACAAAAAATAAATCACGCAGAACTTCAGTCAATACAAAAACTACACAGAGTAAATCTGATACACATACTACAGAAAATATATCAATAAAAAAACACCAAAAAATTAAAATAACTCAACATATTATTACTTTTATTTTTCTATTGTTTATATTTGGTATGGCAATTCTGATGTTTGCTCTGCCAAAAAAAGATTACTCCGCCAATGAAAAACGCTATCTTGCAGATATGCCACAATTTTCACTTCAGGCACTTTTTGACAAAAGCTTTACAACAGAAGTTGAAGAATATATTACCGACCATATACCTTTTAGAGATTTTTATGTTGGCACAAATGCTTACTATGAACTGGTAAGCGGACGAAATGGCAGTAACGGCGTATATTCAGGTGAGGACGGTTATCTTATCAATGACCCTATTGATGAGAATAACAATGTTGAAAAAAATATAAAAGTATTTGCCGACTTTGTTCAACAAAACAATTTTAATGCAACACTTATGGTTGTTCCAAGTACGGGTTATATAGCCGATGATAAACTTCCGTCATTGCACAAAAATTATCATGATGACGAATTATTTGAAATTATTGACAATAACAAAGGTACAATGGATTTTATAGATTTACGAGATATCTTTAAAGAAGAACAGCAAAATGGTACTCAGCTATATTACAAAACCGACCATCACTGGACATCTAATGCTGCATATATAGGTTATAAGAAAATCTGTGAAAACAAAGGTATTAAGGCAACCGCTAAAAGTGATTACTATATAGAAATATATGACAAATTCAAAGGTACTACATATTCAACCAGTGCTTTGTGGCTTAACCAAAGTGACAATATAGAACTTTGGCAAAGTATACATTTGGGAGAAGTAAGTGTTGAAATTACAGAAAATGGAACTACTTCAATATATAACAATATGTTCTTTAAAAATCATCTGGTTCAAAGTGACAAATATCCTGTATATCTTGATGGCAATCACGCACTTACAAGAATAAAAAACAGCAATGCACCATCTAATACAAGATTACTGGTAATCAAAGACTCCTTCTCACATTGTTTGGTTCCTTTCTTATCAGACAACTACAGCGAAATTTTAATGGTTGATTTAAGATACTACAAGGACTCTGTTTCACAGCTTGCAAAAAACGAATATTTCAATGATATATTGATTTTATACGGTCTTGACAATCTTGCAACAGATACTAATATAGCATTTTTAGAGTAATTAATTTATGATTTTATCAGATAAAACTTATAATTGATATTTTGTAAATTTAAATATTCGATACTAAACCCTCAGAGTTAATTTTTTCAACTCTGAGGGTTTTTCGTAATCTGTTTTTGGTCATATAAAAATTCTCCTGCTAAATCTTTAAATATACTTCACAGTTTGTTATAATAATTAATAAATAAAGAGGAGGACTGCAATATGGCTATTATTTTTGATGCACACGCACATTATGATGATGATAAATTTGATAGCGACAGAGAAAAATTACTTTGTTCAATGCCAGAAAAAGGTGTGGGATGTATAGTTAATGCTGCCGTGGATATTGAAACATCTAAATGGGCTTTGGATTATTCTGATAAGTATGATTTTATATATGGCACAGTAGGTATCCACCCTGAATGTGCCCAAAATGTTCCAAACAATTATATTGAACAGCTTAAAAATTTTGCACAACACAAAAAAGCAGTTGCTATTGGCGAAATAGGACTTGATTATTACTGGGACGAGGTTCCTCGTGATATACAAAAAAAGATATTTATTGAACAGATTGAGCTTGCAAAGGAACTCGATTTGCCTGTTGTTGTACATAACAGAGATGCCCATGGTGATACTATGGAAATTCTGCGTAAATATAAGCCAAAAGGATTGGTTCATTGCTTTTCTGGTAGTGTTGAAATGTGCAAAGAAGTAGTAAAGCTTGGTATGTCTATAAGTCTTGGAGGTGTGGTTACATTCAAAAATGCTCGTCACAGTGTAGAGGTTGCAGAGTATATACCACTTGACAGACTTCTGCTTGAAACTGATGCACCATATCTTACACCTGTACCATTTCGAGGTAAAAGATGCGACTCATCAATGATTAAATTTACAGCTATGAGAATAGCTGAAATCAAAAATATTTCTATGGAAGAGCTTTTGACTATTACTACAGAAAACGCTTGTAAACTCTATAACATTACATTATGAAAAAGTTGTCAAAATTAAGTATATTATTTATAGTTCTTGTAGGCTTTCTGTGTACAAATATATTACCTTGCAGTGCTGAAGATATACTTTATGGTACTGTTAATGTAGCATCTCAGGTAAGCAAAAATAAGAATTTTACAGCCAATCTACAAGTGCAATGCAATACTCCTGTAAGTGTGGTTATGTTTACACTGGTGTATGGCGATGAATTAGAATATAAAAGCTGTAAAGTAAATGACAATGACAGTGGTTATATAGAAAAATATCAAGAAGGTAACACCCTAAAAATTATGTATATAAATGTAACAGGCATTGATACAACAAATATACGAACACTTGTTGATGTAACCTTTAAAACCTGTAACAATACCTGCGATACATCGTTGGAAATTTATACCAATTACTCCACAGACAGTAACGAACAATCTTTAATTGATTCCACAGGTATAGTATATGATTTACAAATTGTTGAAAAAGTGAGTAGTAATGTATCATCAGCAAATGGTAGAACATTAAACAGTTCATCATCTTCTAAAATAAGCAATAGTAGCAGTAATAATAATGAATCAATACCTAAAAGAACAGAAAATAATGCAGATAATTCAGAAAATACAACAGAAAATGCAACTGAAAATAAGAATGTGGTAAATGTACTGAATGATGACAATAATATTTTAATTTTTGTAGCAGGCATTTCATTCGCTTTAGCAGTAGGTGTTGTTATTCTTGTCAGCTATAATGCGGGTAAAAAACATTCTAAACATAAAAAAGAAAAGCAATAAAGATGTTAACAATTTATATTTAAAAAATTATTTGCTATTTGTATATACTGCTGATATAATATAATGTAGAACTATGTGCAACAGGAGGAAAATTATATGAAAATAGATTTTGAAAGAGTTTATTTTGACGAAGTTGGCAAGTACATATTATTTAAATCAAAACCAGAGGAATATTACCTTATCAGAGTAATGGACTTTAATGGTGGTTTACGTTTTGGAGAAACTATATCTAATCCTGAAATTATAGAAAAGGGTAGCTGTGTTACTTGTGAATATCTTCTTACAAAAGAAGAGTTTGAAATGTGGGATACTAATGAGGAGGCTTTCCATACATTGGTTGATACACTTAGTACAAATGCACCTTTAGACAGATTATTGAAGATGTATTTTCAACACACACCTCAGTCTGCACCGGTTCCATTAAAACCAAACCCAGGTGTTCCAACAAGTACAGAACCAAATCTGGTTGAAGAAATGCAGACAAAATTTAGAGCTGACAGAAAAGCTATTTCTGATAGCTTTAAGGACTTTTTAGACGGAAAAAATAATCTTGATATTTACTTTATTCACTCAAACCATTTAAGCAAGATTTTTCCTGCTATTGATTTTGAAGGCAAAATTTTCTTTGTTGAGGGCGAAGAAGAAGCAAAGAAGATTACCGAAGCAACCGCAATGTTTGGCAACCAATATTATAAAGTAACATCCGATGAAGCCAAGGGTATTATAAAGAACTGTAAAAAGTACGGTGTATTTAGAATTATATTCTGTAAACCAGACGGCACTGCTATTATATTGGACAGAGATGTTTTATTGAACGAGCCTACAGAAGATAAGTGGGAAACATATAATTCACCTGTTTACAATGCTTTTATAAGATGTATTGAATGTGCAGGTATTGAAAACCCACAGGTAAAAGCAAATCAGATGACCTTAACAAGTCAGTTAAGTCACCATATATTCAAAACAGCTTTCCTTGTAGCTGTTAATTTACCTGATTTTAAAGATAAAGAAACTGTTCTTATGTCAACAGGAGCAAACAACCTCTATAAAGAAAACAAATTCGCTTTCTATGGCGGTGAGAAATTCAAATACATTACTTCTCCTGAAACAAATTATAATATTGTAACTTTAGTTAACACAAAGGATAAAAGTTATGCTTTACCTACATTTACAGATATAGAGGAATTTAGGTCTGTATTTCCTGAAAATAGTTCTGCTGTTCCAATGGCAGTTACGATTGAAGAAGTTTACTCTATGCGAAATGAAGCCTGCAATGTTATAATTATAAATCCTTCTACTCTTGGATTTATATTCTCTGAAGAGGCAATGACACAGTTAAGAGAGTTAAGCAAAAAACCTGTTACTGTATTTAAGCCTAAAACGGAAGAATCTATACAATCTCAAGAAAAAGAAACTACAATTTCTATTCCTGAAGTTCCACAAGTATCATCTACAGCAGATATTTTGCAGATAGTGGCTAACCAGATTAAAAAAGATGAAGCTGTTAAGAAAGAAAATATAGTTTCTTCTGATAAACAGGATTCTTCTGATGAATTAA
Source organism: Acutalibacteraceae bacterium (assembly GCA_036306965.1). Taxonomy (GTDB): domain Bacteria; phylum Bacillota; class Clostridia; order Oscillospirales; family Acutalibacteraceae; genus CAG-964. Next base: position 18,804 of record JAXJYN010000068.1, read on the forward strand.
CAGATGACGTAGTTCAAGAACAGACAACCGAAGAAGAAACAGAGGTTGTTGAGTCAGCAATTTCTGAAGAAGAAATTAAGCCAACAAAAGATGAAACTTCTGAGAATCAGGAAGTAAAGTCTGATAATAAAAAATCTACTGAGAAAAAAGGTGGATTTTTCAGCAGATTCAAGAGAAAAAAATAAATTTATAATAAAATTAACATTTGAAAATTTAAACGGCACAATCTTTGATTGTGCCGTGTTTTTGTATATAAAAAGGCTCTATAATATAAATATTTGCGAATGAAAATAATGCCTATAAAAAAGTCATCTATTTTTTAAAATAGATGACTTTTAGTTTTATTTAATTAGTTATCAACATTTTAACATTAACCATTATAAGAATAGTTAGGAGCTTCCTTAGTAATGCTGATATCGTGTGGATGGCTTTCTTTCAATCCAGCACCTGTAATACGTACAAACTGAGCTTTTTGGTGTAGTTCTTCAATAGTGCCACAACCTGTGTAACCCATACCTGCACGCAAACCACCAACCATTTGATAAACTGTTTCTGATAAATATCCCTTGTAAGGTACTCTGCCTTCTACGCCTTCTGGTACAAACTTCTTAAATCCACTCTGGAAGTATCTGTCTTGACTGCCCTTACCCATAGCACCAAGACTACCCATACCACGATAAACCTTAAATTGTCTACCCTGATAAATTTCGCTTTCACCAGGTGATTCTTCACAGCCTGCAACAAGTGAACCAATCATTACTACACTACCACCTGCGGCAAGTGCTTTAACAATATCACCGGAATACTTAATACCACCATCTGCAATTATAGGAACACCATACTCTGCTGCTGCACAAGCTGCGTCATAAATAGCAGAAATCTGTGGTACACCAATACCTGCAACAACACGAGTTGTACAGATTGAACCAGGGCCTATACCAACCTTTACAGCGTCTGCACCTGCCTCTATCAACGCTCTTGTTGCGTCTGCTGTTGCAACATTACCTGCAATCAACTGAACTTCAGGGAACTTCTCTTTTACTCTCTTTACTGCATTAATAACATTTCTGTTATGTCCGTGTGCAGAGTCAAGTACAAGTACATCAACCTGTGCCTTAACAAGCTCTGAAACTCTTTCAAGAACATCTGCTGTTGCACCAATAGCAGCACCGCAAAGAAGTCTTCCGTTTTCATCTCTTGCTGAGTTAGGATACTGCATTGACTTTTCAATATCCTTAATTGTGATAAGACCCTTTAACTTACCATTTTCATCAACTAAAGGCAACTTCTCAATTTTATGTTGTCTTAAAATTTCCTGTGCCTGCTCCATACTTGTGCCTACAGGTGCAGTAACCAATTCTTCGGCTGTCATAACATTTTTAATCTGCTGGCTATAATCCATTTCTGTCATAAAACGTAAATCACGATTTGTGATAATACCAACAAGCTTTTCATTTTCGCAAATTGGTACACCTGAAATTTTATACTTAGCCATCAACTGATTTGCATCATTTACAGTATGTGTAGGTGAAAGGAAGAACGGATTAGCAATAACACCGTTTTCTGATCTTTTAACTCTGTCTACCTGGTCAGCCTGCTGTTCAATAGTCATATTCTTATGAATAATACCTATACCGCCTTCTCTTGCCATAGCTATTGCCATTTTTGTTTCAGTTACAGTATCCATAGCAGCAGTTACCAAAGGTGTATTTAACCTGATTTTTTTTGTAAGCTGTGAACTAATATTAACATTAGCAGGCTCAACTGAAGACTCACCCGGAATCAACAGTACATCATCAAAGGTTAAAGCCTCTTTGCAAAATTTTTCGTGATAATTCTTGTTTATCATTTTGCCTTTCCTCCTTATTTTTCGTCATTTATTTACAAATGATTTTTTGATTATTATATCGATTATACCATTTATATAATCTTTGTCAATACAAATTTTATAATCAAAATTAAGCTTATTTAATAATTTCTTTACCACCCATATATGGACGTAAAGCAACAGGAATATTTACAGAGCCATCTTCATTAAGATTATTTTCTAAGAATGCTATCAACATTCTTGGTGGAGCAACAACGGTGTTATTAAGAGTATGTGCAAAATATTTGCCATTCTTTCCTTTAACTCTAATTTTTAATCTTCTTGCTTGTGCGTCACCAAGGTTTGAACAACTACCAACTTCAAAATATTTTTTCTGACGAGGTGACCAAGCCTCTACATCTATTGACTTAACTTTTAAATCAGCTAAATCACCTGAACAACATTCAAGAGTTCTTACAGGAATATCAAGTGAACGGAACAAATCTACTGTATTCTGCCATAGTTTATCAAACCAAATTTTACTTTCTTCCGGTTTACATACAACAATCATTTCCTGCTTTTCAAACTGATGTATTCTATACACACCACGTTCTTCAATACCATGAGCACCTTTTTCTTTTCTAAAGCAAGGTGAATAGCTTGTAAATGTATAAGGTAAGTCCTCCTCTTTATTCATTGTATCAATAAACTTACCAATCATAGAATGTTCGCTTGTACCTATAAGGTAAAGGTCCTCACCCTCTATCTTATACATCATTGCATCCATTTCAGCAAAACTCATAACACCTGTAACAACATTACTTCTTATCATATAAGGAGGAATACAATAAGTAAATCCTCTGTCTATCATAAAATCACGGGCATATGAAATAACAGCAGAATGAAGTCTTGCTATATCACCCATTAAATAATAAAATCCATTACCTGCAACACTTCTTGCACTGTCAAGGTCAATTCCATTGAACTTCTCCATTATTTCTGTGTGATATGGAATTTCAAAATCAGGTACAACAGGCTCACCATACTTTTGAATTTCAACATTTTCAGAATCATCTTTACCTATAGGAACAGATGGGTCAATAATATTAGGAATAACCATCATACGTTTTGTTATTTCTTCCTGTAGCTTTGCCTCATCTTCCTGTAGCTTTGCAAGTCTGTCTGCCTGCTCTGTTACCTTTTTCTTCATTTCTTCGGCTTCTTCTTTTTTACCCTGTGCCATCAAAGCACCAATCTGCTTAGAAAATTTATTTCTGTCAGCACGCAAGGAATCAGCTTCCTGTTGTACCTCTCTGCTTTTTTTATCAAGCTCAATAACCTCATCTACAAGAACAAGTTTATTATCCTGAAATTTTTTCCTGATGTTTTCTTTTACAATATCAGGATTTTCTCTCAAAAATTTTATGTCTAGCATATAAATTTCCTCTCCTCTGATTTTTTATATTAAATATTAAAACTAATTCAAAACTTGATTACATATGATTTTTGCCAAGAATCTGTGCAAGTTCAAACAAATCCTCTTTGCTATAGAACTCTATTTCAAGAACACCTTTATTTTTACTATCGCCAAGAACATTTACTTTTCTTCCAAGATGTTCATTTAATGAAAGCTCCACTTCATCATAGTAAGGCAATCTTTTTTCCCTTTTCTCAGGCTTTTCTTCCTTACCTCTGTTTTCAAACTCTTGATTTGACTTTTTCGCCATTCTTTCAAGCTCTCTTACAGAAATTTCTTCACTTGCACAAAGTTTAGCCGCCTGTAACATATCGTCAGGATTTTTAAATGCAAGTAAAGTTCTTCCATGTCCTGCACTAATTTTCGCTGTGCTTACCATATGTAAAATTTCCTCAGGAAGATTTAAAAGCCTTAGCGAATTAGCTACCGCAGGCCTTGACTTTCCTACAGTTTTAGAAACCTGATCCTGTGACATACCATAGTCTTCCATAAGCTGTTTATATCCCATAGCTTCTTCAACAGGTGTAAGGTCTTCTCTCTGTAAGTTTTCTATAAGAGCAAGCTCCATTGCCTCACTATCTGTAAGTTCTTTTATTACAACAGGAACTTCAGTAAGACCAGCCATTCGGCTTGCTCGCCAACGTCTTTCGCCTGCTACTATCTGATAACCACCATCTGCAATAGGTCTTACCAATAAAGGCTGTAAAACACCGTGCATTGATATGGATTCAGCCAGTTCAGCCAAAGCATTTTCATCAAATTCTCGTCTTGGCTGAGATTTATTAGGTTCAATCTCAGATATTTTAAGAGTAATTGCACTGTTGCTTTCTTCAGGTTCATTATCAATAAAAATTGCATCCAAACCTTTTCCAAGACCGCCTCTTTTACTTTTTGCTGCCAATTTTATGTCCTCCTCTCTTTTATTATAACATTTTTATTTTAAATATTTTTATTTAATATTTCCTTTGCCAATTCCATATATGAAATACTTCCCTTACAGGATTTATCAAAATACATAATTGGCATACCAAAGCTTGGTGCTTCTGATAAACGAACACCTCTTGGTATTACTGTAGAAAATACCTTTCTTGGGAAGTATTTTTTTACCTCATCTACAACCTGCTGTGTAAGGTTAAGTCTGCCATCATACATTGTAAGCAGAACACCTTCCATTTCAAGTTTATCATTATACTGACGCTTTACACGGCGTACAGTATTCATAAGCTGAGATAATCCTTCAAGAGCATAATACTCGCACTGAATAGGAACTAAAATAGTATCACTAAAACATAAAGCATTGGTTGTAATAAGTCCTAATGATGGTGGACAATCTATTATTATGTAATCATAGTTGCCTCTTACAGGTGTAATACCGTTTTTAAGTAATGCCTCTCTGTTTTTCATTTCAGCAATTTCAAGTTCAGCTGCTGCAAGATTTATACTTGCAGGAATAATATCAAGACAATTATAGTTAGTCTTTAAAATTATATCCTGTACTCTTACATTATCTACAAGCAAATCATATGCTGTATATTTTAAATTTCTTTTATCTATGCCAACACCGCTTGTTGAGTTTCCCTGTGGATCTATATCTACAAGAAGAGTTTTTTTATTGTTAACCCCCAAAGCCGCTGCTAAATTAACAGCTGTAGTTGTTTTACCAACACCGCCCTTTTGGTTCGCTATTGCTATAACCTTGGCCATAAATATCCCCTCTCTTTACTTCAAAATATAACATTAAGATTATAACACTTTTCATCTTAAAGATAAAGCTTTTATTTATATTTTTTATAATTGTTTCACGTGAAACAGTAACTTTGTTTTTTATAAAATGCGTAAGAGCCATACAGCTTATGTGTATGGCTCTTACAGGGGTTTCAGATAAGGAAATGGGTATGAGTGGAAACTTGTACGCTAAATTTGAATTATCTGCTATATGCAGATGCTTTTGGAATTTTAACACTGTACTCTATATAATCATCGCTTTCAACCTTGTTACTTACAGCATTAATTCCACTTGATTTCATAGTGTCAAAAGCTTTTGTAAACGTATTAACAAATATTCTTACATCTTTAATTATAATTCTCTGATTTCTTTTTTTAGGTTGTTTTTTGATTTTACCATCAAGCATAGAATTGATAAGCTTTTCACTTTGTAGAACATTCAATGAATTATTCACTATCTGCTCTAATGCTACTCTACGCTCATCTTCAGTAAGCTTTAAAAGAACTCTTGCGTGACGTTCAGTTAAATTATTTTTAACTATAATCAGTTGTTCACAATCACTCAACTTTAATAGTCTTAATTTATTGGCTATTGTAGATTGTGTTTTTCCAAGCTGTCTTGCTATCTGCTCCTGTGTCATTTTACATTCTGTTATAAGTCTTTTAATTGCTATAGCTTCTTCAAACATATTTAAATCTGAACGCTGTAAATTTTCTAGCAATGCGAAAACTGCTGATTGATTATCTGAGCATTTCATTAATATACAAGGAACTTTATTAAATCCTGCCATAATTGCTGCACGCAGTCTGCGTTCTCCTGCCACTAACTCATATTCAACAGGTGATATACGTCTTACAGTTAGTGGTTGGAGAATTCCGTTTCTTGCAATGCTTTTTGAGAGTGCTTCCAATTCATCTTCATTAAAGATTTTGCGTGGCTGTGACTTATTTGGCATTATGTAAACAACGGGAACCTCTATTAATTTGTTTTCATCTTTTTGATTAAAAATCATCTGTATCACCTCTGAACTTGTACATCTTTTGTTCCTTTTGGAACAATTAAATGATACCATAGTTTTTTTAATTATTTTGTCAAAGTAAGTGCGAAGTTAATATAATGTTTAGTAGAAGTTGTTATTATATAGTCGAAAAAAGCCGTTTGCAAAAGCAAACGGCTTAAGATCAATAAAGTTATCAACAAATTAACAATGATGTTAGTATATAAACATTACAGCGGCTTTTTTGAAATTTTTGAACCGTGTCGTGGATAAGTAAATGGTGTACTATTAATTTTATCTACAATAACAATACTTCTGCTGTTATCTTCAATATTAAATTGAACTATATTTTTATATTTACCTCCCAATATTTTAACAGCCTTTTTGCTTTCATCAACTTCCTGTTTAACATTAGGGCCTTTCATAGAAATAAACTTACCACCATTACGAACAAAAGGTATACAATATTCACTCAGAACATTTAAAGGAGCAACTGCACGGGATATTGCTACATCAAAGTTTTCTCGGTAATCATCTTTCCTGCCAAATTCCTCTGCCCTGCCATGCACAGTTTTAACATCAATTTCAAGCTTATCTGCAACTTCATTCAAAAATACAAGACGTTTATTAAGACTATCAAGCAATGTTACATCTAAATCATCTCTAAGTATTTTTAGTGGAATACCCGGAAAACCTGCACCTGTACCAATATCTATTATTTTAGCATTCTTCTTAATATTTACATAATTGAGAACCGTACAGCTATCAACAAAATGTTTAATTGCAATCTCCTGTGGTTCTTTTATTGCGGTTAAATTCATTTTGTTATTCCACTCTATCAATAACTGACAATATGTATTAAATTTTTTAACTTGGTTATCTGTAAGGTTAATGCTAAATTTTTTCATTCCATTAACCAGAACTTCATTAAACTTATCCATAAATCTTATTCCTTATTATTTTTATGTGAATTCTGAGCTAACCAAATAAGCAGTACAGAAATATCCGCAGGACTTACACCACTTATTCTTGATGCCTGACCTATATTTTCAGGCTTAACTTTGTTTAGTTTTTCTATTGCCTCTAATCTTAAACCTATAATCTCTGAAAAATCTATTCTAGGAAGCTTCTTTTCCTCAAGCTTTCTCATTTTAGCTATTTGTTCAGACTGACGTTTAATATAACCCTCATATTTTACATCAATTTCAACCTGTTCCAAAACATTAGCATCAAGCAATGGTCTTGTGGTATCTATTGGTGTAAGAACTTCATAATTAAGTTGAGGTCGCTTCATAAGATCAATCAATCTTACTCCCGTTGTTATCGGTGATGTTTCACGTGAAACAAGTATTTCATTAACTTTATCACTTGGAGATATTACTGTACTTTTAAGTCTTTTTATTTCTTCTTTTTTCTGTTCCTGTTTTATAACAAACCTGTTCCATCTATCGTCAGAAATTAAACCAATCTTTCTTCCAAATGGTGTAAGCCTTTCATCTGCATTGTCCTGACGTAAAACAAGGCGATATTCAGAACGTGAGGTCATCATTCTGTATGGGTCATCTGCACCCTTTGTAATTAAATCATCAATCAAAGTTCCAATATATGATGATGTTCTGTCCAATATAAACGGCTCTTTTCCTTGTACTTTAAGTGCTGCATTTATGCCAGCTATTAAACCTTGTGCTGCTGCTTCTTCATAACCTGAACTGCCATTAAACTGACCTGCACCATATAAACAAGGAAAATCCTCAAACTCTAATGTACTTTTCATCATTGTAGGGTCAACACAATCATATTCAATAGCATAAGCCGGACGCATAACAACAGCATTTTCAAGACCCTTAATAGAATGATAAAAGTCAATCTGAACATCTTCTGGTAACGATGATGACATTCCTTGTAAATACATTTCTTCTGTATTCATACCACAAGGCTCAATAAATAGCTGATGTCTTGGTTTATCTGAAAATCGAACTATTTTATCCTCGATACTTGGACAATATCTTGGTCCCACACCTTCAATCAATCCTCCATATAAAGGTGAACGATGAATATTATCAAGAATAATCTTCTTTGTTTTATCATTTGTCCAGCTTATATGACATTTAATTTTATTTTCTAAAGGCTCTAAAGTGTCATATGAAAATGGTACTACAGGTTCATCTCCGGGCTGTTCCTCAAGCTCAGAAAAATTTATACTTCTTTTAAGAACTCTTGCCGGTGTTCCTGTTTTAAACCTACGCAAGGATAGTCCTAAATCTTTTAATGATTGTCCTAAAAAAGAGGCAGGAAAAATTCCGTCAGGGCCACTTTCGTAAGATACATCTCCAACATAAACTCTGCCACCTAAAAATGTACCTGTTGCAATAATCACAGCTTTACACTCGTATTCTGCTTTCAATCTTGTTTCAAGTAGCCAACTATTATTACCCTTTTTAATACTTACTATTTCAGCTTGGTGTACCTGAAGATTTTTCTGTAGCTCCATTTTATGTTTCATAATGTCACTGTATTTACGTCTGTCAATCTGGGCACGTAATGAATGTACTGCAGGTCCTTTACCTCTGTTTAACATTCTCATTTGAAGTAAACTTTCATCAGCAGTTTTACCCATTTCTCCGCCTATGGCATCAATTTCTCTTACCAGATGACCTTTTGCTGTTCCACCTATTGACGGATTACAAGGACAATTTCCCACAGCATCCATATTAATTGTAAATGCAACTGTATTACAACCTAGTCTTGCAGATGCAAGTGCAGCTTCTATTCCTGCATGGCCTGCACCAATTACAGCAACATCAAATTTTCCTGCAAAAAAGCTCATATCATTTCTCCCTGCTTTCATTTTCTTTCATAATAATTTCTGATAAAAAATACTTTTCCTGAAAGTAAATCATTTTTATAATTTCTTCTTTTGTAAAAGCTACACCATATGGTGCAACTATCCATTTATCTTCAACATCATTTTTCCTGTTAACAATAGCTATAACAACACCTGTAAACTGTTCAACCGGTTCATCTATACCTAAAATATATGCGTCCTGTTCTTCACCGTCAGGTGCCATAATTCCTTTTATATATCCATAATTAACAGAATAATAGATATCAGAATGTTTTGGGTGAAAAGTCCCCAAAGGTCTGTCTACTGTAACAGTAACCTCTTTACCTATAATTTCGTACATAACTTACTTACCAACACAAAATTGCGCAAATACATTATGCACAACTACTTCGCTTGCTCTTTCTCCTGTTATTTCCAGAATATTTTGTATAGCGTCTTCAATAGAAACAGTTGTAGCATCTAATGTAAATCCTATATCAATAGAATTAATAGCTTCATCTATCGCTTCTAATGCTTTTACAGCACAACCACGTTGCCTTTCATTTGCAAGCGTAGCTACGGATGGGTCAAAATTTGCTGTTCCTGTAATTTTTTCTATCGCAGACACTAAATCTTCTATACCCTCTCCATTTTTCGCTGATATATAAACAACATTTTCAATCTGAGATTTAATATATTCTATATCTATAATTGCTTCTTCATCAGTTTTATTAATAATAGCAACAGACGGCAATTCACTTATAGTTTTTAATAAATTAATATCCTCATCATTTAAATTATCAGTTGCATCAAATACAGCAAGTACCAAACCACTGGTTTCTATCTTTTTTCTGGCACGTTCCACACCGATTTTCTCAACAATATTATCTGTATCACGCAAGCCTGCTGTATCTGAAAGATTCAATGTAACATCTCCCAATACAACTGTTTCTTCAATAATATCTCTTGTTGTACCGGGAATATTTGTAACAATAGATTTTTCATAACCTGTCAGTTGATTCATAAGTGTAGATTTGCCCACATTTGGTTTACCTACAATTATGGTATCAACTCCTCTTTTCAGTACCATACCTGCATCATAATTTTTAAGCAAATTTTCTATCATACCCTTTGCAGTTACAAGGCTGTTTTTCAGATTTTCATTATCGACCTGTGGAATATCTTCCTCAGGATAATCTGCCCAGGCTGAGAGATGTGCTGCTGAGTGTACGAGGATATCATTTATCTTAAAAATTTCCTTACTGATTTTTCCTTCCATACAAGCAAGTGCAGCTCTTGCTTCAGTTTTACCTTTGGCAGAAATTATATCCATAACAGCTTCTGCTTTTGATAAATCCATTTTTCCGTTTAAAAATGCTCGCTGAGTAAATTCACCTGCTTGTGCCGGTACAGCACCACTGTTTATAACTGAACGCAAAACCTGCTTTGTAATATACATACCGCCATGACAGGAAATTTCAAGTACATTTTCACCTGTATAGCTGTGAGGTGCTTTAAAAACTGTTACAACAGCCTCATCTATTTTTTCATTTCCGTCATATACATCTCCATATGCAGCTGTATAACCTTTCATATCTGATATTTTTTTATTTCCTATTCCTTTAAAAATCTTATCACCTATAATAAAGGCATCTTCACCGGAGATTCTTATAACACCTATTCCTCCAGGTCCGTTTGCTGTAGATATTGCAGCTATTGTATTTTTAATCATTCTGTTTTCCACCTTATAGATAAAATTATTAATGACTTTTATTATCATTCATCTAAACTCGATTAAATATAAATATTAATAAAAAACATTAAAAATTAGCCGTTCCAATATTAAAACATCGGAACGGCTAAGAATTACTGATTATTTTTTAGTATCTACTCTACCATAAAGTGAGAAATCTCCGCCCTCATTCTTAGGTGCTCTTTCAACTTTAGCAGTATTAGTATTGTCATTTCTTCTTTGGTTATTGTTATAGTTTTTCTTTCTGTCATAACCATTGTTGTAATTTTTTCTACCGCCTCTGTTATTGTAATTATTTTTACGGTATGTTCTCTTATATTCAGGGTCAAGACCAATAACAACGTGTCTGTTTATAACTTCACCCTCAGACCATGAAATTGCACCATTAACCTTTTGAACAGCAGTATGTATAATTCTTCTTTCATAAGGATTCATTGGCTCAAGTGAAACATTCTTTCCTGTTTTAAGAACTTTGAAAGCAAGCTTTCTACCAAGAATTTCAAGAGTCTTTTCTCTTTTTTCTCTGTAGTTACCTGTATTTATTGTAATTCTAAAATATGAATTGCCAACATGGTTTGCAACCAAACCTGCAAGATATTGTAGTGAGTCTAGTGTTTCGCCACGTCTGCCTATTACAGCACCAACCTGTTCACCTGAAAGATTGATTTCTGCTGAATTTTCACCCTCTGTCATTTCAACAACAATCTCGTCCAGTCCCATAGCTTTAAGAACTCTCTCAACATAAGCCTTTGCCTCTTTTGCAGGCTCATAATCAGTATTTACTGTAGTTTCATTTTCAATTATAGAAACCTCTGTTGCTTCAGCTGAAGCTGTTTCAGCAACTACAGGAACAATCTCCTCATTTACTACGGGAGCAACTACTTCTTCAGCCACATTTTCTTTTGTTTCTGCAACAAAATCTTCATCAGAAACATCATAAACAGCTTTAACCTTTGCAGGACTTCCTCCGAAAATACCAAATTTTTTCTTTTCCGCTTTTTTGATAACTTCAAATTCTACTCCATCATCATTTTTCAAACCTAACTGATGAAGAGCATCTTCCTTGGCAAGTTCCTCTGTTTCGCCAATACCAATAGCTTCTCTAATCATTACTTTTACACCTCAAACTTACTTTTTCTTCTTCTTGTTTTTTGAACTATTATTATTTTCACTAATTCTCTTGCGAGGATTATAAGAATAAGCTACGTTTTTCTCTTGTAATCTTAAAAGCTCTACTCTTTGAGCCTCTTGTTTTGCAATCATATGGTTTACACTATAGAAATTCTGCAAAATAAGTGTCTGTAAAAAGCTTGTAATAGTTGAAATAATCCAGTAAAAACCTACAGCAGCAGGAACTGTATAAGCAATGTAAGCACTGAACACTGGCATAATCAGGAACATTACCATCATACAGCCTTGTTGTTGCTTAAGTGTGCCTTGAATTTTCATTGTAAATAATTGTGTTCCTAGTGATGTTATTAAACACAATGCAGGAATTAACCATAAAATTGAAAAACCATCATTTGGCTTTCCTAACAGATTTAAACCTAAGAAATTAAAGCTTTGTGCATAATTTGCAATATTTGTAATTTCTTCTGGACCAAAGAATTGAGTTAAAAACAATTCTCCACCGGATTGTGTTGCAATATTAACAATCTCAAGTTGTCCATATATTGTAGTAAACTGAGTACCTATACCTGGCATTACTGTCAGATTATCAAGTGCATTAGTTACTACATCACTATTCATATGCAGTGTATTTGTAAGAGGACTTACAACTGCATAATATACACCCATAAGAATCAATAAAGGAACAAACATTGATAAACAGCCGGTAGACTGCATACCACCCTCTTTTTCATAGAGCTTTTGAAGCTCTTCATTCATCTTAGTAGTGTCATTTGCATACTTTTGTCTTATATCCTGCTGTTTTTTAGATAATCTTGCAGTAGTTGCCATAGATTTTTGTTGTTTTATAGACATTGGAAATAAAACAAGCTTAACAACAATTGTAAATAATATAATGGCTACACCATAATTATTAAATATACTGTAAAAAAACCATAGGACATATCCAAATAAACTACCTATGAAATTAAATATATCCAAACTTTTCGCTTCCTCTCCGTTTTAAGTAAAAACATCACCTTTTTTCTTTTTTTTGAGGAACAGGGTCATATCCACCCTTTGAAAAAGGATTACATCTTAATATCCTCCATAAAGTCAAAAAACCGCCCTTGAATGCTCCAAATCTCTCAATAGCCTCCAGTCCGTATCGTGAACAAGTAGGAGTAAATTTACAGCTTGGCGGTGTGTTTGGTGAAATATTTTTCATATAGAACTTAATCAGCCAAATTAGCGGGCGTTTCATATTATAACTCCCGCCTTTTTTAGCTGTTTTTTCATACAACGTAAAATATCCGTACTTTTTACATATGGTGTACGTCCTCGGGCAACAAAAACAATATCATATCCGCTTTTCAGCTCAGGATAAAGCTCTCTATAAGCAGCCATTACAATACGTCTTGCCCTGTTACGTTGTACTGCTTTGCCGATTTTCTTACCGGTAGTAATACCAATTCTTAAACCGTTATGCTTTTGCTTAAGCACATAAACAACAAGAAGTGGTGTAACATAAGATTTTCCTTTTGTATATACTCTGCGAAAATCCCTGTTTTCTTTTAATGTAACTATTTCCATAATATCATCCCGTTAAAAGCAAAGCAATAAATTAAGGCTTTAGTTTTACATAAAAACAAAGACCACCTTTCAGTGGTCTTAATTTTTAGTAAGACAACCTTTTTCTACCTTTAGCTCTTCTGCGAGCTAGTACTTTACGTCCGTTCTTATCAGACATTCTCTTTCTGAAGCCATGCTCCTTTTTTCTGTGGAGCTTCTTAGGTTGATATGTTCTAAGCATCGAAAATCCTCCTTTCGGATATTAACCTTGCAATTTAGCATTATATCTTAATTTTATTAATCCGTCAATAAGATTTTTCTAATTTTTTTGCGTCAAATATAACAAAATTTCAATTCAACTAGATATAGTAATAAATTTAAAATTTTTTACATTATAATGTATATAAGAATTTGCACAAAAATTTAATCAATAAACCCTTTTTCATTTTCTCAAAAAATATAAAAAATGTTTGAAATAGGTTTCAAAATATGATAAAATAAATCAGATATTAAGTAAGAATAAATTTAAGCGAAGAGGTGGAATATTTGGATACGTTTAACGAGGCATGGGACGTTATATGTGACTACCTTAAAAACAAGAGAGATAACGGGAAAAAAGCTATTTCTGATGTAGCCTACAATGCGTGGATAAAAAAAATTCAGCCTATAGGATTGGATTTTGAAACAGGGCGTATTGTACTTTCTGTACCCAACAAACTAAATAAAACGGTAATAGAAAACAGCTATCTGGAAATTTTAAAACTTGCGGCAATAGAAGTTTTTGGAAAAGAGTTTGATTTTGTAATAGAAGTTGCAGGAGAAGAAGTACAAGAAGAACCTGCAAAAAAAGAAACTGAAGAATCTACCCAACAAAATGATAAATATGGTGATGAGTATACCTTTGATACCTATGTTGTGGGAAGATCAAACGAGCTTGCATATAAAGCATCTTTAGCTGTTGCAAAAGACCCTGCCGGAGCTGAAGTTCAGAATCCACTCTTCATTTATGGAAATTCAGGACTTGGAAAAACTCACTTGCTATATGCTATAAAAGATACAATAGCAAAAAATTCACCTGAAAAGAAAATTATCTATGTTAAAGGTGAAGATTTTACAAACGAGCTTATTGAATCTTTGAGTAAAAAAACAGCTGATAAATTTCGTGATAAATATCGTACAGTAGATGTACTTCTGGTGGACGATATTCAATTTATTGCAGGTAAAGAGGCAACTCAGGAAGAATTCTTCCATACATTCAATACTTTATATGAAGCAAGAAAGCAAATAGTATTTACATCTGATGTTCCACCAAAAGAAATGAAAACTCTTGAGGACAGATTAAAATCTCGTTTTGAGTGGGGTTTGCTTGCAGATATTCAGCCACCTGATATTGAAACAAGAATTACAATTATAAATAAGAAGGCAGAACAGCTAAATATAGAAATACCCTATAATATTAGTGAACTTATTGCAACTAAGATAAAAACAAATATTAGAAAACTTGAAGGTGCTGTAAAAAAGCTTCACGCAAAAAATCTGCTTAATAATGAAAAAATAAGCATAAAAATGGCACATGAGGTTATTGCAGAACTGCAAAGTGAAGATGTAACTGTAGAAATATCTCTTGATTCAATAGTAGAAGAAGTGGCAAGAACATTTAATGTTACACCTGATGAAATCAAATCATCAAACAGACGTGCAAACCTGTCAAAAGCAAGGCAGATTGCTATTTATATGGTAAAAGATATAACCAATATGTCTATGGAACAAATTGGTGCCGCTTTTAACGGCAGACATCATTCTACTATTGTCTACACTTGCCAGCAGGTTGAGAAAAATATGGAAACTGACCCTAAGGTTAAAGAAATCATAAATGATATTAAGAAGAATCTTCAAAGCGGTCAATAATTTTATTATTTAACTTTCTTATACTTTCTTTAGCTTTTTAGGCAAGGTTGGCTTTGCCACTTCAGCTGGTTCAGAAAAATATGGAAACTGACCCTAAGGTTAAAGAAATCATCAATGATATTAAGAAG